>JAUWNP010000122.1 GCA_030612585.1 Anaerolineae bacterium
AGTTCAGTTCGCAGGTGGGGAACTCGCTACCGTAGAAGGCGAGCCACTCCTGCTTGGGCAAGCCCTCGGGGTATACCGGCCCCACCCAATCTTTATAACTGAAGCCGCTGGTACCGATCAAAATGGTCATGCCCTCCCTCCCCCCAAGACATCCCAAGACCTCCCAAGACCTCCGAGGTTTCAGAAAACCTCGGAGGTCTGAGTTATGTCAATCAAACAACAAATCCGCGATTGTCTCCCGCTCGCGTGGGGTGTAGGATTCCACAAACTCCCGGTATGCCTCTGGCGACGGAAACTGAGACAGCACAATCTCAGACTTGGGCAACGTCCCATCCCGCAAGCCTATGTACTCCCGGTAACTGGAAAATTCCCAGTCCTCCGGCCGCTCCACCAGGCCAACCACCACGGGATTCAGGTGGAGGTAACAAGATAGATGCACTAGATAGGAGTCCTTGTCCACGTGCCTGGCCTGAAACGGCCCCTGAAACAAGACCCCGACGCGGTTGTATCGTTTGTTCATGGCTTTGGTGTAAGAAACAACAAACTTCATCATCGCCTTTGAGGCCCCCAGACCTCCGAGGTTTCAGAAAACCTCGGAGGTCTCGACCAGAACAAGCAGGTGGTAGTGGGTGGGCATCAGACAATAGGCGATAATCTCCAGGACAGGAACAAGATACCTCCGCACCTGTCGTAAGAAGAACAGATAGTTCTCGCGTTCGTAGAAGATGCGCTCCCGATTGTTGCCTCGGTTGTAGAGATGGTAGTATTCGCCTGCACACAATTGGACTTTGCGTCGTGGCATAGTTGCCTCTCCAATCAAGACCCACGTTCAGACCCCTACAAACCAAGACCTCGGAGGTTTCCGCAAGGCCATCCTCAGACTCAAAAACCGCTCCAACCGATGTATCTGGTCAAGCAAGACATCGTGTGAACCTCCGAGGTCTGTCACTCCCCTGGCCTAAAGCCAAGACCTCGGAGGTTTCCGCAAGGCCATCCTCAGACTCAAAAACCGCTCCAACCGATGTATCTGGTCAAGCAAGGCATCGTGTAAACCTCCGAGGTCTGTCACTCCACAATAAGCCCGACCCCCGTCACCAGCCGACGAACCTCGGCCTCAACTTGCCCATCATCCCAATCAGGGTGACGCGAGCGGGTCCCGATCCTGGCCTGCTGGAGGGCGAATTCGAACATCTCGAACATACTCCGCATCTTGCGGGTATTGTCCCAGGCACGATAGGTCTCGATCTGCAGCGAATTCGGTTCCTCCTCGTAGAGACGCTGGCGCGCTGTTACCACCGCCGGGTCCTTGAGATAGTAGCCTTCCACCTCTGGGGTGTCGCTGTGGCCGATGCGGATAGACCAGGCACGCAGGGCGGCGATGTCGGCCTCCAACGTCTGTTCGGCCTGCGCGCCAAAACAGCCCTCCCCCAGACGCTCCTCGACCACCGTCCGCAGGTCGGGGCCGGGATGCGGGCGACCATCCCTCAGAACCTCGACGATGGCCATCCGGCGGGCCAGTGAGGGGTCAGCCTCGGCCTGGGCTGCCAGGATCCACAGCCACGGGGCATCTTCACGGTTGCGCGGCAGATGATCCAGTACAGCCTGGCGCCAGGCTGCTAACCACGTGCTTGCACGTCGCTCAGTCATGTCGCCATTCTATCACATCAGACGTGCTCAGGCAAGCCTTTCCTTTTTCACAAATGCGCCCTCCAGTGCAGCATCTTGACTTGCACCCCCCGATGTGTCATACTTGCAGATGGAAATGCGGGAGAGAGAGAGCCTGGTGCTGGAGGAGGTACAGAGCCGATGGGCGCAACTGGTCGCTCCAGCCTGGGAAGAGATAGCCCGCCCCCACATCTGGCGGCTGAGCGCCCGACGTCAGTTCTCCTTCCGCCTGGAGGAGGTCGGTTCCTGGTTCTCGGCTCACGCACAGTTGGACGTGGTGGGGTTGAATCGGGGCGAGCGGCGGGTCGTCTTTGGCGAAGCGCGGTGGCGCCGCCAGCCGGCGACGGTGCAGACCTTGGAGCGGCTCATGGATCGGTCGCGAGCCTGGCTGGGGCAGGACCCCGACTGGGAGGTACACTACGCCCTCTTCGCCCGCGCCTTCGGGCAAGAACTACGAGAACTGGCCGCGGCCGAGGGAGATGTACATCTGTATGCTCCTGAAGATATGTTGGCTGCTTGCTGATTCCTTACCCCGCGCCCCCGATAATCACGCGGCGCGTGCGGCCAGCCGCCTCGGGCGGGCCGATAATGCCCATCTCCTCCATCGTTTGCATCAGCCGCGCCGCGCGCGGGTGGCCAACGCTCAGACGCCGCTGCAAAAGCGAGGCCGAAGCACTGCCAGTCTTTCGCACCAGCGCAATCGCCCTTTGCAACAGTTCGTCACCCACGTCGGTCTCGATCTGGCTGCGTTCCCCTGGTCGCATCATCCGCTCCCAGGGAGCCTCCTCCTCGACCGGCCCGGCCTGCTCGCGCCAGAACCCCACCACGCGCTCCAGCTCCTCTTCTGAGACCAGGCAACCCTGCACACGCACCGAATAGCCCGCGTCAGCCGCCAGGTAGAGCATGTCGCCCTTGCCCAAAAGCGTCTCTGCGCCCGGCGTATCCAGAATCACCCGCGAATCAGTCTGGCTCACAGTGGCGAAGGAGATGCGGGCCGGGAAGTTAGCCTTGATCAGTCCCGTCACCACGTCTACGCTCGGTCGCTGCGTCGCCACGACCAGGTGAATGCCGGTGGCACGGGCCATCTGAGCGATGCGACAAATGGTGCGCTCGACCTCGTCGGGAGCCAGCATCATCAAGTCGGCCAGTTCGTCCACCAATACGACGATGCGCGGGACGTGTGGCTCCCCCTGCTGCTTCATCATGCGGTTATAGTCGTCGAGATTGCGCGCGGTGACAGCGGCGAACCGTTTGTAACGATCGTCCATCTCCCACGCCACCCAGCGCAATACCTTGACCACCCGCTCCAGTTCCACCTCCGCCCGGCCATAGAGATGAGGTAGACCGTTAAAACGCACCAGTTCCACCATCTTGGGATCAATCATGACCAGTCGCAGTTCATCGGGCTTGTTGTTGTAGATCAAGCAGGCGGCGATGGCCTTCATACAGACCGACTTCCCCGATCCGGTGGTGCCGGCGATGAGCAGGTGTGGCATCGTAGCCAGGTCGGCCACGACCGGCTCGCCAGCCACGTCGCGACCCAGGGCGAAAGCCAGCGGCGAATTGAGTTTGCGAAACTCCCTCGATTCCATCACCTCGCGGACACCCACCAGTTGAACCTCGCTGTTGGGCACCTCAATGCCGATGATGGGACGGCCAGGCACAGGGGCCTCGACGCGCAGACGGGAGGCCGCCAGCGCCAGCGCCAGGTCATTCGCCAGCGTGCTGATCTGGCTCACCCGCACCTTGTGGCGACGACGCTGACCACCAGCCCCGGAACGTTCCACAAAGCCGGGCTTGACACCAAACTGGGTGACGGTGGGGCCCACGCGCACCTCAGCGACCTCCACCGGCAGGCCAAACTGAGACAGCGTTTCCTCAATAATGTGCGACTTCTCGCGGATCTCGTCGTCGGTCAGCGCTGGCCCTTCGGCCTCGTTCAGCAGATCGAGCGAGGGCAAGGTGAGTGCACGCCGGCGCCGGCGAGGAGGGACGGCAAGAGGCTCAAGACGAGACTCGGCCTTGGCCGAAGATGACACGGCGCGACTGGGTTTCCTGGCCGGGCGTGCCTGAGGCAGTGGGGCGACATCCTCCTGCGGGGCAGGTTCGGCACGCGCAGGCCGCGCCGGGCGAGGTCGCTCACGCCGCGTGGCAGACTTGGCCGTGCTTCGTCGCGAGCGGTCAGCCGAGCGGCGACGCATCGCGCCGCCCGCGACCCGCTTGACGTCGGCAGAGGTCAAGTCAAAGGTCAAGCCCAGGCCAAACACCAGCAAGACCAGCATGATGAGCGCGGTCGCAGGCCAGCCCAGGTACATCGAAAACAGAACGGAAACAGCCCAACCAACGAGCCCCCCACCCCAACCGTCCTCCACCAGTGCCCACGGATCAGCCTGGCCAGCGAGGGTATGCGTCAGCGCCAACAGACTGAAAAAGACCAGTTCTGCGCCGACGAATGGCCGCCATCGCCACTTCACCGGACGGTCCAGGTGATGCTGGAGCCACAGCATGCCGGCCAGAAGAATAGCCACAGCAACCGGGTAGACCCCCCAGCCCAACCAGTATCGCAACAGGCCGATCCATGCATCGGCCCAGCGCCCCGTCGTCACGCGGAACACCGCCAGCAGCGTGATCATGCCCAGCGTTATGATTAGCAGAGCCAGAATCTGCTGCAACAGTGGGCTGGTCAGGATCGCCCGCCAGTTGACACGTGGCTCTGGCCTCTTGTTGCTTCTTCTAGTCATTTCCCTCACTCACCTGCCGCAGACTCAAGCCCATCCGCCGCCGCCCACTGTCAATACTGAGAATACGTGCAGGCACGACGTCACCTTCTCGTACCACGTTGCGGGGGTGGAGGAAATTCCCCTCTGCCAATTCCGAGACATGGATCAACCCCTCCAAGCCATCTTCCACCCGCGCAAAGGCCCCGAAATCAACCACGCGGGTGACGACGCTCTCTACAATCTGACCGACGTAGTAGCGCTCCTCTGCAAACTGCCAGGGGTCGGGCTGCAGACGCTTGATACTCAGACCCACACGCTCACGCTCACGGTCTACATTGAGGACGTACACCTCCACGGATTGGCCCGGCTCAAGAACATCACCGGGGTAATCTACCCGTCCCCACGAAAGTTCCGAGACGTGCACCAACCCCTCCACCCCACCCAGGTCCACGAAGGCGCCAAAGGAACAGAGATTGGTCACGCGGCCCTGACGTACATCACCGGGAGAGAGTTCACTCAATAACTCCTGGCGGCGGCCCTCATCATGACGGATAACCCGCTCCGAAAGGACAAAACGACGTTGTTCCCGATCCAGTTCGATGATCTTGAGGCACAACCGAGTCCCTACGAGGCGCCGCAACTCACTGTGACGCTCACCCCCGTCCGCAGAGGGCGAGAGGCTCAACAGGTGAGAAGCAGGGACGAAACCGCGCAGACCATTCAAACCAACCAGCACTCCCCCGCGATTGCATCCTACTACCGGCAACTCAAGCACCTCGCCTCGCTCCATCGCCTCGCGAGCGTCTCTCCACCGGTCCTCAACAACCACCGGCTCCACCGATGCCGCCGCTCTGGAGGCTTCGAGGCTCCCTCCATCCCCCAGGCTCGCCCGACTGGCGGCAGGAGCCGCTCTCCCGTTCTCTCCATCGCGCAATAGCGCCCCCCAATATCCCTCATCCGGTGGCACACCCCCAGAAACCCACCCCTCCATCTCGCTCATCGTTCACTCGCCTCCCAAACTCCACCTTCACATCCCACGTTCCACACATCACATCCACTCGCATCGCCAGCCCCTACGTATGTTGGTATCATCTCAATATCTGGGGGCCACCATTTAGACCTCCGAGGTTTAGGCAGCGTATTTGGCCCTGAAAGCGAGTGTCGTACTGTTAATAACGTTCTGGGGGGGGCACAAATCTGTAAACCTCGGAGGTCTTGCCCCATCTCGTCGCCGGCCCCTACGTACGTTCATTATATGACGGCGCTAACGCCTTGTCAAACCGGAGTTCCCTCCTCCCGCCCTCCTTGCGAGGGAAGAGAGTCGGCATTTCCATTGCTCAACTCCTCCCGCTCCATCTCTGCCAACGTCTGCGACACTGCCTCGATCGCTATGCGCTGCTTGCGGTACAGGTCAGATTCACTCATCGCCAACCGCCGCGCTATCTCGCGTACCCTGCGCCCCTGGAGGAACTTAAGTTCCAGAATGTTATACAGAACCCATTCCGGCGCTGTCATCTGGCGCTGCCCGTCTGGACGTAGCCGTTCAATGGCCTGCTTGAGCACAGTCCGTAGCCCCTTCATCACATTGCCATCACGCTCCCGCGCCGCACGCTCCACCACGTGTAAAGATAGGAGCGGGCTAGTGGCCAATTTGGGTCCGCCCCAGTAATGACTGAGCGCACCTCTGACCCACTGCCGGAACTCGTTGGCCTCCACCAGGCTGAAACCAGAGAGCGCCTGTTCCCCAACGTAGTGCAACACCCCACGGCGACGCTGGATATCCTCAATCTCCGGGATAATCCGCTCCAGCGCACTGAAAATGCCCTGTTGAAGTTGACGGTCCTCCAGTGCCGCCACTGCCTGGGTGAGCAAGGCCTCCATCCCCGCCCGCTCCTCCGGACTCAGGTTCGGCTCCGCCGCTCGCGCCGCCACGCCCACCACACCGACAACGCGCCTCCCCTTAGCCCCTCCCTCAATGAGGAGAGATGAGAAAGGAGTGTACAATGGGACCAGCCAGTAGCCGTTCCAGACGAATAGGTCTCCATGCCGCTCGATACGCCTTACCCCTGAGGAGGACCCAGCCAACGCCTGCCACGCCTCCGGCGATAAGTCGGCTGCTCCCGGCTCCAGCGGTCCACACACGACTTCCAGGTGAGGCACGCCGCCGTCTATGACGGTCACGAAGGCGGTCCTCACCCGCAGCAAGTCGCACAGCGCCGCGAGCACGTTCTCCAGAAACTGGCGCAGGTCAGTCGTCGTGAGCAGCCGGTTGCCCAACTGCTGAATCCACTCGATCTCCGGCTGATCCCGGCGGTAGAGCGCCCGGTCAATCAAAGGCTTAGCCAATTCGATGCCGAGTTGCAGCAGCAGGATGACGCCGACGACGCCAAAGAGCATCAGACGGCGGCCTGGAAGACCAAGCCATCCCTCCGCCTGCAACGCAGCGACGATCACCACGACCACCAGCGTGGCGACGAGCGGCCCGCGTAGCAAGAAACGTACCAGCCGGTGCTTCACCACCCGGTCGGGGGTGAGCGCGCCGAAGAAAGCCACGCTGTACGACAGGAGCACCAGCATCAGTCCGACGGCCACGTTCCCCAGCACTAGCGGCAGCCAGAGGGCAACACCAGGCGCAAAGGCGGGCCAGCCAGTGAGCAGCAGATAGGGGAAGACACCTGCCGCTGGCGCTGCAAAGGTGGCCATCAGGTAGGTCATTCGACGCCGCGAGGTTGAGGTAAGGCAGCGGCGGCGCGCCCGGAGGACATTGGCCACTCCCCAACCCACGGCGGCGAAAAAATAAAGGACGAAGAACGGAAAAAGTGGCCCCGGCAGCAGATGAGAGACATGAGGCGCTAGCGCGCCACCGCGCACGACGTGGTCGGTGAAGACCGCACCCAGCAACAGAAAGGCGCTGAAAAAGTAACTGGCACGGACAGCAATGTCGCGCAACCTGCTCCGGGCACCGGTAGTGATTAGCAGAGCGTTGGAGAAACTCAGATAGGCGGCCGGGGTGAAGGCGATGCCCACCCACTGGAATCGCAGCCAGGGAATTGCCGCGTCCAGGTCTTCGACGCCGAACAGCGCCAGGTCCACAAAATAGGCAACCAGCACACAGACCAGCAGCATGGCGAACGAACGGGCTACGTTGTTGCGGGGACTGTATACGATAAGATAGAGCAGGAGGGCAGAGGAAACGATAACGATGCCCGAGAGCAGCACAACGTTGATCAGTTCAAGAAACTCTTGTAATGCGAGCACCGATAAGAATTCCATCAACCTGACTACGACCCAGTTCTACGCTCCTACGCTACCGCAACGCCTCTCCAAAAAACAAAGCAATATCCTGGTGTGGCCAATAATGATCGTTATAGCCGCAAAAGGCCAACCCTCGCGACTGACAGAACCGGATGGCTGGATAGTTTCTGGTCTGCACTTCGACTACCAGTCGCGCCAGATCGTGATCGTGCCCCCATTGAGCCGCGGCTTGCAACAGTGCCGTTCCTATACCACGCCGCCTCTGGGGCCGGTCTACAACCAGATCACCCACCCAGGCAATGCCGTTCTCAATTTGGGCGGTCAACGCCACGTAACCGTGAACGCGTCCCTCCTCCGCCACCAGGAAGCCATCACGCCGCCGCCACCCCGCCAGCAGATGCTCATCTTGACGAGGGTAATTGACCCGCATCTCACGGGGCAGACGCACCACCCGGAAGGTGATCGCCTGCACGCCATTCCCATTCCGCGTCTCCATCTGCCAGACACGGTCGGTAGTGTAGGAGTGATCCAACACACCACACGCTTCCAGGTCTCTTGGCCACGCCGGGCGCACCCGCATCGGTCTCCTCTCCAATTACTAACTGCTAACGGCTAACCACTGACGGCTATTCTACCACCAGGCTACTATTGAGGCAAACGCGCCATCTCAACTTCGATCACCCTCCAACCAGACCCTCACCACAGCCTCAATCTCATCCGCCGTCGTCCTGGTAACGTCGAACCACCGGATGGCGGGATCGCTAAGACGGAACCAGTTGTACTGATGGCGAACGAAGCGACGCGTGGCCCGCTTGATTTCCGCCACCACCTCCTCTAGCACCGCCCGCCCCTCGAAGTAAGGCCTGAACTGCACGTACCCCAGCCCCGACATCGCCGGGAGATCCCACCCATATCCCGTCTCCGTCAATCGCCGCACCTCGTTCTCCAACCCGGCGGCCATCATCGCCTCCACCCGCTGCTCGACGCGGGCGTAGAGGGCCGCTCGCTCCATCGTCAAGCCGACCTGGAGGATGTGATAGGGAACCGGTCGCTTGCGCTGCTGCTCGGAGATGGGCCGCCCCGTGATCAGGCAAACCTCCAGCGCGCGGATGACCCGGCGGACGTTGCGGAAGTCAATACGTTGCGCACCGTCGGGGTCCAACTGGGCCAGGCGGGCATGCAATTGCTCAGCCCCATCGCGCTCGGCCTGAGCCTCCAGTTCGGCCCGCAGGGCATGATCGGGCAGGACGCGGGGGATACACCAGCCCTCCACGACAGCCCGCACGTACTGCCCGCTACCCCCAACCAACAGTGGCAACTTTCCACGGGCGTGTACGTCCGCGATACTGGAATAGGCCCGCTCCTGAAACTCAACCAGCCCCACCGTCTCGTCGGGCTCGGCTATGTTTATCAAGTGATGGGGGGCCCGGGCGCGCTCCTCAAAAGAGGGCTTGGCCGTGCCGATATCCATCCCCCGGTAAAACAGGCGAGAGTCGGCGGAGACAATCTCGCCCTCCAATACCTCGGCCAGATGGAGCGAGAGCGCCGTCTTGCCCACCGCCGTCGGCCCCACAATGACCAACAACTCTCCTCTCTCTTCCTCTCCCCTCTCAACTGATGCTGTCATACACCTCCAATCGCAGTAGCCTCCCCGCCCGGTCCATCTCCACCGCCACGAGGCCCACCCGCCAGTCCACGTCGTCCAGATCGTGCTCGCCCAGGTAGGTGAGCGCCACGTCAATCATGCGCTGCTGCTTGGCCGGCGTGATGGATTCCTCCGGCGCGCCGAACTCCCGCCCACGCCGCGTGCGCACCTCGAAGAAGTGCCACGCCTCGTCCCGGCGGGCCACGACGTCCACCTCGCCGGTCTGGCAGCGCCAGTTGCGCGCCACGATCTCGTAGCCGCAGCGGGTCAACTCCACGACAGCCAGTTCCTCCCCCCGCCGGCCCAGTTTTACCCTTGCGTCACTCACCGCACATATCTCCTCAACAAACATGGTATACCAATGAGGGACGAACGTCAAGTCAGACCTGACAGGTTTCCGAGAGAGCCTTCAAAAACCTATCAGGTCTCAGGTTGCCTGAACGCGCAAAGGCGGTATAATTCAGCACGTATGCGCAGACAGAACTCCTACCTCTACGTCACCGCCTTCGCCGGCGGGCTGGTCTCACTGGCCATCGAACTGGCCGCCTCCAGCCTGCTCCGCCCCCACTTCGGCACCGCCAACCTGGTGTGGGCGGCCATCATCGGGCTGATCCTGCTCTACCTGACGGCGGGCTACTTCCTCGGCGGCCGCTGGGCCGACCGCTCCCCCCACCCCTCCACGCTCTACCAGATCGTGGCCTGGGCCGCCTTCCTCGTCGGCATCATTCCCTTCGCCGCCCGCCCTGTGCTCTCGCTGGCGTCGCCAGGCTTCGCCGTGAGCGGTCAGCCGAACGGCTTCGCCGATTTCAACGTCGTCATGCTCGGCGGCTCCTTCATCGCCGTCCTCATCCTCTTCAGCATCCCCGTCACACTGCTGGGCTGTATCTCACCCTTCACCATCCGGCTAGCGATGAAAGACGTAGAAAGCGCCGGCCAGACTGCCGGTCGCGTCTACGCCATCTCGACCGCTGGCAGTTTCCTGGGCGCATTCCTGCCCGACCTGGTGCTCGTGCCCACCATCGGCACGCGTTACACCTTCACCCTGCTGTCACTGTTCCTGCTGACCATCGCGCTTTTCGGCCTGTCCCGCAGCAGGCCACGCCGCCTGCTTCTCTACCTCTGGATGCCAGCCATCATCATCCTGCTGGCCCTCATCCTGCGCGGGCAGCCAGTCAAGGGAGCAGAAAACACCATCTACGAGACCGAGTCGGCCTACAACTACATCCAGGTGGTGGAGAGAGAAGGCTGCCGCTACCTGCTGCTGAACGAAGGGCAAGGCATCCACTCCGTCTACTGTCCCCAACAACTGCACACCACCGGGCCGTGGGATTACTTCCTCATCGCCCCCTACTTCAACCCCCCACCCTACACCCCCGACCGGGTCGAGAGCGTGGCGCTCATCGGGCTGGCCGCCGGAACCATCGCCCGGCAGTACACCGCCGTCTACGGGCCGCTGCCCATTGACGGGGTGGAGATTGACCCCCAGATCGTGCGCGTGGGGCAGGAGTACTTCGCGATGGACGAGCCCAACCTCAATGTTATCGTCGCCGACGGGCGTTACTACCTGGCCCACTCCAAGCAGCGCTACACCGTCATCGGCGTGGACGCCTACCGGCTACCCTACATCCCCCCGCACCTGACGACAGTGGAATTCTTCCGCCAGGTACGCGACCATCTCACCAACGATGGCGTCGTCGTGATCAACGTCGGGCATACGCCGGAGGACTACCGGCTGGTGGAGGCAATGATGGCAACGTTGCTCGAAGTTTTCCCCTCAGCCCACGTGATAGACGTGCCGGACAGTTTCAACGCCATCGTTGTCGCCACCGTCCAGCCCAGCGAGGCCAGCAACCTGCTAGCTAACCTGCCCGGCCTGGAGGAGGACGAATTCCTGTACCCGGCGGCGCTACAGGCAACGGCAAACCTGCGTCCCACAATACCCGGCGAGGTCATCTTCACCGACGACCGCGCCTCCATCGAATGGATGACTAACGCGCTCGTCTTGGACTTTGTGAGAGGAGGGAGTAAGGAGTAGGGAGTAGGGAGTATGTGGCTTCTCCCTTACTCCTTACTCCCTACTCCTTGACCTAAGGAGAATGATGACCCACAACACACTATGGCCCCGTCTGATTCAATGGCTGCTTGTGCTGGCCCTGCCTATCCTCCTGCTCGCGGCTAACGTGCACATCGTGACCGGTCACTGGTTCGTGCACTGGGAGTATAGGAAGGCGGATTTCCCGCCCGATCCTTATGACCTCTCCATAACACAGCGCACTCACATGGCCGAGGTCTGCGTGGACTACCTGGGAACCAACGCGGACATCTCGCTCCTGGGCAATCTGCGCCTCCCTGACGGTGAGCGTGCCTTCAACGCGCGGGAGTTGCGCCACATGGCCGATGTGCAGATGGTGTACAACTACATAATGAAAGCCGGCATCGTCGCCGCGCTGGCGCTGCTCGGTGGCATAACAGCGCTGTCCGCTTCAAGCCATACGCGCCAGCGTGCCCCTGCTGCAATCCTGAGCGGTAGTATGCTCACCCTGGGATTGATGGGAGCCGTCGGCGCATACATGCTGCTGAGTTGGGGAGAGTTCTTCACCACGTTTCACCGCATCTTCTTTGCGGGTGAAAGTTGGATCTTCCCCTACTCCGACACCCTGATCCGCCTGTTCCCCATGCGCTTCTGGGCAGACGTGGCTACAGTCATCGCCGCCCTGCTGGTCGTCGAGGCCATCGTCGCCGGTGCGGCTGGCTGGTTATGGATGCAACATGTTGGCCACGTTGGCCCTGACGCTTGACAGTCCTCCGCATTTGTGATACATTACTCTGGACACAGATTGATTACTCAGTCGCTCGATCTGGGTCGCCAGATCCAGGCCAGGGGCAACAACGAGACGCAGATTATTGACAATTCTCAACTATGTACCGGCGTTTTTGAACCACCAAGCCGCCGGATCTGACGATCCGCCGGGAGCGGTCGAGATGCTCTAAGTCTTGTCAAGTAGTTGCGACACGGACTAACAAGGAGTGAAGCAAAAACAATGCCCCACATTTTGGTCATTGACGATGACGTAGATATACTCCGCATGCTGAAACTTGCCCTGACCGGCAACGGCTTCGATGTCACTATGGCCGCCTCCGGCCTCGATGGTCTACGTCGTGCTTACGAGATACACCCCGACGCCATCATCCTGGACGTTATGATGCCTATGCACGACGGCTTTGAAATCTGCCGCCGCCTGCGCGAGATGACCGAGGTTCCCATTATCTTTCTCACCGCCAGGGGGACTGTGGATGACATCGTGCGCGGGTTGGCGCTCGGCGCCGACGATTACGTCACCAAGCCTTTTAACGAAAAGGAACTCACCTCTCGCCTGGCGGCCTCCCTGCGGCGTGCCGCCAACAAAGACGAGACTCCCGACATCCTCGTTTTCACCCAGGGGGCCTTCGTGCTAGACCGCTCTCGCCGTCACGCTGTGGTTGGTGGCAAGATTGTCCATCTGACTCCAACCGAATTCGAGGTTCTCGACTACCTCGTGCACCACGCCGGCAAGGTCCTCAGCCGGGATGCCATCCTGACCCGCGTGTGGGGCCCAGAGTACCTGGGCGAGACAGAGTTAGTCAAACAGTTCATCTACCGGCTGCGCCAGAAGATCGAGACCGACCCTCGCAAGCCCTGTTTCATCCACACGGTCCCCAGCACCGGCTACTTCTTCGAGGTCGAGGCTATCGCCTAGCCTCTC
>JAUWNP010000260.1 GCA_030612585.1 Anaerolineae bacterium
CGTTCTTTCCTATGTTTATGCTGTTACATTTCGTGCAGCGATACGTGATAACACGCTGGATCATGATGGTGCTCCTCCTGGCCGGCTTTTCGACACAGAATACCATTTGGAGCGTTATCAGTCAACATGTAACCACTACCGAATATTTTATGTGGGGCTATGACGCACGGCTTTAACACTGAAAAAACCTGGCCCCGGCCCCACTTCCAGCACCAGCGCAGCCCCGTTGAGGCGCAATCGGTCGACCAGTTCTTCCGGCGACAGAACAAGTCGGCGTAATGCAGACCCCAACACGAACGACAGTTGGTACGGACAGATCCCACGACCAAAGTGCCGCTTGATGATGTCTCGCCATTTCTTCCAACCCACTTTGTACACTCCTCTTTCGTTTGGTGTGGGGATGTCAGCTACCGCTCACTCGATTTGTCACGTCCATTGCACAACAAATCTGTCTCTGGCGCATCGGCCCAGAGATCACAACAATCGCGGTGGCGAACAACCACCGCGCTGCATTATGACGTTTCCCTCCGCGCTGTGATGATGTCGAGTGCAAGGAAGACGACCATCTCGGCCAGGCACAGCCAGCCAATCCAATCGCCGAGATACCTTCAAGATGATAAGGCCGAAGATTAGTGGCAGGCCTTTCGTATACCATGGCGCACCGGGCAATTGCAGAAAGGCGTCCATGATGTACAAGCCAACTAACCCACCAATAGTGACCGCAGTCGCTATACTGGAAAGGCGCGACGGCAAGATACGATATTGGGCCAAGATTATGGGTAAGAGACCGAGCAATGCCAGAGGCCAGATACCATAGGGTGGCATTGCGAGGGTCAAAAGTACGGCACTCAGTGCAGAGAGCGCCGTGCCCAGTAGCAGGCGCACAACAAAGGACAAATGAATATGCTTTGGTAACGTGATTCTGGAATGAGAGACCATTAAAGTATTCATCCTCTCCTCCTGGTCAATCTGCGTCTCTAGCCCATTACTGTGCTGCTGGCCGAGTCGTGTGAGGCGCCCGGCACTGCCCCAGGCGAAGCGGCAGCGCCGAGCACCCACGTGCCTTACTCCCCTACGCTCCACGAGAGATCGAAACTGCCACCGGTCGCCTGCCCTTCGATGCGAATAGTGTAAAGTCCATTCTGCGGCACCGTCAGAGTGATGGTGTCAGCAGCGTCTTCGCGGAACGTTTCCTCCCAGAAGACTTTGTCGGGATCGCCGACTTTGAGCACCAGCGCTCCCTTCTCGACGGTGACGTCGTAGTCAAAGGTCATGGTCTGACCAGCCTCAGCGCGGAACGTCTTCCGCTCCACTCCATCGAAGGTGGTGTAGCGGTATCCTATATGTCCAGAGTCGCTCGATCCCACCCAGCCGACTTTGACCGTGCTGCTGCCGCACCCGACCAACAGACTGGTCATCAGCAACAACGCCAGTGCACCTACCGCCAACGCGACCAGCGGCAATGCATTCAGAAATCTTTTGCTTTCCATCTTTTTTCTCCTTTGCTGTTGAACGTTCTCTTACTCGGTCTTGTCGTTTGGAAATCTGCTACTGCTGCATCATCTATACTGCTCACCACCTTCCTCTTCAACTTGCTGAGTAGTTGTCTGCTCAATCCTGCACTTCCAGTGTATCACAGAAAACTCCCCGGCGCATCGGCCATCCGGGGAGTTTTGAGCCTGGTCAGGTGACCAGGTGCTTCACACCAGACGGGCACGCACCTGGCCTGCCCAGTCGCGGATGGCCTCCCAGTCGCGGAAGTCGCCCTCCGGCGATTTCATCGCCTTCATCATCAGTCGGAAGATGAAGGGCAACTTGCCGTAGTCCATCACTCCCGCGAAGAGGCCAACGTCCACCGGCTGCACCACCTCGCGCACCGGGTCCAGGTAAGCCGCCACCTCGCGGCGGTTCTCCTCCGTGTCCTCCTTCAGCGTCAGGCAAACGGCGAAGTAGGCCACGGGCACCTGACTCAAGACCCCCCGGTGCTTCTCCACAAACCCCACCGCCTCGGGCAACCATTTGCCCACGCGAATGCCGCTGCCCACGACCACAGCCCGATAGGGGCTGAGGTCGGTCACGTCTTTGGCCAGGCGCACGTCCACTGCCGCCCCTGCCTCACACAATACCTGTCCGGTGGTCTCAGCCACCTCGCCGGTTGACCCGGCACGGCTGGCGTAGGCTACCAATATCTTGTCTCCCACGTTCTCCTCCTTTCCACAGTCTGATTCGATGTATTCTATGGCCGGCTGACGCAGGCCCAATGTCGCCAGACCGCCGCAGCACAGCACGCTTGCTCCAACTGCGCCTCCGGTCAGCATCAGGAACCGGCGGCGTGTGATCCTGGTTTGCTCATCCATCTTTGACTCCTCCCTCAATACTCCCTCGCCCGGATGTACTCGGAAACATCCACGTTGTAGACCACGTCCTCAATCGCCCACACGGCCCAGGGCGTCCCCTCGTCCAGCCAGGTCGTGGCTGCGGGCGACGGGATCATGATGCCGTGAAAGGTCTGCCAGCCCAGCGGCTCGTTGCGCCAGGGAATCTTGGCCTCGTCTGTGGCTTCCTTGTAGCGCATCGCCTCCATCGTGCGCATCAACCCGGTCTCGGGGTCAAACGTGACGGTGAAAGTATCCTCCTCATCACCGAAGGGCACCACGAGGCGGGCGGAGGTATCGCCAATGGCTTCCCAGCGCACGCGGGGATCGGTGATGAATATTGACGGTAGCCAAACCGATTCTCCCCACAGACCCAGATTGGCGGCCATGTCAACCTTGGGCTCGTTCTCGATCACGCCGACAGGCAATTCCATGCGGGCCTTGCCGTCGAGGTACCACTCGTTGACTTTCATCACCGGATAGCCAAAGATGGTCGCTTCGATATAGTGCCGGTAGCCCTGGCCGGCGATATGGGTGAACCTGAAACGTGCAGGGAAGCGTAGGCCAAAGACCCGCAATTTGCCCCGCCCGCTGATAACCGCCGATTCGATGACCGGAATCTGATCCCCCACGATGGTCTCATAGTAGCGGGCGACGGGCGCCGGTAAATCTGCCGGCAACTCGATGGTGTTCAGCGCCGGTGTCTGCTCCGGGTAGGCGGGAAAGGGCTTCGGCTGCACCTGGAGTCCCAACCAGGCGATACCCGCCAGAACCGCGAGAAGGCCGATGAGCGTTATGACTACTTTAACCACAAGGTTCATTTTCTTCTCCTTTCGACTATCTATCCTTCCGCAATCACGCCTATCTCAAAGTGGTCTTGGGACGGCCTGGCCCGCCGGTCGAATCCGGCCTCCGTCACGCCGAAAAACTCGACGGTCCTAAACCCGGCCTGCTTCAGCAACAACTTCAACTCCGGGCAGGTGTAGTAGCGCTGGATACAATCCAGGCTCTTTTTGTCCCCATCCACGCCGGTTGCCTCCAGGGTGAACGTTTCCCGGAATGTCAGCGCGTCGAACGCGCCTGCTCCTGGATCGCGCGTCAGCATAAAGGCGGCGTTCGGGGCGGTCAGGATGAACTTGTCGCCCGACTTAAGCGCACGGGCCACGTTCTCCAGGATCAGGAGATCCATCTCGTCCGTCTCCATCAGCGAAAACGCGCCTTCACAGATCGAGAGGGCTACGTCAAACTGGGCCTCGAAATCCAATGCGCGCGCGTCGCCGGCGATGAATGTGACGCCGAGGTTCTCCGCTTGCGCCGCTTTGCGCCCCTGAGCCAGCAGCGACTCGGACAGATCGAGACCCACGACCTGGTACCCCCTGCAAGCAAGTTCCAGCGCGTGGCGGCCGGTTCCGCACCCCACGTCCAAAATGGTCTTGGACTTGTCGTGACCGATCTCTTGTTCGATAAAGTCCACTTCGCCTTGCGTGCCCTGCGTATACGGCTCCTGGTCATAATCGGCAAAGTTCTTGTACAGTTCTACATACCACGGACCTGGCATAGCATACTCCTTCCTTTTCCTGCGGCAGACCGTCTGACAGCGGGTCATCAACTCTGCGGTCGAACGATGAGGCCCGCCAGACTGCCGAGCATCAACGCCACCGGCGTCCACCATCCCCGCGCCTTCTGGGGACCTTGGGCCGCCCGAATCAGCCGGTACTGCTCGGCCTCCCGCAATCTATCCTTGATGCGTTCCTCTGCCAACCGTTGGGCCAGATATGGATCGAACAACATTGCTCTTCCTCACTTTGTTTGATCGAGTTTTATCGGGAAATCTGTTTTGCGCCCACAAACACTATAGCGAATTGGGAAACAAACGAGTTTTCTCTCACTCGGCCATTCGTTCCATTCTAAATTCGTTGATTTCCAAATTCGTTGTTGTGTCGCCTATGACAGCAATCGTTCACCGCCGCCAGCAACCGTTCCGGGGGGTCTCCCTTGCTGACGAAAGCGTCAGCCCCGGCGTCCAGCGCCGCCTGGCGTGCTTCCGGCCGCCCACTGAGCGCGATCACCACCAGACGCGGACAGAGTTCGCGCAAGGTGGGTAGCAGGCCATCTGCTTCCAGGCCGGGCAACTCCCAGTCGAGCAATACCAGGTCGGGGCAAGCCGCTTTCACCCAATCCAGCAAGCCCGTGACGTCAACGGCTTCCCCCAGGATGCTGACGCCCGGCTGCTGCTCCAACACCAGTCGCAGCGCCGAGCGTACCTTGGATTGATCATCAGCCAATAAAACACGCATGTGCCTTACACCCATTTGCTCATCTACTCCTTACTCATTCACTCCTCATTTCCGCTCACAGTGTAACACAAAAAACCCCCCGGCGCATCGGCCAACCGGGGAGTTTCGAGCCTGGTCAGGTAGCTAGTCTTTTACCTGGTCAGGTGACCAGGTGATGTTGTAGGGCCAGGGACACCGCCTCGGTGCGGCTGGTGACACCCAGTTTGGAGAGGACGTTGCTGACGTGGAACTTGACGGTGGAGCGACTCACCACCAGCCGCTCGGCGATCTCGGGATTGCTCAGCCCTTCGACCATCAGCGCCAACACCTCCCGTTCCCGTTCGGTCAGATCGTAGCCCAGGGACGGCGGTTCCCTCGTGGCCTGGATCAGCGCCTGGGCTGCCTCCGGGGCCAGCGTCGGTCGGCCGGCGTGAGCGGCCCGGATGGCATCGGCCAGTTCGTCGGCGGTGACGTTCTTGAGCAGGTAGCCGATGGCCCCGGCCTCCAGTGCCCCTTGCACCAGTTCTTTCTCCTTGAAACTGGTCAGGGCGATGACCTGCACCTGCGGGCATCGCTCGCGGATAGCGCGGGTGGCGGCCGCCCCGTCCATCCCCGGCATCCCCAGGGCCCGCCGGACCACGTCGGGCGCGAGGTGCTCGCACAAGCGCACCGCCGCCTTGCCGCTGCCGACCTCTGCGACCAGTTCCAGGTCAGCGAAGGCCAGCAGGAAAGCGGACAGGCCGCTGCGCACTACGGCGTGGTCGTCCACCAACATTACGCGAATAGGGTTTGTCGCGGGCATAGTTGCTCCTCTCCGCCTGTGGCTTTCCAAACGACCACGACCTGCGTACCGTGGCCCACCTCACTGTCAATATCGAGCGCGGCGCCGATCGCCTCGGCCCGCTCGCGCATGATGCCCAACCCCAGGCTCTCCGGCGGGATGCCCTCAGGGGCGAAGCCGCGCCCGTCGTCGCTGACGCGCAACTCGATTTCCCCCCC
>JAUWNP010000251.1 GCA_030612585.1 Anaerolineae bacterium
CTCCCACAATCTGTCAGAATTGGGACACTATAGCAGAGAAACCCTCAACTGCCAAATTGCCTTGGAGAGACAAAGGAACAAAAACGGTACCAATCTTGCAGCCAAAAACCGCCTAAACTGAACTGATTTTCACCACCCTAGGGTAGGGGCGACCCTTGTGGTCGCCCCTTGTGGTCGCCCTAAAGGATGTGCTCTGTTTAGTGATAAAGTTTAGACGAAAAAAGGAGTTACACGATGAAAACAAATTTGATGGATAACCTGTACATGGCCTGGGCAATCGGTTCGAAGGACATTGTGGACGCCCTAAAGAACAAGAACACCCGCACCAATATCATCCTGATGATGGGCATGGTGGTGTTTTTCTGGTGGTCCTCCACCCTGCGACCCTTTGATAAGCGCATCGACACGGCTGTCTACGATGAAGGCAGTTCCAGCCTGACTGTCGGGCCAACCGAGTTATCTGATGGCTACACATTTAGATTTTACGAAGCAGCCTCCGTTCACGAGATGGAAAGGATGATGGGCTACAAGCAGATTGGCGTGGTCATCCCGGCTGATTTCGACCAGACTCTGGCATCGGGCGGCGAACCGACCCTTTCCAGTTATATACTCTGGGTCAATCGCGCGCGGGCGGCTGAATTGGAAGTCAAATACAGTCAGAAGTTCAGCGAACTGCTCGGCCAGCCAGTGCGCGTCGAGATTGGGGAAAACTTTATTATCCCCGCCCCCGACGTGGAAACTTCTGGTGTGCACTTTCACATTCTCTTTGCAACCTTTTTTGTGGTCATCACCCTGGTGCCCGCCCTGATGATGGAAGAGAAACGCACCAAGACCCTGGATGCTCTGTTGGTCTCTCCGGCCAGCGCCGGTCAGGTGGTGATGGGCAAAGCCCTGGCGGGGTTATTTTACGTCCTGCTGGGTGGTGGTTTGTTTTTTGCCCTCAACTGGGCTTACGTCACCAATTGGGGGCTGGCGCTCCTGGCGTTCCTGGGCTGCGCACTGTTTTCCATTGGGTTGGCGCTGGCGCTGGGCAGCCTTATCCGATCCCAACAGCACATGATCATTTGGATGCTACCCGTCATGTTCGTCCTGGTAATTCCAGCGTTCTTTTCCCAGGAGCCTAATCTGGCGCCGGGACTGAAGGCGGTATTCTCGTGGCTCCCGACATCAGCGCTGGTGAGAATATTTCAGTTCTCAATGTCCAGCAGCGCGCCGATGGGGCAGCTCTTGACCAATCTGACTGTCGCGCTAGGGGGCATCGTTCTGGTCTTCGCGGCGGTGGTGTGGAAGGTGCGCCGGGCGGATCGGTAATTTGAGGAGTAGGGAAAAATGAATACAACCAGAAAGAAATTGACTGACGCTTTGTATATCACGTGGACGATCGCGTCGAAGGACATCGTTGATTCACTCAGGAATAAACTCATCATCTCCCTGATCCTGGGGATGGGCTTTATGTTGTTGATGCCCAAGGTGATGGGGATGACGTTGGTCCCGCCGGAAACCCCGGTGCTGGTGTACGACCCTGGGGAGTCGCGGCTGACCGCCGAACTGGAGAACAGCAATCAGTACCAAGTGCAGCGAGTAAGATCACTTACAGAAGTGGAGCAGGTTATCGGGAGTACGGGTTTTGGCCTGGGCGTGGAGTTTGGCCTGGCGGTGCCGGACGATTTCGACCAGGTGCTGGAAGATGGCGGACAGCCTGAACTTGACGGTTACGTGGCCTGGGCCAATCGCATGAAGGCATCCCAGTTGAAAGCCGACTTTGAAGAGCAGATCGAGGAACTGGTGGGTCAGCCGGTGCGTATCAACGTTGAGGAGAACATCGTGTATCCCCCCTCTGATTCGGGGCTGTGGCTACTCATGGTCACAATAACGCCGGTGACCGTCATCCTCATGATGGGCATTCAACTGGTGCCGACGCTGCTGTTCGAGGAGAAACAGACCAAGACTATAAGCGCATTGCTGGTCTCTCCGGCCAGCATCGGCCAGGTGGTGGTGGGGAAGGCTTTGGCAGGGCTGTTCTACGTCATGGTAACAGCCGGCGTGGTGTTCGCCATCAACTGGGCCGGGGTGGTCCACTGGGAGGTGGTGCTGCTGTTCGTGCTCGGTATTGGTCTGTTTGGCGTGGGGGTGGGCCTGGTGCTGGGCAGTTTCTTCGAGCGCCAGCAAGACGTGGTCGGTTTGACCATGCTGCTCATGGTGGTTTTCATCGGCGCGCTATTTGTCAACATGTTGGGCCTGGATATTCCCGCTGTCGTTCAGGCCATGCTTCCCTGGGTGCCCTCCGTGGCATTGGCGGAGATCATCCGCTTCGTTTTCCTGGAGAGCACTCCGTGGGTCCAGGTCTGGACGAACCTGGGCAGCGTGTTGGGGGTCTCCCTGCTGCTCTATGGGGTCGTGGTCTGGAAGGTGCGCCGGTCGGATCGGTAGTTCGTTTATCATCTGCCGGCCCAAGACTGTCCGGTTGTCCGATGCGCCGATGATCCGAATGTGTTATACTGTAGGCAGGGACTAGAGCATGGGCAAACGCGACTCATGCCAGTTGGACAGCGCCTTTTGTTCGCGAATCTATGAACAATGGTAACTGCTCAGGCTGGTAACCCTTGCGAAGGTTAGAGGATAATTCTCAAGCCGAAAGTGACTTCAATAGGCGAAATTCATATCACCAAGAAGGCTATTCGTAACCTTCGCAAGGGTGGCTGAGCAGTTACGAACAATGTAGGAAACTCGAGTTCAACGTGGTATCAGGAAGGCCGCAACAGTGAATAGAACTATGGGCTATCAAGAGGCAACTTTCTACTTCTTTACCGGCACCGGTAACTCCTACCGCGTAACGGCCTGGATGGCCGAGGCCGCTCGCGAAACGGGGGCGCCCGTCGCCGTGCGTCCCATCGAGTCGGCCCATTCTTTCGACTGTCCTTCGGCTATGCTCAGGACAAGCGCTCAAGACAGGCCCTCGGAGAAAATCGGCCAGGGCGAGACGGCGCTCCTGGGGCTGGTGATGCCGACGCACGGCTTCACCGCGCCCTGGGCCATGTTGCGCTTCGCCCTACGCCTACCGCGCCGCAACAACACTCACGCCGTGGTCGTCGCCACCCGCGCCGGGAGCAAGATTGGCCCGGTCTTCACGCCGGGGATCGAGGGGACAAGCACCTATCTCATTGCCCTCATCCTGGCCCTGAAAGGTTACCGCATCCGGGGCGCGACGGGCATAGACATGCCCTCCAACTGGATCGCCGTGCATCCGGGTCTCTCCCCCGATACGGTGGCTGGGATCGTGGCCCGGGCCAGGAAAAGAGTCGCTGGTTTCATAGGCCCCATCCTCTCTGGCAAACGGTGTTTTACCGGTTGGCTCTCCCTCCTGTTCGGCCTGTGGTTCCTTCCCCTCTCGCTCGGCTACCTGCTGATAGGGCGCTTCTTCCTGGCCAGGCTGTTCTTCGCCTCCGACCGCTGCACCGGCTGCGGACTCTGCGCCGAGTTTTGTCCGAACGATGCGATCGAGATGCGAGGTAGCGGGAATCGCCGCCGGCCGTATTGGACATTCCGCTGTGAGAGTTGTATGCGCTGTATGGCCTACTGCCCCACCCAGGCGGTCGAGGCCAGTCATCTGTTGGGCGTGGGCGTGTATCTCCTGGCAACCGTCGTCCCCACAACAGCCCTCCTGGCCTGGCTGGCGGCTCGCGTTCCCGCCCTGGCTTTCTTGAGCGGGATACCACGCTGGGCGCTGGAATCGGTCTACGCTGTAGTCGCTCTTGGCCTGGCCTATCCGATCTTCCATTTTCTGCTGAAGATAGCGTGGGTCAACCGGTTTTTCACTCTTGCCACGCTGACCCACTACTACCGCCGTTACCACGAGCCTGAGACTAGACTCGAGGACCTGAAGTGATACCTGGACGATATCTTCTCAAGAAGTTGGGGCGAAAGTAGGTCGGATTTGCTATCCGACCCTGTGGCGGTTAGCAAAACCGCCCTACGCTGCCCTTGCCCCAAGGTATTGAGAAGACCAGGCTCAAGGACCTGGAGTGATACCTGAACAATATCTTCTCAAGAAGTTGGGGCGAAAGTAGGTCGGATTTGCTATCCGACCCGGTGGCGGTTAGCAAAACCGCCCTACGCTGCCCTTGCCCCAAGGTATTGAGAAGATACCCTGGGCGCTCGTCTGGACGAGCGTTCTCTCCATGTCTGCCCTCCGATTTGCTGCTTGCAGTCGCTTGGAAGCCTGTTATAATCTGCGTGTTCCCAGAGAACTGTTTCGTGATCCACGGTAGATGAGGAGAGAACGATGCCCGAGGAGATGTCCGAGCAGAAACCACCAGCAGCGCAGCACTGGGGGCTGCCCCGCCTGTTGTGGGGTCTGATTGTGCGACCCCGCGTCACGCTGGAGCACCTGCGCGACCGCGAGGGACGAACCTGGTGGATTCCAGTTCTGCTGGGCGTGCTCTTGACAGCCCTGCCCATTGTGGTCGCTGCTCCCGCTACCACCCGCCAGGCCGTGCTCGTCGCCCAGGAGCAGTGGGGAGAGCGGCAAAGGGCAGAGATGCCCGCCGAGGAACAGGCTCAGATAGAATCCATCGCTGCCTCTCCCCTGCTGATCGTCGTCTTCCCCGCCGTTGGCAGCGTGGTGGGGCGGGTGGTGGGCTGGCTGGCGTGGGCCGGGGCGCTCTACCTGGCGGGTATGGCGCTGGGTGGCCGTAGCACCTTCGGCCAGATGTTCCGTACGGTGGTGTGGACCTGGCTGCCCTACGTCCTGCGCGGCCTGCTCCAGACGGTCTACATCCTGGTCAGCGGCCAACTGATCGCCAACCCTGGGCTTTCCGGCTTTATACAGAGCAACTACCCTGCCGGCGAAACAGCCCTCGTCCCGCCCAGCCTGGGCCAGACTGTTCTCCAGGCTCTGCTGGGGCAGGTGGACCTCTTTCTGTTCTGGAACCTGATCCTGCTGGTGATCGGCGTGATGGTGGTCGCCCGGCTGCCCCGGCGCAAGGCGGCGCTGGTCACGCTGGGTGTGTGGCTCTTGTTGACGGCCCTGGGCATGATCCCCGCGATCGCCGGCGGTCTCTTTGCCCAGCAGGCCGGCGGTTTCTGACGTCATTGTCGAAAAATGCTTATCCGTATCCAGAATCTACAGCGGGATTTCCAGATGGGTCAAGAGACCGTGCACGCGCTGAACAGGGTGAGCCTGACGGCGAAGGCGGGGGAGTACCTGAGCGTGATGGGCCCCTCTGGGTCGGGCAAGTCCACCCTGCTGTACCTGCTGGGTGGGCTGGACCGTCCCACCGCTGGCCACATCTGGGTGCGCGATCAGGACCTCACCGCGCTGGACGAAAACGGGCTGGCTGCGTACCGTCGCCGGGAGGTGGGCTTTGTGTTCCAATCCTTCCATCTCGTCTCCACGATGACGGCATTGGAAAATGTGGCATTTCCTATGTTCTTCGCCCGCATCCCCCCGCCCCAACGCCGGGAGCGGGCGTGCTACTTGCTGGAACTGGTGGGGTTGGCTGACCGGATGGCACATAGGCCTACGGAACTGTCCGGCGGGCAGCAGCAACGAGTAGCCATAGCCCGCGCACTGGTGAATGACCCGACCATCATCCTGGCGGACGAGCCGACGGGCAACCTGGATAGCCACACAGGGGCAGAGGTACTGGCGATTCTGGGGCGGCTCAACCAGGAACAGGGGCGCACTGTCGTCGTCGTCTCCCACGACCCGGCGGTAGCCGAGTTCACCAGCCGGTGCATCCATCTACTGGACGGGCAGATCACGGATCCAATGAAGAATGAACAATGACCAATGACTAATGACCAATGACCAATGACTAATGACCAATGACTAATGACCAACGACTAATGACCAAGTGTGGCTGAACGTAGGGGGAATTATGCGCAAGAGTGTTCTTCTGGCCGTCGTCCTGGTTACCGGAGTGGTAGCGGTGGTTTCGCTGGCA
>JAUWNP010000257.1 GCA_030612585.1 Anaerolineae bacterium
TTGTCTTTTTCTTGAGGTAGATATTATCATCGAGGGTGATACTCTGACCATCCGGGGCGAGTTGCGGCCGCCTTTGGAGAACGTCGAATACCTGTTCCAGGAGCGGCTCTATGGTGCGTTCTCGCGCACGTTGACACTCAACGTGCCCGTGGACGCGGATAAGGCCGAGGCGGTCTTCGAGAATGGCGTGCTGACGCTCACTTTGCCCAAGGCCGAGGAGACCAGCCCCGGGGTCATCAAGGTCAGGAGCAAGTAGACCGGGCAAACAGGACGGGGCAGGGCCACGCGGCCCTGCCCTTTACTTTTGCCACTGGTTTTGCATGCGCTCTGAGGAGTCGTGGCCACGCCTTAATCATTGTTGAGAATGAGCGGCAGGTAAGTGTGAAGACGGGATCCGGCGTTTTTTGAGACAAGTGGCAGGTAAACGTAGATGCTGGGAGGGCCTGGCCCGAACTCGGTAATCTCGAAGGGCAGCGCGTTGGATGTGCCGCCGCCGGGCGCGGGATTGACCACGGTGATGTTGACCGTGCCCGCCGTGGCGACGTCGGCACCGGTGATGTCGGCGGTGAGTTGCGTGCTGCTGACGAAGGTGGTCGTCCGGGCCGAGCCGCCCCACTGCACGATCGAGCCACTGACGAAGTCGGTGCCGTTGACGATGAGGGTGAAGGCCGGGCCACCCACTGTGGCCGAGACCGGGCTGAGGCTAGTGATGGTAGGTAGCGGCTTGACCTGGACCGTGGCTGTGTCGCTGTCGCTCACCGTCTCGCCAGCCTCGTCGGTGGCCTCAACCGTCGCCGTGTTCTCGATGTCGTCCTCACCGGCTGTGATGGAGCAGGAGTAGGTCCAGGTCTCCCCCGCTTCGAGCACACCGTCGCCGTCATCGCCGCTGGGACCGCTGAGCGTGCAGCCCTCCAGGTGGTCATCTACCGTGACGTTGGTCAGGTCCGGATTGCCGGTGTTCTCGACGGAGATGGTGTAGTCAACCGTGTCACCGGGGTTGACCACGGTCGGGTCGGCCTCTTTGGTGAGTTCGATGGAGGGTTCCTCCACCGTAATTTGGCCATCCTGGGTGTCAGCCGGAATTGGTATGCCATCCCGCCCAGCTAGCAGCACATGGGTGAAGGCGATGGCGCTTGTCCCCATAACCTTGCCACGCCAGATGATGGTGGCCAGGACCCCATCCCCACTCTGCGGCGGGCTGGGGTTCAGTTGGCAGAGGGCGTATCTTATGGTTCCGTCCTCATTGTCAACTGTGTTTTCGAGAAGCCAGTCCGGGCTGAGGAAGTCGCCCGGCTGTATCTGTACTCCTGCCATCGTGGGGTCGGCATCCACCACCTCCACCAGAGTCGGGTCGAAGGTGATCTTAAACTCAAACCCGTAGAGATCGGTCATGTTCTCGACCAGGATATCGGTGACGGCAGTGGTCCCCAGGCAGACCTCCTGTGAGGCCGGGTTGATGCTCACGGCCGTGGTGGGGCTGTTGGCCCGGCCTATCGTTGCCAGCCTGCTGCTGCCAAGGAAAGACAGCAGTAAGCAGGCGATTGTCAACCGTGCTGCCACCCGCAAGGGCGTCCAGCCGAGTCGTCGCCGGAGGGTGTCTATGCTATTTCGAATCCTATTCATTGTGTGTCTCTCTTAGCCGGGCAATGAATTGCCCGACTGAGATATAAAATTGGCGCTTCCATTCACCGCCGTAGGTGGTGCAAGAAGTAGGCTTACACCTAAGTTACTGTCTCCGTCTCCATAATGCCCATGCACCCAGCGTTGCCGCGAGTAAGCAAACGAGGGCGATGTATATCAGGTTACTTGTCGGAATCCCCGACGAGCCCGAAGGTGAGATTGGTGTAGGGGGCAAGGGAGTCGTCGAGGCTTCTCCCTCCGCGGGCATAGGTTGGGTGGTAATCGTTGATATGGGGGTGCTTGTGGGCTGAACCGCGATCGCTACGGGCACAGAAGTCTCTGTTCCCTCCGCGCCAGGCGCTGCTGTCGGAACCGGGGTGGGGGGCGGCGTGGACACGGGCGTAGGTCCACCCGTGGATGTCGCCGTGCCGGGCGGAACCGACGTTGGCGTCGCTGCGGGCGGGTCCGTGGCTTCCAGAGCAGCCGTTGTTGGGGGTGTGGAAGTTGGTGGCAAAGAGGTGGTGGGGGGAACTGCGGGCACAGCCGCAGGCGTTGAGGTGTTGGCTGGCGGCGCTTGAGCAGACGTGACCGCGACCTGACCATCCTCCGCGCTGGCTGGGATTTCCACGCCACGCGTCGCGGCTAGCAGCACGTGGGCGAGTTGTATAGGGCTTGTCCCCACGGCCTTGCCATGCCAGGTTATGGTGGCCAGAATCCCATCCCCACTCTGCGGCGGGCTGGGGTTCATTTGGCAGAGGGCATAGGCTATGGTCCCATTATTGTTGTCAACTGTGTTCTCCAGAGTCCAGTCTGGGCTGAGAAAGTCGCCCGCCTCTATCTGGACGCCTTCCTCGTCGGGATCGGCGTCTACCACCTCCAGTACAGCCGGGTCAAAGGTGAGCTCAAACTCAAACCCGTAGAGGTCGGTCACGTCCTCCACCAGGATGCCCACCGTGCTCGTGTCTCCTGCCCCTATCTCCAGTGACAGGGGGTCCGGACGTATCGTCGCTGCCCCCTGTGCCCATATCGTGGTTGCTTGTCTCAGCCCAGACAAGCAAACCAGCAGGGCTATGGTCATTTGTAGCGTGTGTATCGCGATTGACCGGAGGATCGTCCGACGTGGCTGCTTTCCCAGGGTAATCGGTCCCCAGAGTTTCATTTGGCCCTTTCCTTTCCCTAAAAGGTGCAACGCACTTGTTTCTTGCCATTTCAGCGATTTCGTCCAGCAGCCTGCCACGAGTACTCGCAGTGGATTGCATCGTAGAACAGGCAAATTTGTAGCAAAAGTGCGTTGCACTTGAGTAGTGGCGGACTGTCTTGCTCGCCCGATTACCCTCCTCTCACTTTCCTCAATGGCTATCTTACGAAACCTGCCACTGCCGACCGCGCCCTAGTCATTGTTGGAGATGAGCGGCATGTAAATGTAGTTGGTGAGGGGGATCGGCCCGAACTCGGTTATCTCGAAGGGCAGCGCGTTGGACGTGCCGCCGCCAGGCGTAAGCAGGTTGACGACCGTGATACTGACCGTGCCCACCGTCACGATGTCGGCAGCGGTGATGTCGGCGGTGAGCCTCGTGCTGCTGACGAAAGTGGTTGTCCGGGCCGCGCCGTCCCAGTGCACGGTCGAGTCGCTGACGAAGTTGGCTCCGTGGACGGTGAGTGTGAAGGCCGGGCCGCCCGCCCTGGCCGAGTCTGGGCTGAGGCTGGTGATGGTCGGCGCGGGGTTGGCGATCGTGAAGGGCAGCGCGTTGGACGTGCCGCCGCCGGGCGCGGGATTGACCACGGTGACGTTGACCGTGCCTGCCGTCCCGATGTCGGCAGCGGTGATGGCGGCGGTGAGTTGCGTGCTGCTGACGAAGGTGGTTGTCCTATCTTCGCCGTCCCAGCGCACGGTCGAGTCGCTGACGAAGTTGGCCCCGTTGACGGTGAGCGTGAAGGCCGGCCCGCCCGCCGTGGCCCAGTCCGGGCTGAGGCTGGTGATGGGCGGTCCGGGAGAAGGTTCTCCCACCGTGACCTCACCATCCTGGGTGGTGGCTGGAATTGGTACGCCACCCGGCGCACCTAGGGTCGCATAGGTGAAGGTGATAGGGCTCGTTCCCATAACCTTGCCGCGCCAGGTGATGGTGGCCAGAACCCCATCCCCACTCTGCGGCGGGCTGGGGTTCAGTTGGGAGAGAGCATACGCTATGGTCCCATTGTCATTGTCAACGGAGTTCTCGAGAAGCCAGTCTGGGCTGAGGAAGTCGCCCGGCTGTATCTGTACTCCTGCCTGCACGGGGTCGGCATCCACCACCTCCACCAACGTGGGGTTGAAGGTGATCTGGAACTCAAACCCATACAGGTTGGTCACGTTCTCGACCAGGACGTCGGTGATGCCAGTGGCTCCCAGGGAGATCTCCTGTGAGGCCGGGTTGATGCTCACGGTCGTGGGGCCGTTGGCCTGGCCCATCGCTGCTAGTCTACTGCTGCCGAAGAAGGGCAGCAGTAAGCAGGCGATTGTCAGCCATGCTGCCCCCCGAAGGCTCATCCTGCATAGTCGTCGCCGGGAGGTATCGAAGCGATAGCGGATACTGTTCATTTTCATTATATGTCTCTCCTAGTCCAAAGGTAAGCGTCTAGCGAAGCCTCGCCTCAAATCGACAAGTAATAGAACGCAGATTCTCGCAGATAAAACAAGAAAATCAGCGTGGATCAGCGTTGATCTGCGTCCCGAACTTTGGCTTGTTTGTCAAGAATCTGCACTATCTCCAAAGTTACTGTTTCCTCCACAATGCCCATAGACCGACGGATGCTGCAAGCAACAGCGTTCCCGCAAACAAGCAGACGAGGGCGAGACGCATCAGGCTATCCGTTGGAATCCCTGACGAGCCCGAAGGTGAGGTTGTTGTAGGGGGCAAGGGAGCCGGCAAGGCTTCTCCCTCCGTAAGTACGGGTTGGGTGGTAACGGTTGATATGGGGGTGCTTGTGGGCTGAGCCGCGATTGCCACGGGCACAGAAGTCTCTGTTGCCTGCGCGACAGGCGCTGCTGTCGGGACCTGGGTGCAGGTCGGCGTAAGTACCCCCGTGGGTGCCGCCGTGCCGGGCGGAACCGATATTGGCGTGATCGCGGGCGGGTCCGTGGCTTCCAGAACAGCCGTTGCTGACGGGGTGGAAGTTGGTGGTATGGGGGTGGCGGTTAGTGTGGGCATTGGCGGTACCGGGGTGGAGGTCGGTGTGGAAGTTGGTGGCACAGGGCTGGGGGTCCCTGTGGGGGCAGTCGTACCCGTTGGGGTGGCGGCTGCGGGCGCTTGAGCAGGTACGACGACGATCTGACCATCCTCCGTGCTGGCTGGGATTTCCATGCCTTCCGTTGCACCTAGCAGCACGTGGGCGAAGTGAATTGGGCTTGTCCCCACAGTCTTGTCACGCCAGGTTATGGTGGCCAGAATCCCCTCCCCGTTCTTCGGCGGGCTGGGGTTCATTTGAGAGAGGGCGTATGCTATGGTTCCGTTATCATTGTCAACCGTGTTGTCGAGAGTCCAGTCTGGGCTGAGAAAGTCGCCTGCCCCTATCTGGACTCCTTCCTTGCCGGGATCGGCATCCACCACCTCCAGTATCGCCGGGTCAAAGGTGATCTCAAACTCAAACCCGTAGAGATCGGCTACGTCCTGCACCAGGATGTCCACCGTGCCCGTGTTTCCCGTCCCTATCTCCAGTGACAAGGGATCAAGATGTACCGTCGTCCCCTCTAACGCCCGGCCCGTGGTCGCCTGTCCTAACCCAAATAAGCAAACTAGCAGGGCTATGCTCGTTTGCATCGCGTATATCGCGGCTGACCGGAGGAGCGTCCGGTCCTTTCCTTTCCCTACACGCACATTCTGCCTCCGCTGTAACTACATAGGCACATAGCCGTGACTATCTGCCTCCAGGGAGGCGGTGCCCCATCTTCTGAGGCACTACCTCCCTTATCTTTCTGCGGTCAAGCCAACGTCAGGCTTGATGAGGTGAGCCAATGTCTGGCCAGTGTTACGGCCAGTTCACCGGGCTGCACTTGTGCCAGTTGCCGCCCAGGAGCGCCGCGTCAAGGATGTTGACCGTGTTATCATCGTTGATGTCGGCTCGTGCGTCCGTTGGGCTGGTGTTGCCGAACTCG
>JAUWNP010000032.1 GCA_030612585.1 Anaerolineae bacterium
TTAGCGTTTCAGAAACAGCGTTGTTAAGTGAGCCAGCACTTGCTGAGGACTGGAACCGACCGGAGGAGGACGAAGCATGGTCATACCTGCAGCAGGCGCCGTCGTCTTAGTGCGATTCCCGTTCTCCGACCTGTCACAGGCCCCGCCACGAGTACTCGTGGTGGCAGGACAGACTCCGGCGATCTCCCGCGCCACGTCTCGCAGGCCGAGAACAATGGTGGCGTGCCCGGCCGTTCTCAGCATGGCCGACATCCGGTTCAGGAAACTCGGGTCCTCCAGCGCAGATCGGGTAGCCGACGCGCCCGTATCCGCCTCAGCCCCGGTCGTGGTGGAGGAAGCGGAGCGGCGGGCTGGAGGCAACGTTGACCATAGCGTGGACCTGTCGTATAATACCCCCACACCCAGCAGTCAGGTTAAGAAACGAGGTGGCTAATGACCATGAGAGTACAAACCGTAATTGATGCGGCCCAGAAACTGTCACTGCTAGAACAGTTGGATTTGATTAGTACCATTTCTCAATCCATACACCGTATCTATCAGCAGGCGCAGCCAGCAGTGGGCTTCTGGGAACCAAAAACGCTTGCGCAGCATATCCAGGCTCAATTGACCCAGCCAGTTACAGACATTGCAGACCTGGTGGCCGACTTTTGGCCCGAGGAGGAGTCTGCCGATGACTTTATCGCGTACATCTATCAGCAACGGCGTGAGGACCGCTTGAGGGCTTGATGGACGTCGTCCTGCTCGATACCAACATCGTTTCATTTCTGCTCAAGGGCCTGCCCTGAGTGTAGTCGAAGGGAGACAGCCGGGCCAAGTCTTACGCGCCCCACTTACGAGGTCGGATACTGGCGATTTCGTTTATGACAGTGGCCGAGTTGTTTCAATGGGCCTTCGTTCACAACTGGGGGGCGCGTCGAATGAGCCAACTGGAAACGAGTCTGCAAAACTATATGGTCTTACCCTTCGACATCGCCCTGTGCCGTTTGTGGGGCGAGGTTCGGGCCAACTGTCGCGTGGTTGGACGTCCCGTCTCCCCCCAGGATGCCTGGATAGCCGCCACAGCCCTCCAACACCGCATGCCGCTTGTTACCCACAACCCCGCCGACTTTTAAGCCATTGAGGAACTTGAGTTAATCACGACAGTCACTTAGCTCAAGAAAGGTCTGGACGACGGTGTCCAGGACTGGATTGCGGCGGTACCTCCTGCCGCCGCCGCCGCTCCCAGCGGCTCGACTGAGCCTGTCTTGAGTAAAGCCGAAGGGCTCGCCGAAGTCCCCATGCCGGCCAGCCCGCCGGTGAGAACGATCTCGCCCAGCGTCACCAGTCCCGCCACGATCTGCTGCGCGGTAGCCTTCGCCTTGCCCGCGATCTCGCCGATGGCGCCAAAGACGCCCTTGATGACGGCGTAGTCTATCGTGAGCAGCGCGCTCGGTACCGCCGCTGCCGTGAGGAACTTGACGACCCCGCCAAAGAGACTGCCGACCTCGCCCAGCCCCGACTCCGCCGCCACGTGAGCCAGCTTCAGGAGCAGACCGTTGGCAGATTCCAGGAGCAGCATCAGGACAAGCCCTTTGAGCCACAGCCAGAACAGCCAGCGCAACTCCCGCACCGTCCCCAGGCCTGTCCTGAGATTGCCGAAGGAGCCTGCCCTGCCACCGCGAGTACTCCACTGCGAGAGTACTCTCGTGGCAGGCGTGGCGGTGAGCCGGGCCGAATCAGCCTCAGATCAGCCCAGATTTCTGGAAAACCCGCCTTCATGGTGTGTATCTTTGACCATTCCCCACCCCTGTGCCTCTCCTACCCTTGCAACCCAGCCTGAATTTGCGAATACTTCGTGACACTATCGCTATAGGTTCTACGCGTTGTGTATGATCTGGATTGTCCGAGCCAGTGCGTCAGTCCCCCCCACGTTTCCAGGAAAGACTACGTAAGGCAAGCCTGGGTACTTGCTCTCCGGCCCCAGCCGCCAGACAGGTACCCCAGGCACGACTTGCCCCAATACTTGGGCTTTGCGCACGCCCAACCCACCTGTCGCCAGATCGCTCGACGTGATGCCTCCTTTGCCAATCAAATACGCAGGGCGAACAGAAAGTCGTCGTAACACTTTGACCAACGCCTCCGATACCTGCTGAGCCACGTGCAACTGGGGCACGCCGGGGGGAATCACCAGTTCGCGGCTGGTATAAAGCACTACATCTTTTCCTTCTTGCAAGCCTCTTTCAATTTGGGCTAACGCCCGTTCGATCTCTCCGGCGCATCTCTGCTCATCTAGTATTTGGGAGACCCGTAACTCCAGCCCCAACGTGCCGTCCCTCTCCAGTGTCGCCTTCAACTGCTCCGTCGTGCGCTGCACGTAGGAACCAACAATGGTCAGTCCACCAGGCTCGCTATCTTGTCCCGCCGTTTGCAGTTCATCGGGGGTCAACAGCCCCCGATCCGGGATTCCCCCCCGGACCTTGACGAAAGAGGCCGCTGTACGAAAGAGGAATCGCTTACCCTGGCTCTCTGCCTGCATCAAGCCCCAGACAAAACACTCTATGTCTCGGTAGGTCACAGCGTTGACGATGATGACCTGGCGGTTTGTTGCCTGGCGCAACTGCTTCGATACTACATCCGGCCCACCTTCCCGAATATCCCGCAAGCCCACGCTCGCGACCTCGCTGGCCGATATCTGCCCCCTGGTCTTTTCTGCCACCCACTCTCGCAGATTGGAATGACGATAGCCGAAGGTGGGATCACGAGAAAATTCTGTCTGAGCAGCAGGCGTCAGTTCGGCTCCCGTTTGCACCCAATGGATATCGTTAATCGTAAAACGACCGCCTTCCAGAAAGAATGGGATGATGATCACTCCGTCGTAGCGTATTCCCAGTTCCGCTTCCAACGTCTGGCACAGCACCGACACTTCGCCCGGATAGTGACCGCGCAAAGTCGAATCGCTTCGGCTTACCACGACTGGCTCTACTTGACGCTTGCGAGCCACCGTCGCCAGGTTGCGGGCGATCTCTCGATTCATCGCGGAGGCTTCCCCCAACGGGTAACGACGGGAGTTTGTCAGCACGTAGAAAGTCGTTTCGGCTTCGCCCCAGGCAGTGTCCAAAGCCTCCGGCGTCCACTCTGTCAAGACGAGTACATCTTGAACTGTCTGGGTTCCCGTGGGATCATCGTCAAGCACGATGACCTTGCGTCCTGATGCTATCGTAGCCTTCTGGACCTTTACTCGCAGATCTGTTTCGGGCCACTCGAATGGCAACGTCGCCAACAGTTTCTCTTTGCTGATCGGCTTTGATTTCATCATTTACTCTCATTGAGAATTTACAGACATCGCGGTCTCACAAATAGATCACTTGATTCTTGGCTGCCGATTCATAGGCCGACATAGTCGCCGCCAGCGTCTGGAAATTATCGCTGGCGACAGTCTCAGGAACACGTCCCTCTCGCAAGCACTCGGCAAAGTGACGTTGTGCAGCGGTGTAACTGGCCTGGTATGCATCCTCCGGCGTGACGTCAAAGGCAGGACGCTGCCACGTGTCGCTCCTGGTCGTCACTCGCAAAATGTCTCCTTCGTCTGGAAGCAGTTCCACGGTGCCTTCGTCTCCTTCTAGAGTCACGTGCTCCAAGAGGCTATGCCGTTTTGCCGTCTTAACCGTTGACCAACTAATGTCGATCAAGCCAGTGACACTCCCCATATCAAGAGTCACCAGGGCACGGTCATCGCCTTTGTAGAGCGGACTTGTTCTATCTATCCGTGCATAGACACTGATTACTTTACCAAAAAGAAAGCGCATAATATCAATCAGATGGATGCCCCATTCGTAGAGGATGAGATTGTCCATCTCGACCATATACGATTGTTCGATGAACACGGGATGACGACTGCCATCAGGGAGAGGTAAAGCAAAATTGCTATGCCGTGCGATACGCATATAACGGGGACGCCCAACCATTCCCTCGTTCAACAAACCCTTGAATTCACGGTACCAACTCCGCCAGCGCCAATTCTCGTTGATCGAGAATAGAACGTCCGCCCGCTCACAGGCCGCCATCATAGCCTGGGCATCATTGAGTGTGGGGGCAAAAGGTTTTTGACACAGAACGTGTCGCCCGTGGGCTGCGGCGGCCTCCACCTGCGGACGGTGAATGTGAGGGGCAGTGGCAATATCCACAAAGTCAATATCCTCTTTTTCCAATAACTCGCGATAGTCACTATAAATGTGCTTTAGCGGGATGCCAAATTCCCGCGCGCAGGCCTCGGCTTTGCTCACAGTGCGATTGGCCAGGGCTACTATTTCCACACCTTCGATTTGTTCCCAGGCGCGCAAGTGAAATGGGGCGATGTGTCCACAGCCCAGCAGTGCTCCATGGAGCGATCGGCCTGACTTCTCTGTGACGACTTTTCGTCTCGCATCCAACGTAGCCTCCTGAATTCGCGCGCGTAGGTCATCTTCCGACCACTCGATCTGATGTCTACCGCGGCAGCCGTGCCTCTACCGGCAGCAGTGGTGGGAACGGCTTATGCGGCTCTGCCTGGTACCAATAAGCAGTACTGGAGTAGTCGTTGCCCAAATTGTTCGCGTGTCCGTGCTCAATGCTCACTCGGATGGAGCGTTCAAAGTAGATCGGGTCCTCAATGTGGAAACGGTAAAGGGAGTTTTTTCCTTTCCAATGCCACTCCTCTGTGCCGCTGTACACGGTGATGCCGTGATAAGGAGTACAGAACTCATCCCTTGGACAGTAGGCTGTGTTGAAGTAGTCTTCCGTGCCTGTACCATGCAGCCGAGGCGGCCACGGGTCACCGTCAATTACGACCATATCGTCCCCTTCGCCGTACCAATCGTTTTTCTCCCTGGCGAAGCAATCTATATCCAGATGACAACCGGCATAGTGTCCCTTGCCCTCCGCCTCCAGGATGACATAATTGTCGGCATCGCTGAGGTTGGGAGCGACGTTTATCTCTTGAGCATAGATCTTGTCCTGACAAAACCGGCGTGATGGGTCTCCCCATCCGGTGGTGAGGTTTTCCCGCCGCCACTGGGCGTGGAAGCGACCATATCCTTCATCCAGATGATTGTATGCTTCGTGATCGATGTAAAAGTAGAGATGGAATAGGTCTGCTGTTTCATTGGTCACTTCGATCCGGGCGCCACTGGCGAAGGGCATAGGAAAGAAGCAATTGAACCCGCGTCCGTCCGACGGACTCATAGTCAGTGGCAGCGACCAAAAGTTCTTGACAATGCTATGTCCAATGCCAAAGAAATCGCCGATGGGAACTTGGACGCTGGGGGTTTCGGCGGGCTCGCTATCCCACCACATACGCAGCATCACCTTGCGAGCACAAAGCGGATCGGGGCTGGCCATGGTCATCCAAATGTGCTTGATACAGCCAGCACCTTTGATCTCGGCGACGATACAAGCCTGCTCCGGTTCAAGCGTCAAAAAGTCACGGTTGCCGCCGCTCCGATCCCAACTGGACACTCGCTCCCGTCGTACTCCGTATCGCAGACGTGCCAGGTCAGATAAGGATGAGTTTCCGATTTGCATAACGCGTTTTCCTCCTCCTCGCTTCTGATACCGTTATCCTGATAACGGTATCAGAATACCACGAAAAAACACTCTCGTCAAGACATCCTTGACAAACGAGGCGACTCATGATATTATGATAGCGTTACCCTGATAACGGTATCATAAACAGGAGATCTTGTTTATGCCAGTTACTATCAGAGATGTTGCCCGTAAGGTGGGGGTATCCCCGATCACGGCGTCCCGAGCCTTCAGCGGTACCCACCCTGTTGCCGAGAAAACGCGGGACAGGGTCTTTCAGGCAGCAGAAGAACTAGGTTATGTTCCTAACCTGCTGGCTCGTGCTCTGGTGCACAAACGAAGCCCCATCATCGGAGTAGTTGTGCTAGAGCTGATCAACCCTTTCTTCACACATATCCTGGATGCTGTCCAAGCGGTAGCCCGAGAAAAGGGCTATATGATCCTCGTCAACCAATCAGAGCGTCAGCCAGATACGGAGCGTGCCAGTGTTCATCAGTTCCGCCAGATGCGTGTGGCCGGGGTTCTGATCACACCGGCCACGACAGATCTGGAACACTTGCTGTTTCTGGAGGCCGAAGGAACACCGGTCGTCGTCGTTGCCCGGCGTCGGGATGATGGCGACTATGTGACGGTTGACGATTTTGCGGGCGGGCGCATAGCCGGTGAGCATCTGATCCAGATTGGTCACCGCAGGGTCGGTTGTGTTGCCCACGACGAGCCACACAACGTAGCCGTCCAGGATCGTGTACAGGGCTTTCAGCACGCGCTACGGGAAGCCGGATGTGTGTTTCTTCCACAGTGTACGATTCACACCGAGTCGCTGCGTATGGCGGATGCGATTCAGGCAGCCGATGCCTTCTTGGATTTACCAGAAAGGCCTACTGCCGTCTTTGTGACCGCCGACTGCTTGGCCATTGGTTTTATACATCGCTTGCGAGAACGAGGCATGCGCGTACCAGACGATGTCGCTGTGGTGGCCTATGATGACATTCGTTACGCCGAGTTTTTGGAGGTTCCATTGACCACTGTGGCTCTTCCCAAACACGAGATGGGACAACAAGCAGCCCAGATATTGTTTGAGCGCATTGAGGCCAACGAGGCTCACAGCGAGCCACGGCAGGTCATGTTGGAGCCACAGTTGATTGTGCGGGCATCTTGTGGTGGCCGTTCGTAGTTACTATTGAGGTGCAACGCACTTTTGCTACAAGTGCGTTGCACCTTATGGCTGAGTAGTAGCCGTTCGTAAGGGAATCGGTCGTTATGATGAAAACGATTGAACTGATCTTTAGACCGGGGGTCACAACTCAGGTAGAGATCGACGAGCGCAGTCTACTTTTCTACGCAGCGCATCGTAAAACCACTCAAGTGCCCAACCAGACACGCGTGATTCAGCAATCTCTGGAAAATCCCATCGGAACCAGGAAACTGGCGGATTTGCTGAGACTGGATCATAGTGTCGTGATTATGGTGGACGACATCACGCGTCCAACGCCTGCGGCCAAGATTCTGCCTCATATCACCTCGCAGATCGAACAGGCTGGGATTCCCGATGATGCAGTACGTATCTTTATGGCGATGGGAACCCATCGGCCTATGACAGAGAAAGAACTGCGCATCAAATTGGGCGATAGTGTGAGGGAGCGATACAGGGTTATTAACCGTGACTACCGCGAAGGTGACTTTGTGCCATTGGGTCAGACAGAGAGCGGTACTCCGATAGAGGTTGATCGAGAGGTGCTTGAGTCCGACTTGAAAATCGCAATAGGTAACGTGATTCCTCATATCTCTGCCGGTTGGGGGGGGGGATCCAAGATGATCCTGCCTGGTGCGTGTAGTCAAAAGACGACGGACATGATGCACCTGATGGCCTGTATCGTCCAGCCGGTACTAGAAGTGATCGGCTCCCGCGATAACAAACCACGGGAAGAGATGGACGCGATCGCAGAAAGAGTCGGCCTGGATTTTATCGTCAATACGGTGATGGATGAGGACAAGAATATGCTGGGTGTGTTCGCCGGTCATTTCATTGAGGCACATCGCAAGGCGACAGAAATGGCAGAGAAAGTCATGGTCATCCCTATTCCTGCCCAGGCTGATATTTTGATCGTTTCCGCTAACCCCTGTCACTTTGACTATTGGCAAGGGATCAAGCCATATACCTATTGTCATCGGGCTGTGCGGGAAGGCGGCGTCATTATCTTTATGTTGGACGGGACAGAGGGATTGTGCGGCGATGCGCCATCGCACGAGGAGACTGTACGAAAATATCTATTGTGGTCGTTCGCAGATCAGAAAGCGGCAGTCGATCGGGGGGAGGTACAAGACCTCGTAGGATTGAACGTGCCGATGTATCACGCGACTGTACGGCACCGGGTGAGGAGGACAATTTGCGTGACGAACCACCTTTCACAGCAAGATATCGACGTCCTGGGCTTTGTTTCTGCTCCCGACGTCCAGGCGGCACTGGAGCAAGCATACGAGATTATGGGGCGTGATGCAAAGGTAGGGATTATACCGTTCGGCGGTGAGACTCTGGTAAAGGTTGCGCCAGACCAATTGGAGATCAACAATCATCTGGAGGGTGAATAAATGGCAGACATTTGGCAAGAAATCGCATCGAAATTGTACGAGGGTCAGGATCAGGCGGTCGCTGCGCTGGTACAGCAGGCACTGGACCAGGGCGTGGCCCCCAGTGAGATTCTGCAAGGTGGCCTCATCACTGGTATGGACGAGGTGGGCAGGGATTTCAAAGCCGGTGATCTCTTTGTGCCGGAAGTGCTCATCGCTGCCCGAGCAATGCACGCTGGAATGGATATCCTGCGTCCGTTGCTCGTAGAGGGTGAAGTGCCCAGCATGGGCAAGTGCGTCATCGGTACAGTGCAGGGCGACCTGCACGACATCGGCAAGAATCTGGTCAAAATGATGCTGGAAGGTGCTGGCTTTGAGATAGTCGACCTGGGGACAGATGTGAAATCGTCTGCCTTTGTAGACGCTGTACGTGAGCACCGACCCGACGTGTTGGGGATGAGCGCTTTGCTGACGACGACGATGGTCAACATCGGGGCGGTGATCGAGGCATTGGAGGAAGCAGGGTTGCGGCACTCGGTCAAGATCATGGTCGGCGGTGCGCCTGTGACGGCAGTTTTCTCTGAACAGGTCGGTGCTGATGGTTACGCGCCCGATGCAGCCAGTGCAGTGGATATCGCACGAGAGTTGGTTGAATGAGGATTATCGAGCCATGAAAGCACTGCAAAAGTGGGGTGATGGCAAACAAGGTATGAGCGTCAGAGAGGTCCCTGAACCCAAAGTGGGACCTAACGATCTCTTGGTAGAAGTCGGCGCTGTCGGTATCTGCGGGAGCGATCTGCATATATGGAGGGACGAGAAAGAGCATCGTCGTCCGGTCACTCTGGGCCACGAGTTCTCTGGCGTTATCATTGGCAAAGGAGCAAACATCAGCGACCAATGGCAGATCGGCGATCGCATCTGCGGCGATCTGGAAACCCTGGAAGGGCGCGTTGGAACACACGTCAACGGCGCTTACGCGCCACGTCTGGCGCTTCCTCAGCAATTGGCCCATCGTTTGCCGGATAATCTGTCTTTCGAAGAGGGTGCGCTGATTGAGCAGGTCACATGTATGAGTCACGCAGCGATGTATCGCAGTCGCATCAACCCGGCTGATTTTGTCGTCATCACCGGGCCTGGTCCTATCGGCCTGACGATGCTCCAGATCGTCAATCTTTTCAGCCCACGGGCGGTCATGGTGACCGGTTTGAAGGACGATGCGCTGCGTCTGGAAAAGGCCAAGGAACTAGGTGCCAACTATGTGTGCTACAGCGAAGATGACCCGGTCCAGCAAGTCCTACGCCTGACCAATGGTGAGGGTGCCGATGTCGTCCTTGATTGTTCTGGTGGGGAAGCGGCGATCACTCAGGCGACCCGCATGGTGAAAAACGGTGGGTGGGTTACGATCATCGGCCTTTGGGGGCATGACTTGGAGGTCAACCTGGACAAGGTTCCTTACAACAACCTGACCGTCCGCGGTAGTTGGGGCTGGGCTGGCATGGAATACGCAGACCAGGCGGTCCGTATGGCGACGGGTTGGCATTCGTGGGAGAGGGCGCTCAAGATCATGGCTATGGGTAAGATCAAGTTGGATCCGATCATCACCGGCCGTATTCGGTTGGAGGAATGGCGAGAGGCATTCGAGCGCTTAGAGATCAAGCAAGAGATCAAGGTTATGATGTATCCTAACGAAAAATATATGCCAGATCAAGTTACTGTTTACGGGGGATAATTATGAAGTATCTTTTTCGACCTGATGCGCTGAAGAAGGGCGTGCGCGGTAAGGCCTGTGGCCTGGATTTCCTTTCTTGCCAGCGTATTGAGTTAGATGATGGCCGCCCATTCACTAGCATCGAAACCGGTTTGGAGGAGGTTGTCTTGGTCTGCATCGCTGGCCAGGCGGATTACGATTTCGACGGGACGGGCGGGGTGATGCGTTTCAAGGATTTTCTCTATTTACCCTGGAAGAGCAAGGTCAACCTGCGGACTGGTCATAGGACTGTCTTGATGCGGATTGGAGCGACCAGCGAGCGCGATACCGACTTTAGCCACATTCGCTTCTCAGACGTGGCCAAAGATCCATCCAAACACTGCGTCTATGGCTTTGCTGAAAACAACAGTTTGCGTGACGTCTATATGTACATTGACGACCAATTCAATGCCTCACGCCTGCTCATGGGGATCGGACAGGGGAGCGCCGGAGGCTGGACGGTATGGCCCCCTCACGAGCATGGTGATGAGAAAGAGGAACTGTACGTCTACTTTGATATGGGCAAAGCGTTCGGAGTTCAGTGTGTATACGAAAACCTACAGGACCCACTGTTCTGCGGTATTGTCCGCGATGGTGATATGGTATCGGTTCCCAGGGGGTATCACCCCAACGCGGGTTGCCCCGGCGGGCGGATTTCATACGTCTATGCTATGGCGGCCCGGGTGGCTGGCCAGCGCGAGTTCATGGCCCTGCACATCCAGGAAGAGTTCGGAGACAAATTCGAGTAAGGCGTGGATGCGCAACTGACTGGTCAACATTCAACGGGGAGACTATCAGAAAAGGTAACTGCTCAGGCTGGCGGTTGAAACCGCGCCTGTTGAGCCTTCGGCTGGCTGTCCGCCTACGCGGACAGGTGCGTCCACGCAGGTGGACGCCCGGCTGAAAGCCCCTCAGGGGCGATTTCAATCGCTGACAAGGGTAGCTGAGTAGCCACCAGAAAAGGAAATGATATGAAACTATCACAATCCTCATTCGTATATTTCAACTTTTCTCTGCAAGAGGCGATTCGGCGCTTGCACAAGGTTGGATACCAAGGGATAGAAGTTTGGGGGGGGAGACCCCATGCCTACCGCCACGATTTGGACGACGAGATGAAAGATATCCTCGCGCTGCTGGATCGCTTCGGTATGACCGTTTGCAACTTTATCCCAGCCCAGTTCCGCTATCCCTCGATTCTGTGTTCCTTGAATGAGCACGTTCGGCGTGATAGCGTTCGCTACATCCAGGATGCGATTGATAATGCGATTCGGCTGGGGTCACCCTCTGTCAGCCTGTGCGCGGGGATGACGCTCTTTGGCGAGGACCTAGATGACGGTTGGGCGCAACTGCGCCAGAGCATTGTGGAATTACTGGATTATACGGAAGGTACGGACATTGTGCTCTTGATCGAACCGGCCCATGCTGCAGAAAGCACATTGATCCTGACAGTACAAGATGGCCTGCGTATGATCGAAGAGATACAGTCGGAGCGGCTGGGCATTCTACTAGATACAGGGCACGCCAATGTCAATGGAGAGGATCTCGCTCAAGCCATCTCTAGTTTGAATGATGTGCCGTTTCACATCCACATTGACGACAATAACGGCGATAGCGATGCACATTTGATCCCTGGCGAGGGGAACATAGATTTCACACCTTTTGTTGAGGTCCTCAGGGAGATCAACTATCAGGGCTTTGTTTCGGCAGAACTGGGATTTCACTATACACTGGATCCAGATTCTGCCATTGAAAGAACTTGGTCTGTGTTGACTCGGATATTAGGAGCAGTCTAGATTCCCAGAGATATTTCATTCCAGGCTTTACCTCGAATAGTCCCTGGATGGCTTGCTGGTCTCATCCAGTCCCTCTTCGGTCAACGATGCCGTAGACGACGGGGAAACTGGATGGCATATTCCTCAGTAGTTTACCTAACCTAACACTTGACAAACAATCTCACTTATGGTATACTTTTAACCGGTTATATAACCGGTTATATAACCGGTTAAAGAAAGTGAGATCAAAAATGCCCACTATTCGGGACGTCGCTAAACGTGCAGGAGTGTCTGTCGCAACCGTTTCTCACGTAATCAACGACACACATTATGTCAGCCCAGAACTGCACAAACGAGTTTCAGACGCGATTGAGGCATTGAACTATCGCCCTAACAGGCTCGCTCAAGCTTTGAGCAAGAGGAACATCCCTTTGTTGGCTTTGATCGCCCCCGACATCAGTAACCCTTACTGGTCGCATGTCGCAAGGGCGATACAGGATACGACTGACACCAAGGATTATTCGGTCATCGTGTGCAGCACCGATGGCCTCCTTGAGCGGGAAGAGCGTTTCTTGCGTTCCTTATCAGGTTGGATTAGCGGTCTCATTTTGCATCCTTACCATATCACACATAAGCATGTCAACCAGTATATAGGGAGTGACATACCGGTGGTGATCATTGGCGATTTTTTGACCGCCCAGGAACATCCCTCAGATTGGGACTGGGTAGGAGGGGACAATCAGGGGGCTGCTCAGGTAGCGGTCGAGCATTTGATAGACCTGGGCCATCGGCGTGTCGCCTTTATCCAGGGGCCATCTGATACACCCACCGGCACCAGGCGGCTGGCCGGTTTCCAACGTGCTTTCGAGGTGGCAGGCTTACCAGTAGACGAAGACCTGCTAATCCCAGGGGACTATACCAGGGATGCGGGCAGAACGGGAATAGCAACTTTGCTTGATATGGAAAATCCTCCGACCGCAGTATTCTGCGCGAATGATCTTATTGCGCTCGGAGCGCTGGAGATGGCGAAACAACGAGGGTACCAGGTTCCTAATGATTTATCTATTGTTGGTTTTGATGACATTGACGATGCTGAGCGCGCATCCCCACCTCTTACAACCATACGACAACCGCCACGTCATCTGGGCATAGCTGCTGCGGAGGCTCTCATCGAACGGCTTGAAGGGCGAACAGAACCGCGAAGGATTGTGTTAGAGTTTTCCATGGTGGTGCGAGAATCGACTGCTCCCCTTGAGTGAGGTCTGATATTTCTCGCTTGGAATGGAAAGGAGGTGTCCTGGCAAACTTTGGAAATTCAGAGCATCAAAAAGTATTGAACCCAAAACACTTGTGAAATCTCAAAAGGAGGAAAATTCAATGTTTAAGAGCAGGATGTTTGTTCCCGTGATAGGGGTAGTGATTCTCGCTATGCTGCTGGCAGCTTGTGGCCCCGCGCCTACGCCTGAAGTGGTAACTGAGGTGGAAGAAGTCGAGGTTACCCGGATCGTGGAAGGCGAAACAGAGACAATCGTCGTCACTGCTACACCCGCGCCGGAAGCTCTCAAGGAGGAAGTCACCATTCAGCTTTGGAGCACAGCCTGGTTCCCCTCGAGCATTGATGGCCGCATGGCCATGGTAGATAAATTCAATGAGGAGTACAGGGGAAGCATACAAGTTGAATACATTCAAGGGGACTGGGGAGAAGTAGAAACGTATGTGCAGAGTGGTGTCGCAGCGGGTGGCGGTATTGCCTGTGTAGTCGAATACGACGTTGAGCCCGGTGCCCACGACTGGTATATGAAGCACTGGATTCAGGATCTAGGCCCATACATAACCGATGAATGGCGTGCGCTGATGACGGAGGAGCAGTGGGAAGCGAGGACGTTCCCAGATGATGGTGCGATTGTTGCCAATGGAACTGTGCTATGGGAGCCGCAGCAGTTGGTTCTCTATAACCCCGCGCACTTTGAAGCGGCAGGAGTTGAGCCAGCCACTGTTGATAACCCCTGGACCTGGGAAGATCTGGTTGAGAACGCCAAACTGATGACGTTGGACGCCAACGGGAATCATCTCGGTGAACCAGGCTTCGACAGCAACAACGTTGTCCAGTGGGGTTTCTTGCCCAGGCTCGACCTTGAGAAGGTTTGGGAGTACGGCCTAAGGTTCGCGCAGCAACGGATGGGTAAACCAGTCGTCCGAGAAGAAAACGGCGTGTGGGGATGGTATCTGGACCCAGGCGGGGCGGAGGTTTACGAGGACTTTTTGACCGTCCTCCAGGAAGGTGTCTCACCTGATCTGGCCATTGGCCTGAGCGGTGACTCCTTACACCAAGCGCTTGCTGACGGTACGGCGTCCATGATCCTGCGCGAAACCTTTGGTATCCCCATTATCCAAGACAACTATCCAGACTTTGAACTGGGGGCGATGCCTACCCCGTTTAACCCAGAGGATACAATGTTCTACAAGGCCGGCGGAGAGGGAGCGGTTATGACGCGCAACTGTGAACACCCTGAGGAGGCCGCCGAGTTTTTGTACTGGATGATGAAGCCGGAGAACTTGGCTGGATACGCTTATACCAACGGCATGCTCCCTGCGAACTATGACGCTTTGAATGAGGAGCCCTTTGCGAGCGATCCCACCTGGGACATCGTCAGAGACTATCTTGATAGGGGCGAGGTCTTCACTACACCTTATAACCCCTTCTTACCCGAGTTTAGGGACACTGTGGCAGCGCCACTCTTGTTCGAGGTCGTCGAAGGTACAATGACCTTCGCGGAAGTAAACGACATTCTCGTAGAGCAAGCCAATGCACTCCTGAATCAGGAGCAGTAGCCACAGACGTGATGTGTCGATTGCCTGCCTGGCAGGCATTGGCCCTGCTTTGGCAGGCAATCGACCCTAGCCGCAGGAGGTTTCTTGTGAAGAGAACACCCCGCTTAGAGAACTTGAATAAACACATATTCCCTTATGTACTGTTATTGCCTGCAATCGTGGCCCTAATCTTGTTTTCCCTGTATCCGTTTGTGAGCGGTATCTGGTACTCCTTTACAGATATTGGCTGGGTGGGCGACGACGCGAATTTTGTGGGGCTCAAGAACTATCAGTATATTCTGACTGGCGATGTTGGAGCAGCCAGGTTCTTTAGGCAGGCTCTGGTACAAAGCGTGTACTGGACCTCAACTGTCGTTGTTGGGCAGTTTGTGATGGGCATGTTTTCTGCGTTGGTATTGAACGAAAAGTTCCCCGGCCGTGGCCTGTTTCGTATGGCCCTGTTGGTGCCGGTTGCCATACCTACCGTGATCTTGGCACTCAATTGGCAGTGGATGTACGATCCTTTCTATGGTCTCATCAATCATTATTTGCGTCTATTTGGTCTTTTGGAAGGCCCCAAGGCTTGGGTTGGACAGCCAAATTCCTCAATGTGGCCCCTGATCATTGTCGCCATCTGGCGTGGGTTCCCATTTATGACTATTATGCTTTTATCTGGTTTACAAAGCATAAGTCACGAAATTTATGAGGCGGCTGAGGTAGATGGGGCTGGTGTCTTTGGTCGTTTTCGTTACATCACCTTGCCCCAGATGCGGACGATCATCACTATTGCCGTGATGCTTCATATCTTGTGGTGGTGGAACCATTTTGACATCCTTAGAATTGTCGGGCAGTCTGGTCTACAATTTGCTTACCGGCTATCGACCTTGCCTATTCTTGGATGGTTTGAGGCATTCCGGTGGAGCCACTTGGCGCGGGGCGCGGCCATTTCTGTCCTGTCAATGTTAATGCTTATCGGCATCATGATCTGGAATATGCGTCGGGAAGCTCGATCGGTGCAATTGTAGAAGCGAGGGCAAAACTGTGACTATCGAAAAAACGCGCTTAGAGGTAATAGATCGTAAAGGACTGGCTTTCGGTACAAGGTTCTTACACTCCCGACAACTTCGAAAGACGTTTCGTTCATTATTGCTTTACTCGTTAGCCGGGCTTATAGCATTGATCTGCCTGATTCCGATCTTGTGGATGGCAAAGACTTCGTTCGAGACACCACAATTCATCAGAAGTGCGCAGGTTCAATTTTGGCCCATCAAATTTACCCTTGAAAACTACCGAGATGTACTCACCAACCCCCATGCGATGATCTTGCGCGCCATGCTGAACAGCGTAGTCGTGGCTCTCATCGCCACGCTTCTAAATCTTGTGATCACAGTGTCGGCCGGCTACGCTATGTCTCGCTTCGAGTTCAAGGGAAAGCTCATCTTTGGCATATACCTTCTAATGGTCTATATGATTCCGCGCACCTTGATGCTGATTGGCATGTTTGTCATGTTGGCCAAGCTGGGGCTGATCAACAAGCTGATGGGGTTGGTGATCGTCTACGCCGCCACGGGTATAACGCTTTCTATCTGGTGGTTGAAGGGGTATTTTGACTCGATTCCAAGGGAGTTAGAAGAGCAGGCCATGATCGACGGTTGCAGCCGCGTGAGTACGCTACGGTGGATCATTATGCCATTGTCTATGCCTGCCATAGTCGCTGTAGGCTTGTTCCAATTTGTGGATTGCTGGAATGAATTCATGCTAGCCTTGACTATCATTCAATCACCCCAATTGCGGATGCTGCCTGTACAGATAGTTTTCTTTATGGGAATCCAGCGTGTCGAGTGGGGACCTGTGATGGCCTTTAGCATGATCGTCGCGATACCGGCCGTAATCCTCTTCTCATTTGCCCAACGCAACATGGTCAGTGGCCTGATGGCAGGGTTCAGCAAATAAGTCAGGCGATAAATCCAATCTTGGTACTAGCCTACCGGCTTTCAGCGGGTAGCGGCTGGTTCTGCTTGTCTGATGGCATTGACCAAGAGTAACCACCCAGATGATCGGCCTTTGCGGGCTGTACAGACTAGACCCTAGTCAAGTGGTTAAATAACACATTGGGAGGGTTTTGAAATGACCACCGATTACACTCCACGCGAAAGGGTAATGTTGACTCTGAATCACAAGGAGCCGGATCGGGTTCCAATCGACTTTGGGTCAACCTATATGACGAGCATTACACTCCCCCCTTACCTGGCCCTTGAAGAGGCACTGGGTATGTCTCCTGAGCCACCCCGCTTACACACGCCTCTGAGCAAGATTGTTTTACCGCGAGAGGAGATACTGGACCGATTTCGAGCGGACACCCGTGGAATCCCCAGACCTGATGCACCCGCCACTTGGCGGAACCAAACCCAGGCTGACGGAACGATCTTGGACGAGTTCGGCGTGATCTGGAAGCAGCCTTCGGGCCACAACCACTATGATTTTTTTAGAGGACCGTTTGAAGGTCATCCCACATTGAGTGACCTACGGGCCTTTCGGTGGCCCGATGACCCAGATGAACCCAGGCGATTTGCAGGCTACGAGGAGATGGCGCGACGCTTGTATGAAGAAACCGATTATGCTATCATAGCCGCTATACCCGGCGGGTTTGTCACCTGGTCGCAGTTCTTGCGTGGGTTCGAATGTTGGTTTATGGACCTGGCTGCCGACCCCAAATTCGCTGAGGCTCTCATGGATCAAGTGCTGGATTTCCTTTTGGCCCTGGCTGGCAAGTTGTTGGAAAAAGTTGGTCCATACATTCAGATCATCACTTTTGGCGACGACCTGGCTATGCAGAATGGGCTTATGATGTCAATGCCAATGTTTCGTAAATTGATCAAGCCGCGACTAGGCCGAGTGTTCGATTTCCTCCATTCGCAATGTGATGCTAAAATATGGTTTCATACAGATGGTGCGATTATGCCCATCATTCCAGACTTGATTGATCTGGGCATCGATATTCTGAACCCAATCCAGGTCACCGCAAAGGGAATGGATGATACCCGGCGGCTCAAAACCGAGTTTGGGGATGACCTGGTGTTCTGGGGGGGCATAGATACCCAGCATCTGTTGCCTTTTGGTACGCCTGATGAGGTTCGATCTGACGTGCGCCGTCGCATTCTGGATATGGCCAAAGGTGGGGGATACGTGTTAAATTCAGTTCATAATATTCAGGGCGATGTAAGCCCAGAAAATATCATCGCCATGTTTGATGAGGCGTATACTTTCGGGACCTACCCGCTACCTGATTGAAACACTGAAACCGATCGGGAGCAAAGTAAAAGGAGAATGCGTTATGAGCCTCACCCCGAGGGATCGAGTATGCGCTCAGATCCAACATCAGGAAACTGACCCTATTCCTTATACCCTCAGATTTGATGGCGATGTCGCCGAGCAGTTGGATATTTATTATGGCAGCGATGCCTGGCGAGGTTTGCTTGACGATGCCATCCGGCGCTTACCTGACCCTGAACTGGGGATTTACGATCAGGGTGAGCCGTATTATACTGATCTGTATGGCAGTGTGTGGCAGGTGGACCACCGACCTTTCCACCTGGTCGAGCTGGTGCTAAAGACCGCTTCCCTGGATGGATTCACACTTCCCGATATGGACGCCATTTTCGAGCCAGGGTGGGATAAAAAAGTACTGCAGGCCATCGAGGAACAAAAAGATCGCTTTTTGGTTATCTGTCTCGGCCCTGGTCTGTTTGAGCGTTCCTGGTCTCTGCGTGGCTTTGAAAATGTGCTGATGGATACCGTGGTCAATCCTGATTTTTACGAGGACTTGATCGAGCGCTTGACCGATCACCAAATGGAGATCATTGAGCGATTGCTGGAACTACCCGTAGATGGGATTCTCTTTTCTGACGATTGGGGCTACCAGCAGGGTATATTGATCGGGGCCAAACGGTGGCGGAAAATCTTCAAGCCCCGCTTGGCACGCTTGTACCAACGTGTTCATGAAGCAAACAAGTACGTGCTCACTCACTGCTGCGGCAGCATCGAAGAGATCCTGCCGGACGTGATTGAAATCGGTCTCGATGTATATCAAAGTGTACAGCCCGAAGCCAAGGACAATAATCCCTACGAGTTGAAACGTAAATACGGTGACAAGATCACCTTCTGGGGCGGGCTGGGTTCGCAGTCCACTATCCCCTTTGGTACGCCGGATGAGATCAGGGCCGAAGTGGACAGGCTGTGCCGGGAGATGGGACGGGGCGGCGGCTATATCCTGTGCCCAGCCAAACCCCTTCAGCCCGGAACCTCGATGGAGAATGCTGCTGCCGTGGTGGAGGCTTTTCTAAAACAAGCTCAAGTGACATTTCCGTAAAATAGCAGAAGGAGTCAAATTATGCCGTTAGAATTGGTGGTCGAATCACCAAAGAAAATCGCTTTCATAGACTACAAGGACAGAGACCCGGTTGGCAACGAAATCCTAGTACAAACTACAGTCAGTGGTATCAAGCACGGTACGGAGGTCAATTATTACCGTGGGGTCGTGCCTTTTGCCGATCAAGTTTGGGACCCGGCACTTCGCCTGTTCAGACCCCTCCGCGGCGATGAGAAGACTGAACCTTTCTTCCCGCACAAGATGGGATCGTGGGCCGTGGGGGTAGTCACCAAGGTGGGGCCTGACGTTCGCACGTTCAAGCCGAGCGATCGCGTCCACGGGGGATGGAAGCATCGCCAGACCGTGATCGTGGCGGAGGACAAAGTGTACTCTGTCAGCGATCAGGTGGACGACGAAACGATGGTGTTTTCTGATCCGGCACTCTTTGCCCTGGCTGGTGTACACGACGCAGCCATCAAACTGGGGGATCGGGTGGCTGTCTTTGGACTTGGCGCTATTGGTATGCTGGCCTTACAGATGGCGCGCTTGAGTGGGGCCAGACAAGTTTTTGCCGTTGACACCATTCCAGGGCGTCTCGAACTGGCCAAGAAATTGGGTGCTGATAGGGTAGTAAACCCGGCAGAAAGTGATGTAGGGCTGACCATCAAGGAGGCCAGCGGCGGGGCAGGTGCCGACGTGGCGATCGAGATATCGGGCGTATACACTGCGTTGCAGCAGGCCATTCGATGCGTGCACAGAGAAGGGCTGGTGGTGACCGTCAGCTTTTATGGGGACAAGAAGGGACGCGTCGATCTGTCGAGTGAATGGCATCACAATCGAGTGACGCTCCGCTCCAGTATGCCGGTTTGGGATTGCTCGCATCGTTGCTATCCGATGTGGGAACTGTCTCGGATTGAGCAGGAGGCGATCCGTTTGCTGGAGGAGAAAAAGCTTCAGGTCGAGCCGTTGATCGGTGCGCGGATCCCCTTCGAGCGAGCGGCCGAGGCTTACGCCATGATCGACGAATCACCGGACGACAAGGTCAAGATTCTTCTGACCTATGGCCAATAGAGGAGGTAGCAGCTATGAAAGCCTTACGAACCGCTATCATTGGTTGTGGACATTTCGCCCGGCGACACGCCGAGCGTCTAGCCGCATTGAAAGATGATGTACAGTTAGTCGGTTTTTGTGATACAGTGATCGAGAACGCCACAGCTTACAACCACGAGTTCGGCCAGGGCAAGGGACAGGTGTATGCGGGCTGCGAGCAAATGTTCGACGAGCTTGACCTGGACGTGGTATACATCTGTCTTCCTCCCTACGCGCACAGCAATGAAGTAGCGCTCGCTTGTCAGCACGGCGTTCATTTCTTGATCGAAAAGCCCATCGCCTTGACGATGGATCTGGCTCAGGCGATGGCCGAGCAAGTCAAAGCCAGTGGCGTCAAAAGCCAAGCAGGATTTATGTATCGCTACGGAGATGCCGTGTTGTGGTTCAAGCGCTATATGCAGGATGCACAAACCGGAGGACGAGCGTTTATATCCGCTCGATATGCGTGTAACTCACTCCATAGCTGGTGGTGGCGGGATCGAACCAAGAGCGGCGGCCAGTTGGTGGAGCAGGTGATCCATCTCTTTGACCTGGCCCGTTTCTTCCTCGGTGAGCCGGTGCGCGTCTACTCGATGCAGGACAACCTGTTCCACCGGGACGTGGAGGATTATACCGTCGAGGATGCCAGCGGAACCGTGATCCGCTTTGAATCCGGTGGCATCGCCGTACTGGCTGCGACGAATGGAGCGATCCCAAAGCGCTGGGATTACGATATGCGAGTGATCCTGCCGGACCTCACGGCCGACTTTGAGGACGCCAATCACGCGCTGTTTCACCATACCCGCCAGGAGTGGGTGGCGACGACGTCCATCGCGACTGAAAAGGATATGTGCCTAGCGGAGACGTTGGATCTATTAGCGGCGATCCGTGAGAACCGCCCCACTGCGGTGCCGATTGAGGAGGGCGTTCGCTCGCTTCGTCTCGTATTGGCCGCCGCTCAATCTGCCGAGCAGGACACCCCTGTTGACATTTCTCTCATATAGGTCTAAAAGGTATCTTCTCAATATCTTGGGGGAACGCGACCATCTTGGTCGCTAGATGCCAGCAAGGTGCTGGCGTTCCTCCACCTCACCCCCATTTATTGAAAAGATACCCTAAAAGCTGGCCTTTTCTCATCAAATTCAGATAGTAGGAGGTATAAGGCTCACATGTCGTCTGCTGAAAGCGCGAGATCTCGGCTGGCTCTCTCCGGCTTGTGGCAACTAGCATTTGATCCAAGTGGAGATGGAATCCGCAGTGATTGGATGGCGGGAAATTGGCCAGAAGATAAGTCGGAGTGGATAAAAGTCCCCGGTATATGGAACATCACCTATCCCGATGCAGAGGGAGTTGGTTTCTACCGGAAGGTGTTCACTGTGCCTTCAGACTGGCAAGGAAAGGTGTTACAATTGCATTTCGGTGGCGCTAGCTATCGGACCGAGGTCTGGCTCAACGGAATCTACGTTGGCAGCCACGAGGGCGCGTACACGCCCTTCAGTTTCGACGTGACGTCACTGGTGCGGACCGGCTCGGAGAACCAACTCGTCGTGCGCGTAGCCTCTTTATCCAAGACCCAAGATGTAGATGGTATGGTCCTGATAAAGTCACCGGCCTCCAAGCAGAGTTGGTATTATACCCACGGCGGTTTGTGGGGCGAGGTCTATCTGCAAGCCCTTCCTCGTCTCTACTGCCAGTCCGTGACCGTTGAGCCTAATCTCGATCGGGAGATGGTATTGGTTGAGGTGGCCGTAGGTAACGGTTACGTCGAGAGTCGTCCCGTGGATTTACATCTTCAAATCTCCAGACCGGGCGGCACTTTGGCTGCCGAAGAACGATCTCGTGTCGTTGCGCCACCAGGCGTATCTCGCCTTGCTTATCATATTCCTTTGCCTCGCCCTTTGCCCTGGAGTTGTGAAACCCCGAATTTGTATCAATTGCAGGTTGGCATCGGCGAGAGTGGGGGGAAAGTTGATTGCCAAGTCATCCCATTTGGCATGCGCGAATTCACCGTGGACAATGGTCAGTTCTTTCTCAATGGAGAACCCATCTTTCTGCGCGGCCTGTTGCTTCAGCCGAACTATCCCGTCACCGTGGTGGCACCACCAGATCGTGAGATGATGGTCCGCGAGATCACGTTAGCCAAAGAGGGAGGCTTTAATCTGATCCGGGCGCACATTCGCCCGACACCACCGGGTTATCTGGATTTGACTGACCAGATGGGGATGCTGGTCTATGCCGAAAGCAGCCTGGCCTGGATCAGGGACAGTCCTCGCTTGCTGGATCATGGACGACGCGAGATTCAGGCGATGATTGAGCGCGATCGCAACCACCCTTCGGTGGTGTTCTGGGGAATCAACAACGAGAACCGGGCGGCCAACGCTCTCAACAGAGACGCTTTGATCCGCTTCGTGCGTGCGCTGGACCCGACCCGCGTGATCATTGATAATTCCGGCGGGTCCATGGCGATCGATCAGGATTTCGGTTGGGTGGATCGAGCCACGGCCGTCCCCAGCAGGAGCACCCAACGGCAGGCCATACAGGATATGCACATCTACGTAGGAGCACCCATCACAGCACCCGTGTACGAGTGGATGCGGACGCTTGGGATCAGCGATTTGCCGCTCGACATATCCGCGCACGATTTCGGCTCGCAAGCCATACTTGAGGAGTGGAACCGCGAGCTGCGTTCCTATCGCGGCCAGATATTCGTATCCGAGTTGGGTTGTGGGGGGATGGCAGACCTTGACAAGGTCGTGGCGGGTTTCGGCGACCAGAGTCACCTGCGTGATGCGCAAGAAATGAAGGTATTCCGTGATAGCCTGCACGAGGGTTTTGAAACGCGTGGCCTGGACCGTATCTTTGACTCGGTGCATTCTCTGATTCAAGCCACACAGGCCGCACAGTCCGCGGGTCTCACGCGTCAGATCGAAGCGCTGATGGTCAATCCTCGCGTATCGGGCTATATCGTTACCCAGCTTAACGACGTCGCCTGGGAATTCCACGCCGGGATTCTGGATCACTGGCGCGATCCCAAGCCTGTTTACGACGCCCTCAAGCGACTTAACCAGCCTCACTGTCTCGTCTTGAAAGCCGCAACCTCCGTTGTAACTTGCGGGGACTCTGTCGATGTGACACTAACTCTGGTCAACCAGAACACATTGCCGGGCGGAGGGCAAATCCACGTCACAGTGACCGGCCCAGCAGGGAACGAGATTGAGACGGATTTGCGACCAGCACCCCTGAGCGCTGGAATCGCAGAGCTGGGCGCCGTATCCATCGATACGGGAGAGACAGCAGGCAAGTACAAGTTACAGGCTCGGTTGATCTGGGGTGAGGATACACTGGCGGAATCGTCGGAAGTGATCCTGAGCTTGCCAGCAGTTGATCCGACAGATGTTGCTGCGAACGTCATCTTATGGGGAGAAGGTAAACCAGGCCACGCCGAGGACAGCCCGAATCTACACGTCGAGGGGACAGACAGCGCGTCCGTGTTGCTGGTCGCCAATCCCGCTTCCCTGATGGAAAATGAATGGCAGCGTCTGCTGGACGCGGTCGAAGCAGGTCGCGTGGCCATCATCGGGCCGTTGAGCAAGCGGGCAGAGATCGCGCTGCGCCTTTTGAACGAGCGCGGGCTGCCCGTCCAATTGCACCTCGGCATTGGCAATTGGATGGGCTGTTACCACTGGGCCCCGGACGCAGACCTCTTCGCGGGCCTGCCCGCCGGGGGTCTGGCGGGCGAATTCTACGCTGACGTGTTGCCCTGGTACGTCACGTCTGAAATGGGCGGTGATGTCCTCGCTGGTTCGTTGCGCAACACCCAGACCCGCAAAGAGCCCGCCGCTATGCTCTGGTACAGTGATGTCGAGGTCGTCCGCCTGGGGAAGGGAGCGCTCATTTTCTGTCAGTACCGCATCTTTGAACGGGCAAACGCCAACCCCCTGGCTGCCCGGTTAGTATGCAACCTGGTTCGCCTTGCCCAGGGCTACTTTGAGGGCCTGGGATAGTGACTGTTCACGTTTTGTCATAGATGAGACGAATGGTTGAACAGGGTGCGAGCGTCTACGTTCGACTGAACGGGGACGAAAATCTGTGGATCATCGAGAACGATCTACTGGCATGCTCGGTGCGTTTGATAGATGGACACTTGTTGTGGACCGTCTGGCGAAGAAACGACACGGACAGTGTGGCCATCGGACCATCCAGCGTGCCAGACCTGGCCATTAACCATCAGCCTGTGACGTGGAATGGCCGAGTGAAGGCCCAGGAAACGGTGCAAGCCGATGGGGCGCGGGTGTTGTGCATCGAACTGCGAACCCAGGACAGCAATTTGCGGTTTGTTCGCTGCTTTCAGGTCTTTCCTGAGCAGCCATTCGTGCGCATGTGGGGTGCCGTCGAGAACCAGGGCGGTGCCCCGCTTGTCGTTACCCACAGCCAGATACTCGACGTGGATGTGCCAATGGAGGACTTTCTGGTGCTATTCCACGTCGAGCAGTTTAGTTGGGTGTATCGGCGCGACTTTTTCAGCCAGAATCAGGTGCGTCTGCACGCTGGCCGCGCCCCGACCGAGATTCGGATGGGGTCCTTTCCGTCGTGCTTCTGGGAACCGACGAGTTGTGCATGGTTTGCGTTGCGCGACGGGCCCGTCGATAAACCAGACGCCGTCCCCCACCAGGGCACTGGGCTGGTTGTAGGTATCGAGTTCAATGGTAAAAGTAGGTTGCATGGCTGGGCCGAGGCGCACGTGGCTCACTTGACCTGTGTCGTCGATGACCTCAATCACCGTGTTGACCCGAGTCAAGTATTCGAGGTGCCAGCGTGCTTTGTTGGGCTGTTTGATGGTGACTGGGATGAGGCTGGTTATATCACGCAGCGCTTCGCCGAAGCGCACGTTCATCCACCTATGCCAGACGAGCGCTATCCCTGGGTACAGTACAACACGTGGGGTTATGGTCAGAACATCCACCAATCCCAGCAACTGGCAGCGATTGAGCGCAGCGCCCAGATGGGGGTGGAAGTGGCCGTCCTGGACCTGGGGTGGGCGGCGCAGATCGGTGAGTGGCGGGCCGATCCGGACAAGTTCCCGCGCGGATTGTCGCCCATCGCCGACCGGGTTCACGAGTTGGGGATGAAATTCGGTGTCCACATACCGCTGGGGCAAGCGAATACGTCGTCGCCGGTAGCGCAGCAAAACCCGGATTGGCTGATTCACAGGGGCGACGACTACTTTGACGCCGCTCCGCTATGTTTGGGACATCGCCCTTGTCGTGATTGGATTATCGCCGAGGTCATCCGCCTGATTGACGACTATCACCTCGATTACATCGTGTATGACGGCGAGGATATGGTCAAGTTGTGTCTCAAGAGCACGCACACGCACGCACCCGGTAACAGCAACTATGCGAACTCGACAGAGGGGCTGGACGTGGTGATCGGGACCGTGCGTCGATTGCGCCCCCACGTGGTGTGGGAGAACTGCGAGGATGGGGGCTGCATGCTCACCTACAAGATGGCCCGGCTGTGTCATTCGAGCGGCACGGTGGACTGCATTAGCACGTATGCCACGCGGCAGGGAGTGTACGGGGCATCGTATCCATTTTCCCCCCGCTACAGTGTGCGCTATATGGTGGACGATCCTACGCCGTACACCTTGCGCAGCACGATCTTTGGTGGCCCTCTGATACTGATGCAAAGAGTCGCCGAATGGGATGACGAGCAAATTGCCCAGACCAAGGCAGCCATCGCGCAGTATAAAAAGTTGCGCAGTTGGGTACGAGATGCCAAGATCATTCACTTGTTAGCACCACGATACAACGTCGAGGGCGTCGGATGGGGGTGGGATGCGATTCAGGCAGTTTCACCCAACCAGGCGCGCAGCGTGGTGATGGTGTACCGTGCCGCGGGCGGGCCGTCCCGGAAAATCATCCGCCCACGGGGGTTGCGGCCTGGCGGCGACTATCGTGTTCAGATGACGGATCAGGGCAACACGTTCGACGTGACCGGCGACGTACTGGCACGTGAAGGTGTCGCGCTAGAGTTAGATGAACTGTCGTCTGAGATACTTTATCTGGATGTAAGGTCATGATCAGTTGTACAACCTGGCACACGATCCGGCAGAACTGGAAAATCTTTACGATCATCCAGAATAGGACGATCTACCGCTAATCATTCGCGGAAACGTGCCCTTTTCTAAACCAGAGAGTTGGAGGCATAAATATGAACAATTTGTTCCGTGTCGGCATATCACCCGACTTTACGACAGAGGCAGCCGGTTTGTTAGACCCGGTCGTAGAAGAGATTCTAGGCCCATTGCCCTATGTTGAGTACGATTTTTTCCATCACGAGCAAAAGATCGTGGCTCCTGATGAGATAGCGGACTTTGACGCCGTGATCACTCTGCGGCCCCGCTTCACTGCCGCCTCATTCACCGGAAACGATCGGCTGGCGATCATCGCCCGTTGGGGGGTAGGCTACGACGTGATCGACGTGCCGGCCTGCACCGAGGCCAATGTGCTGCTGGCGATCACGACCGACGCAGTTCGCAAACCTGTGGCCGAAGCGATCTTGACATTCTTTTTGGCTTTGGCCAAGAAACTACCGGCAAAGGACAGGCTGGTCCGCGCCGGACGCTGGAACGATAAAGCAGAGACGTCCGGCCTGGGGTTGAGCGGAAAGACGGTGGGATCCGTGGGGCTGGGAAACATCGGGGCGGAAATGTTCCGGCTGTTGCAACCTTTCAACCTGGGGCGAGCGCTGGCTTTCGATCCCTACGTTTCCCAAGAAAAGGCGGATCAATTGGGCGTGGATATAGTTGATCTGGCTACTGTGTTCAAAGAGTCCGACTTTATCGCCATCAACTGTCCCCTGAACGACGAAACGAGGGGGGTGATTGATGCGCACCTTTTCGCGCTGATGAAACCGACATCTTATTTCGTCAATACTGCCCGTGGCCCGATTGTCAATCAGGATGATTTGGTGGCCGCCCTGCAAACGGGGCAGATGGCCGGAGCAGGGCTGGACGTGTTCGAGAATGAACCTTTGTCACCAGACCATCCCCTGGCTCAAATGGACAACGTGATCCTCTCGCCACACGGCATGGCCTGGACAGACGATCTGTACCGTGGCAACGGCGTAGGCGCTTGTGAGAATATCCTGACAGTCCTGCGGGGCGAGATACCCAAGTACACCGTCAACAGGACCGTGGTCGAACGGCCTGGGTTCCAGGCGAAATTGCAGTCCCTCCGGGAGCGCTGGAACGCACTGCTTGGGTAATTGCCAAGCATTTATGGAGACAGACGAGAGATGAAACCGAATCGTTTCAAGCAAATATTGGCCGAGGGAAAGGTCCCTGTCGGGCACATGGTGATGGAGTTTGGTACCCGTGGAATGCCCAAAATACTCGAGGCTGCCGGGCTTGACTTTGTCGTCGTCGATATGGAGCATACCGGTTTCACTTCGGCCAACATCGCCGATATGATGGCCTGGTTCAAGGCGACCACGATTGCCCCATTTGTGCGCATTCCTCAAGCACAGTACCATTTCGTCGCCCGCACCCTGGACGTGGGGGCATTGGGGATCATGGTACCAAATGTCCAAAGTGCTGCCCAAGCCCGCGCAATCGTCGATGCGGCCAAGTATACACCATTGGGCAACCGGGGCTTGATCACCGGCGCTGCAAACACCGATTTCAAGCCAGTCAACGCCAGAGAATTTATGGACTATTCCAATGGGAACACGACCATCATCTGCCAGATTGAGAGTCGGGAAGGGCTAGACGAATTGGAAGGCATAGCGGCTACACCCGGTGTAGATGTGCTGTGGGTTGGCCACGGCGACCTGACCAAGTCGCTGGGGATACCGGGCCAGTTCCAGCATCCCAAATTCCTCGATGCGCTCAATCTGGTGGTCGACATGACCAGAAAGCATGGTCTGGCTGCTGGCATACAGCCGGGCAGTCTCGCTCAAGCGCAGGAATGGATGGAGATGGGATGCAACGTGATCTCGTATGGCGGCGATATGCGCGTTTATCTAAAAGCGTTGATCGAGGCCGTCGCTGGCGTGCGCGGACTGGCGGAGGGAGAATGAGCATGTTCAAGGGGCTGGATCACCTGGCTGTCGTTGTGCCTGATACGGATGAAGCGCTCAAAGTCTGGAGAGATAAATTCGGCTTCCCCGTCCTCTTTAGCGAGTCGGTCAACGATGGGACCGTCTTACTGACCCACCTGGACGTGGGCAACACACATCTGCAACTGGTACAACCGCTCGTGGACGATCATCCATTGTGGGATTGGCTGGAGGCTAATGGGCCGGGGTTGCATCATCTTTGCCTGGCGGTGGATGACGTCGGGGTGGCTTACCAAGATGCACCGGCGCTTGGACTGGCTCCGGGTGAGCCGCAGCCTCATCAAGGAACGCAGGGCAAACGTGCTCTGTTCCTGGATAGAGCCTTTACCGGTGGCGTGCAGGTTGAGCTAACGGGTGATTAATGCGATTTGTTTTGATGGAGGGAACTGGTGACTGATTTTTCCAATGTGGACCTTACTGGTATGATCGATATCCATATCCACTCTGCGCCGGACGTCGCACCGCGCAAAGGGGACGACATCGAACTGGCTCGACAAGCCGCTGCACGGGGGATGCGGGCCATCTTGCTCAAATCGCACTGGACGCTGACCTCCGACCGCGCCTATCTCGTACAACAGGTTGTTCCCAATCTGCGTGTCTTTGGTGGATTGGTGCTCAACAACCCTGTCGGCGGATTCAATCCTATCGCCGTCGAGGCAGCATTGCGAATGGGCGCAGCCGAAATCTGGATGCCCACCCTCTCGTCAGCCGCTGGGACCGAGGGGTGTATTGGGCCTGGATTGACAGTTTTTGATGGCGACCACCTGCAACCGCGCGTTCTCGACATTTTGAGCCTCATCGCCGAGTATGATGTTATTCTGGGAACTGGCCACCTTTCGTCCCCCGAAATTCTCGCGTTGGTTCCCGCCGCCCATGACCTGGGCGTTCGCAAAATCGTCATCACGCACCCCGAACACCCACCGGTCGAGATGCCACCACTTCAGCAGGAAGAATTGCGCGATCGCTTTGGCGTGCTCTTTGAGCGCTGCCTGATTACGACAGTGTTGGGAGGTGGACACCTGCCTTTTGAGGCGCTGGCCAAGGTGATTCGGCGAGTCGGCCCAGACAGCACCATCATCGCTACCGATTTTGGACAGACAAAGAACCTCCCTCCTGTTGACGGATTGGCCTGCTTTATTTCTGAGCTGCGTTCTGCTGGATTCACCGAGGCAGCCATCGCTCGTATGGGGCAACTAAACCCCGCTTGTATGCTGGGTATATAGGAATCTAACGGTGACTGTCGACGAAACCAGGGAACAGAGCTGTAACGCACGAATCGCCGTTGCTGACTTTATGTTCTCGGTCCAGGTTAGCGCTGAACCTCCGCTCAATCTCCACACCACCGTCGAGCCTATCGCGGGCATCCAGGACTCTTATCTGCTGCGCCTCGTCGTAGAACGGCCTGATGGAGCGCCTTTTATCCTGCGCGATCTCTCCATCCGCTGGCAGGTGCCTGCGGTGGACATGCACGGCTTCTACTCTGGGACGCCGTCGCCGGAGGAGATGGCCAAGCTGCCGTACTGGCAGGTGCGCAAGCGCGCCTGCGCCAACATCGGTCTGCCGTTCGTCGCCCTGTTCCATCGCGGGGGCGAGAACCGGGCGGCCTTTGGTCTGCTCGACCAACTCACCGAGACCGCGCTGGATGCGGAACTCTCTGAAGCAACTCGCTGCTACCACTTTTGCTGGCACAAGCCCATTGGGCATGCCCCGCTGACGACCGATCGGTGGGAGGAGACAATCTTTGTTTCGACTGCCCGCTGTCCCTGGCCGGAAGTGCTGCGCACCTACGTCGAGACCGTTGACCGGGAGTGGCCTCAACCTAAGATGCCTGTCCCTGAGCATGCTTTCGATCCTGTTTTCTGCACCTGGACGGCGATCCACCACGACGTCAGTCAAGAGTGGGTGCTGCGCAACGCCCGGCACGCCCACGACCTGGGCTTTGGTACGTGGCTCACCGACGATGGCTGGTTCACCGATAAGGCCACCTTCGCTGATTATCGCTATGCCGGCGACTGGGAACCATGCGATGCCAAATTTCCCGACTTTGCGGGCCACGTGCGCGCCGTACAGGAGATGGGACTGCGTTACGTCCTCTGGGTTGCGCCGTTCATGGTCGGCAAGGCCAGCCAGGCAGCCCAACGCTACGCTCATCTCTTGACCGGAGCGATCCCGGAGCGGTATTTTAGCAATCTCTCACCCTGGCAACGCGAGACTCGCGACATTGTCGCCGACTTGCTGGAGCGGCTCGTGCGCGACTATCACCTTGATGGCCTCAAACTCGATTTCATTGGCCGCATCCCGTTGGATTGCGAGACCACACCGGACGCTGCCTACCGCACGCTGGGTGAGGGCATCTATGGTATCCTGAGCTATGCTTGTGATCGCCTTGCTGCTCTCAAGCCCGGCCTCTTGATCGAGTTTCGCAATCCCTACGCCAACCTGGCCTCGCGCCGCTATGCTAATCTCTACCGCGCCTACGATGTGCCCATCAACTTTGCGATGAACCGCTGGCAGATCGTCATGCTGCGGCTATTGGCACCAGACCGGGCCGTCCACCTCGATCCGGCCCTGTGGCATCCCGACGACAGCGATGAAAACGTGGCTGTGCATCTCATCAACGCGATTATCAGCGTACCGATGATCTCGATAGAATTGGACCAGTACCCGCGAAGCCACCTCGATCTGATCCGTTACTGGATTGGCTTCTACCGCGCCCACCGCGATACTATCATCCACGGCGAGTTCGGGCCCGAGTTCCACCTGGGCCGCGTGCCGCTCATTCGCTTCACCGGGGAGCGGGAGCGCATCATCGGCCTCTACGACGACATCGCTTTCCCGCCGGGCGCGGGCGCGACACCACTCTGGGTTCTGAATGCATCCACTCGCCCTTTCGTCGAGCTATTGCCCGATGGATTTACTGGGCCGTATACCGTCACTACCCGCGACAAGTTTGGCCACATCGTCGCACAGGGAACTGTGCAGTTCCCAATCTCGTGTCTCGCCGTTGAGATCGGTGGAAGCCTGGAGATCGAACCATTGTCTGAGAGGGGATCGCCAGATTCTCGTCCTGAGGGCCGATCAAGCCGCACATGGCCGGGATCTGACTGCCTGCCCTGCCACCGCGAGTACCACCGCGAGTACTCGTGGCGGGGCTCCACTGCGAGAGTACTCTCGTGGCAGGCGTGGCGGTGAGCTTGTCGAAGGGATCCCTGGAGAGCAAATGATTAAGATGCAATTGCCCTGGATGGACACTGAGGAGGGTTGACTTGTGGGCAAGTTTCCACTAGAATGAGCCTGACAGGAGGAAATCGTGGTCGGTAAACCGGATGTGGTGGTCGTGGGCGCCGGCGTAATGGGGTGTAGTGCCGCCTACTGGCTCAGCAAGGAAGGCTACAAGGTCCTGGTGCTGGAGAAGGAGGCGGTCGCCGTCGGCGCCTCTGGTATGGCGTCTGCCCACTGGCTGGCGATTGGCCGTGACGCCCGGGCGGCCCTGCAAGGCGATCTATCGGAGTTGGCTTGGCTGGGGTTCCAGTTGCACCAGGAACTCGCCTGCGTTCTGCCGCAAGAGTCGGGGATTGACATTGGCTACCGGGAGCAGCCGACGATATACCCGGCTTTTTCAGCGGAGGAGGTCGAAAGCCTGAAGCCCCAGCCATCAGTCCTGGACCACGATGATCCGTCCGTCCGCTGGCTGGAGGGGCAGGTCTTGTGGGAGGTGGAGCCTCGCCTGAACCGGGACGTTTTAGGGGGCCTGGTGTGTCACCAGGCGCAGGTGATGGCCTACCGGTTTGTGCTGGCCCTGGCTGAGGCTGCGGAACGCCGGGGCATGGAACTGCGGCACGGCGAGGTCGTGGGGCTGCAGAGCGATGGCGGACGGGTAACCGGGGTGCAGTTGCGACATGGTGAGACCGTCGCTACCGAGACGGTGGTGCTGGCCATGGGCCCCTGGAGCCAGCAGGCTGCTGCGTGGGTAGGGCTGAAGATCCCTGTTTACCCGGTGAGGGGCCAACTCCTGCATCTGCTGGTGCCCGACCCCCAGTTACAGGCCTCTCTATCCTACAGCGATATGTACCTGTTGCACAAGGCCGATGGTATCACGCTGGGAGGCACTACCTACGAGCGTGACAGCGGCTTCGCCAACCACCGTACGTCGGCGGGCCTCGAGGCCATCATGAACGCTACGCTGCGGATGGCTCCGTCTCTGGAAGACGCAAAGGTGGTGAAACACGTCTCCGGCCTGAGGCCCGCTTCCGAGGACTCGCTGCCCCTGATCGGCCCGGTGCCGGGATGGCAAGGCCTGTACATGGTCTCGGGTCATGACCGCAAGGCATGGGGCTCAGTGTTATCAGCACCCGCATCATCGCTGATCTGATCGCCAAGGGGCGCAGCCCTGTGCCTATGGAGATGTTCGATCCCGGCCGGTTCGGACCGACGGAACAGTGAAAGCCATCCCCGTCGCCTCCGGCAGAGGGAACATCGTCGCCTCCGGCAGAGGGAACATCGCAAATGCCAAAGACCCGCCTGAAAAGGCGGGTCTTTGGTCGGTATGCCGAGAGACAGATTTGAACTGTCGACTCCCTGATTTTCAGCAAAGGGCAGGAAAAATCGCGTCGACACCCTAATTCCGATAGACTAATACCTGAAAAGCGACCGACTGACTCGCGCGTGGATTTGCGAGTCAGTCTCTTATCTTTGGCGAGTCCTTGGCTCGTCTTCAGGTACTGCTGCCAACGAACGAATGTTCGGACACTGTCTGAAGTATACACTGGATGCGCGATTTTGATAAGCTGGGAATCGCAACAAGCCTAGACAGCAAAATGATGTAATGGCTCCCTTCTCTGAGAGAGAAGTGCAGATCGCGCTTTCAGGTCCATCGGCCAAGCAAGGCAAGAGGTTGGATTGGGGCTGGGTGGTTAAAGTGCCCCAGACTGGACTGCGGGGCACTTGCCACGCACCGCCCTGGCCCGGGTCCTGCAGTTGCTGAACACCCCTGCATAGGGGACTTGAGTTC
>JAUWNP010000160.1 GCA_030612585.1 Anaerolineae bacterium
GGCTGGCTTTCTATCCAGATGCGCCCACCCATCAGTTCCACCAACTGCTGGGAGATCGTTAACCCCAATCCGGTCCCGCCGTACTCGCGAGTGGCGGAGCCGTCGGCCTGGCAGAAGGCCTCGAAGATCATGTCCTGTTTGCCCTCAGGGATGCCGATCCCGGTATCGCGCACGGCGAAATGAAGTTCCACTTCTCCTTCTCGATCTGCCTCCACTTTCACCTGGACGACGATCTCTCCTTGCTGTGTGAACTTGACCGCGTTGCCGATCAGATTAAGCAACACCTGGCGCAACCGTCCTGGGTCGCCTACCAACGCCGTCGGTACCTGGGGGGGGATGTGACAGACCAGTTCCAATCCCTTTTCTTGGGCACGCGGGGCCAGCATCTCGGCTGCCTGCTCGACGAGGAGCCGCAGGTCAAAGTCGGTCTCCTGCAGTTCCAGTCGTCCTGCCTCGATTCTGGAGAAGTCCAGGATGTCGTTGATGATCGCCATCAGCGAGTCGGCAGAGGACTTGAGTATACCCAGGTATTCGTTTTGTTCTTGCACCAGCACAGTGTCCAGCATCAGATCGGCCATACCCATGATGCCGTGTATGGGTGTGCGGATCTCGTGGCTCATGCGGGCCAGGAACTCACTCTTAGCCTGGTTGGCTGACTCGGCGGCCTCTTTGGCTTTCCGCAGCGCCTCCTCCGCCCGCTTGCGCACCAAAGCACTGACAAAGATCTCCCCCACCATCTTGAGCAGTCTGATTTCTGCTTCTCTCCAGGTTTTCTCGGCCCGTTCCGAACTGAAGCCGAGAAGCCCGATCAGAGACTTGCCATAGACCATTGGCATCACGACGACTGACTGAACTGCCGGTGATAGCCAGATCTCGTTTTCGGCACTCGCCTCGGGTGGGAGGTCGGCAACACGAGGAATATGAATGGTCTCGAACCATTTGAGTTTTTCCATCCACCACGAGAGACGGCTAACCGGGAGATTCTTCAGGCTCTCAATGTGCGGGTCAATCCCTGGACCGCACCACTCGTGAGTATTGTCTATCTGCATTTCGTCGTGGGAAAGCAAAAAGACGTAGCCACGGTCCACACCGGCAAATTTTCCGGCTGCTTGCAAGGCGTGGTTTATCCCGCTGTCAACCTCATCTGACGGGAGGTTAATGAAGTAGGTTGCGATAGCGGTGATGAGTTTTTCAAATTCGACGCGATGCCGTAATGCATCCTCCGCCCGCTTGCGCTCTGTGATTTCCTGCTGCGCTTGCTCGTACAGCCGCGCATGCTCGATAGCGATAGCCGCAGTCGCAGCCAGCGGTTCCATCAATCCAAGGTCTGTTGGTTTGAAGCGGCTGACCTCTACATCTGCTACCTGGAGCACGCCGATCACGTCCTGTTTGACCTGGAGTGGGATGCTAAGGATGGAGCGGAGTGCCAGGCCAGTCCGCTGATCTATACCCTTGAAGTGGCGCTCGTCGGCCCAGGCGTCCGGCACGATAAGGGTTTTGCCATCACGAGCCGCCCGGCCAGCAAATCCCTCTCCCGGCGACAGTCGCCAGCCGCGAAGGACGTCGGGTCGAGGGCCAATAGCCTGCCGGCAGACCAGTTCGTCTGTCTCCGCATCGGTCAACCAGACTGAACAGAGTGCCACATTCAGCAGGTGGCGCACTTCTTCCAGAACGGTGATGAGCACGCGGTCCAGGTCGAGACTGGAGGTGAGCGTCTGACCGGTGCGGTTGAGCAGTTCCAATTCACGCGTCCGCCGTTGCAACGCCTCTTCCGCTTGCTTGCGCTCTAGAATCTCCTGCTGCGCTTGTTCGTATAACCGGCCCCTTTCAATCGCGGCTGCTGCCTGGGCGGCCAGGGCAGAGAGAGACCTGGCGTCGTCTGGACTGAAGGCGTCCGCCTCGGCGCCTTCGACGTTCAGCACCCCGATCACGCGCCCGTTGATCTCCAGCGGCGCCGCCAGTTCCGACCGGCACTCTGCCCCTACCGCCACGTATCTGGGGTCTTCCCGCACGTCGGGCACGTAGAGTAATTCGCCGCTGCGCGCCACCGCCACAGTGATCCCTTTCTCGCCGCTCAGGGATAGTCTGGGCGCTATCTCCTGTCCAGTGCCGCGCGCCGCCAGCCGGTACAGTTCATCTTGCTCTTCATCAATCAGCAACAGCCCACAGTTTTGGAACTTTAGCACCCGCCCGACGAAGTCGAGCACCGTCTCAGCCACCTGCTTCACATCAAGCGAGAGGGTCATCTCGCGGCTCAGGTCCTGGACAGCGGCCAGTCTCGCCGCCAGGCGTTGCTTCTCCACCGCGCGTTTGACTGCGGAGCGGATGGCGTCAACACGGAAGGGCTTGGTGACATAATCATAGGCCCCTAGCCGTAGTGCCTCGATGGCAGTCTTCAGCGAGGCGTGGCCGGTGAGCACGATGATCTCTATCTCGGGCCGCTGCTGCCGGATGCGCCTGAGAATCTCCATTCCGTTGAGATCGGGCAACATGAGATCGAGGATGGCTACACTGAACTCCCCGGTCTCAAGCATCTTCAGACCCTGCCGGCCATTGGCAGTGGCTACGGTGTCATACCCCAGAGGCCTGAGACACGCGTCCAGCAGGTGGGGCATCTCCGGGCTATCGTCAACAATCAGGATTTGATCTCGATTAGCCATCGTTTCTCCAGAGGAGCGGTCAAATCGGGAAGCCTTTGGCCCATAGCAAGGCCTTCACCCGCCGTGCTACTTCCTTCGCCTTCACCGGCTTGGTCAAGAAATCCATGGCCCCAGAGTCGAACCCCCGCAACCGGTCTTGGACGCTATCGAAGTATTGCGTGGGCTCCTCCGCCTCTGCATCAATTCTTCCCTTGGCGGTAAGCATAAGCACCGCTATGTCAGCGGTATCCGGATTGCTCTGTAGGCGGCGACAGACTTCGTATCCATTCATTAGGGGCATCATAATATCCAAGACGACCAAGTCGGGTTTCACCTTATGTGCCTTTCTTAACCCGTTCATGCCATCGAAAGCGGTAAAAACCTCATAGCCTTGCTTTTTCAAGATGCTTGAGATGATCATCACCGTAGGACGATCGTCGTCAACGACAAGGATACGTGCCTTAGTACCCATCACTAGCCTCCCTCGTGCTCAAGGGCACTCTGCACCCACCCTGGTTCTGAATAAAAGACCACCACACGCCCCATCTCCTTTTCCAGTTCTTCCAGCGCAGCCAACCCGCCATCGAGGTTGCCCTCCTCACCCATCGTCTCAAGACGCTGGGCTACGTCTCGTGCTGCCAGGCCTCCGAGGTTGCCCAGAACCCCCTTCAGCCTGTGCGCCGCATCTTCGACGCCCGGCGCGCATCCTGCCCGGTCAGCGCCTCTCTCAGCGCCTCTACCTGTTCAGGACATTCCTCCAGCGACATTTCAGCCACAGCCTGCAATAGTTCTACGTCGTCACCTACTACCTCCAGCGCCTCGCCGAGGTCAACTGGCGGCCGAACCTCCTCGCCGTTCCTGGCCTTGCCGACGACCTTCAACCCAGAATCGCTCTCCAGCACAAATTTGGTGCTTTGCCGCAAGACAGCGGAGTCATCAACTACCAGCACTCGAATCACGTTTTTCTCCCGTAACTACCCATATTGAATCAACCGCACAAACGCCGTCAGGTTGACCAACAGTGAAGCCCATGCTATAATCAAAAGCATCTCACGCAAAATGTGGAAAGGCAGGTGCCCTATGACACAGAATGCAATTCCGATCATTAAACTACAAGAAACTGAGGTCACCCTGGCTGAACTGGTGGCCCGATTCCAAGGTCAGGCTATTGGTTTCCGGCTCCCCCCGCTGGAGGGCGTGCTGCTGCTTCTCCCTCGTGAGGACTACCGCTTCGTGACTTCGGCCATACAGGCCAGGAAAGCCCTGCCAACCCGCCCGTCCAAGACGCCGGCTGAGTACTTTGCCGAGACTGTACGCGTTCTACACCGTATGGAGCAGAGGTATGGTATGACCTCGGCTGAGTTCTACCGCAAGTTCCAAGAGAGCACTCTCCAAGAAGGCCCGGCCGATTATTGGGAGTGGCGAGCGCGCTACAAAAGTTTCCTGACCATGCAGGAACGCTTCGGCTTCTCGGAAACAGAGGTGGTGGATGCCTGATGGGAAACTGCGGGCTTACTATTGGGAGATCTTTACCGCGTTGGCTGAAATCACCGACCTCTTGGACACCGCTCACCAAGGCCACAGTTTCCCTCCCGAAGACGAGGTGGAATGTATTGCCGCTCTGCACGTCACCTTGGCCTTTAAGGATGGCTCCCGCCTGATCGTTCACTCTTGGCTGGATGCTACGGCGGAAGTCAGAGAACACAACTACGCTTACGTCTACCTGGATGCTCAGGGGAACCGTGTTTTCCAGTACGACGATGCGCCCCATCACCCGGAACTGTCCACCCATCCCCACCATGTCCACAAAGGGCACAGGCCTGCCAAAGGCCCCGACAGGGCTTTGCCCCTGGATGTTCCACGGGTGGACTTTGTGACCATCCTCGGCAAGGTTGTGCACGAGTGCATGGGGAATCCCGCAGCCGCCGACGGGTAGCAGCCAGGACCGGATGCGTTGTTCATTGTTCATTGTTTATGGTTCCGAATGATTTTGACCAGTTCCTCGACTTCGTTTCCAGCCCTCAGAAGAAAGGCATCGGCCCCGGCCAGAAGAAACCGTTTGTCGTTGTTAGGAGTGGAACTCACGCCAACGATAAAGACCTCGGTCTTGCGGGCCCTGATCTTGATCACCCCTCTAACCCCACTCATTTTCTTCCGAAAGTTGTTGTACACGACAAACACATCGTAGTCCAGGGAACACTCCAGAGTGTTCTCACAGCAGGAAAACCCCGTAACATCAGCATCCAGCCTGCTAGAAAGTGCTCTGACCAACACTTCTCTTCCAACGTGCTTTCCGTGTATAAGACAGATATTCATTGTTCCTCCTTATGTCATTATTGCCCTTAGGTTCTTTGGCTGCACAAACGACTGGTCGTTACGCTGTCTTTTGGAAGATTGCATACCCTTCCTCCTTACCATACCGGGCTTTCTCGGGAAGTCTGTTTTGCACCCACAGACACTACAGCGAATTAGGAAATAAACGAATTCTCTCCCACTCGGCCATTCGTTTTATTCTAAACCTGTACTGAGCCTGTCGAAGTATTCGTTGTTGTGTCCCACAGCAACCACTTTCCGAGAACTCTCCTTGATCTTCTGCATTTCAGCAAGAACTATCGTTGTCCACTTCTCCAGATGTAATTCCCATTGTCGCCACGGTCAAAACCCATCTTCTCCCAAAATCCCACCGCTGTGGGTCGTACCCTGTCTGCGATGATCGTATCAAAGAATGCTTTGAACATCTCGATTGTTTGTCTGGCATAACCAGACCCCCCAAACTCGGGAAATATGTTGATTGAACAAATCGTCAGCCTCTCGCCGTCAATCAAACCTCTGACCTTGCCCACTCGAACAGACCCACAGTCAATGTTCATCCAATCATAGTCCGAAGGCTGCTGATCGTGCGTTAGTAGTCTGAAAGTCAGCTCTTCCACCCCTACTCCCTACTCCCTACTCCCTAATCTCTAATCCCTAATCCCCAATCCCCAATCCCCCTCACTCAAATCCCTGGCAGAAAGCAAGCACATTCTTCCCCAGGTCTGGCAGATAATATCCGCCCTCCAATATGGCAAAGCGCCTTTGGTGGCCCATTCTTTTCGTCAGTTTCTTCATGAGCCTGCCAATGAGATAGAAGTCAAAGGTTGTTAATTTTTTCCCCAGGTCTTTTTCGTAGGCGTCAAAGCCGGCCGACGCCGCAACCATGTCAACGTACTGAATATTAGAGATGGTATCCTCTACCAACTTAAGGTAGTCCTTATTGTCGTCGGCCATAGGATTCAGGATTTTGGCCTCCTTCCACTCTGAGAGGACATCAGTGTTTCCGTCTCCTGTATGAGCGTCGAAATCCAATACAAACGCGCTTTTTATCAGCCCTTGCTCTTTTAATTTCAGGAGTGCGATACCCATGTTGCAGAAGGCACAATATCCCCAGGTGGAGTTTCTTGATGCGTGATGACCTGGCGGCCGGATGCAGGCAAATGCAGGCTCTTCTCTGAAAGCGATTTCCGACGCTAGTATAGCGCCACCGGCGGCCAATGAAGCCATTTTGAACAATCCGGTGTCTTTGGCGATGCTGGTTATATGAGTTTGGGAATGTGCGCGCGACAAATCTTTGAACGACGCTGGCCCAGGTGAAACGACTTCGTAACGACCTTCTTCCACCAGCGCCGTCATGATAGCCCCCATGCGGCCTGGTGCTGATGCGCCGTTGGAAGCGTAATCCGTGCGTCGAAAGTCTTCGTGGAAAACTACTCTCACTTACACACCTCGTTCCAATCTGCCTCTCCAACCCAATCTCGTAACGATAGTCGTTAGATGCTGACTGCTAACTGCTGACTGCTAATCGCTAACTGCTGACTACCGACCGCTTTCCTGGCGTTCTTTAGCGACGAGCGCAAGCGTGCGTTGCAGTCATCGAACAGGGGGGCTCCGTGCCCGAAATAGATGGCCCTCACGTCCTTACGGCAAAGCCGTTCCAGTGCACGGACGAAACCCTCCTCGTGGGAGCCGTCGGTAGATCGGATGATGACGGGCGTGTCCCCCACAAACAGGACGCCATCCTCCTGTGACATCATAACTGATCCTTTCGTGGAATCCGCTTTACTGAATTCTGCGGTCTGGTCTAGCCTTCACGAGCAATGTCAGTATAACTCAAAACAGGCATTCTCAGGGTTTCAATTGCGTTACAGCAACGTTTCGGACTGGTGAAAGTAACGTAACTGCTCAGCGAATCTCTGCCTCAAACCGACAAGCGAAAACGCGTCATTCTGAGGAGCGCAGCGACGAAGAATCTCGGTTCACAAGCCAGGGTGGATAGCAAACATCCGAACGAGATTCTTCGCTACGAGATTCTTCGCTACGCTCAGAATGACGGGCGGATCTTGTCTCGTTTGTAAAGAATTCGCACCATCAAGGAGTTCAGCCGCTCCCACGCGGGGCGTTGAAACGGTCCGCTGATGCTGGGCATCAAGATGCCCGACTACCAAGAAAAAGCCCCTGTAGAATATGACTCACATCCACGGGGGGCCTCCCACTACTCAGTGTGAAACGTAATACTGCCTAATGCACCGACCAGGATCACGTCTCACGTTTGACGTTTGACGTCTCACGTTTCAGCGTGTAAAGACCGTCGAGGCGGTAATGCCGTTGGGGGTGGCTGTGGTCACCAGGTTAGTGGTGCCCACTCCCACCGCAGGTGAAACCGATATCCAGATCACCGCTTCCTCTCCTGGATTGAGGATGTTTATGTCATAAACCTCGTCAACGGTTGGGGCATCCAGAAAGATGTCCCACACATCCCATTCGTTTGTCCCCGAGCCAAAAGGATACCATTCTGTATAGTAACTACCACCGCTGTCATAATATTGAAGGATAACATCCCAGTGGTCAAAGTCCGCCAACTTGGTGTCCCCGTCGTTCCTGAGGGTTACCTCCACAACAGCGCCACTGCTTATAGTCTGTGCTGCGACGGGTGAGAGATTGGTCCTGGCCCTCTCCCCCAATCGCTCCTCCATCTCCCGCCAGGATGCCTGAATGGCGTCTTGCGAGGAGAGGAGAACCTCGGCGATGGTGAACACCACCAACAACAGAAGACTTATGATTATGAGCCCCGTGATTATCGTCTCCATGGGTCACTCGATGCTGAAGTAGTACTCATCGGAGATACCATTCGGAATGGTCACTTTCAAAAAGTGTCTTCCTGCTGAAGGGTATGTAGCACCATAGCGGATGGTGATCTTGAGGGTTGCCGTGGGATTCCACGCGCTGTCATTTTCCAGTGCATATTCCCAATGGGGTGTTCCCGCACTATAAGGGATGCGGGCGAAACTGCCCTCCAGTCCAAAGAAAACGTCACAACTCTCGATTGCGCTTATGTGCGTGGAACCGACATTCTTGACCCATACAAGTACATCGCTGCTGTCCGACTTCCCGGTAGCGTGAATGATCTCAATCTGACTCCGGAGGCGTTCGTCTATCCTTCTTTGCCTGCCGGTCAAGGCATCGCTGCTTTGGACGGCTGCGGGGTAGATAGTGTTGAAAACCAAGACGGCAGACACTACGCCTGCTATGATCAGGAGGGTCGTAACTATCGTCTTATCCAAGGTTTGCCTCCTCTATGATCGAGAGGGCCTCTTCTACGTCGCTTCCACGGCCCAGCAGTTCATTCAGTTTCAGGAGGGCGCCTAGTATCTCGTTTACCGCTACCTGCTCCGGAGCGCTGTCCACACTGATAAGCCCGGTGAGCCGAAGAAGGGAACCCTCAATGTCCGGGGCGATGATGCCCTTATTAGTGCATGCCTGGATCAGCCTGCCTGTGCGTTCCCCTCCTATCTTCTGCGCGGTACTGCTCACCCAGCCCGAGAGTTCCATGATGCGAGACTGGTCCTCCCCTCCTTCAGATGGGGAGGGCACTTCCCCTTCAAGAGAGCCAGGGGTTTCCTCTTGCCCCACCTTCACATCTCCGAGAGAGACCATCTTCACTTCGGGCTGTGCTCCGGGAGGATTGGGCGCCTTCCCTGACGCCTGCTTTTTTCGCCTGATGGCTTCCAGAGATTGAAGGATGCCTTCCGTAGGGGTTTCCTCCTCTGCCCTGAGGGAGGGGTAATAGTGGATCAGAACCTGCTCCTGAATATCCAGCAGCGTCCGCTGTACTTCGTTCTTCAGGATTTTCATTTCGTATTCGAGTGCCTTTACTCTCTGTTCCAGTTGTTGCATAACAACCCCTCCCTGTTTCAGGCGTCCATTCAGGCTGTTCCCGCTGTTGAATGTCTTTGCACAACTAATTTACCACATTTCTCGCCTTGTTTTGGTTACGGCTCCGTTACAGATTAGTTTCACTCTCGGCGCCACGAGTCGTTTCCCAACTTGCGCACCCTGCAGCGGTGGTTACTACTCACCCGCTCCTGCCGGATCGCCAGATCCAGGCCGAGCAGGGTAGTAGTTACCAGACCAGAGAAGTATAGTACCTTGACGATTGAATTCTTGCACAATAAACAAGGATTTTGGAAAGGTTGAACCACGAAGGACACAAAGAGCACAAAGGTTGGGTCTGTGGTTTCTTAGTGTCCTTGGTGTCCTTTGTGGTAAGGACTGTTTTGGCTCTGGCTCGTCCAGGTTAGGAAATAGACGCCACGATGGGCGAGCCGGTGGTGGATGAATAGGAGGGCGACTGGCGGAACCTACCGCATCCGCTCCCGGCACAGCCGCAGCAGTGGCCTTGCCGCGTTGACACCCACGACGGCAAGCAGCGCTACCGTAAGAATAACCCACAGCGATGGGAACAGCACACTCGCAACGGCCACGACCAATACCACCACCGTCAGCGCGAGCGTCAGCCCTGGATTGGACCTGAAGCGCGCGCCCGCGTTGCGCCAGGCCGCATCGCGCGCCACCGGCTCTTCCTGGTCCAGCAGCAGCGCCAGGGGGTACATCTGGAGGAGCAGCCACACGAACGCCAACGCCACCCAGGATGCCTGCAGCCAGGGGTCCAGGAGAGAACCTCCCCCTGGTGCGGGTTCCGACGTGTAGAAACGAATGTTGGTGAATAGAACGATGGACAGGAGCAGGTTGAGCAGCGCCAACACCCACGCTCTTTTCCGCCATCGCGATGGGCTGGCTGGTTTTTCCGCCAGGCTGTCCTGCACGTCCAGCAGTGTCCCCCGGATGTCTCCCTTCAAGATTCTCAGTTCGCGTTCGAGTGCCTCTACTCTCTGTTCCAGTTCCAAAGGATTTCTCCTCTCGTTTTGTTACTACTCAGGTGCAACGCACTTTTGCTGCAACGGTGCAATCTGCTGGACGAAATCGCTGAAGTGGCAATAAACAAGTGCGTTGCACCTTAGCGGTTCGACTGAGCCTCACAGCCCAGTCGAACCGCCTGCGGTGAGCCTGTCGAACCGCTCACTGTTCCAGCAGCCTAGTAGTTCAGAACCATCTGCCCGGAGATTTCGGCCGGCGTGGT
>JAUWNP010000087.1 GCA_030612585.1 Anaerolineae bacterium
CGGGCAAGCCAGCGCGAACGTGATTTGGCGCTACCTTCCGAGCCAGAGACGCGCGGGCGCAGCAAATTGTTCAAGACGTAACACTTCGCAAGGTGCAACGCACTTTCTGAAGTGCGTTGCACCTGATTGCACCTGATTGCACCTAATCACGAGCCATGTCAGACTTCTTGGAGCAACTGAACCGCCGCTTGAGACACAAGCAAGCCGAAGAGCCGGCCAGAGGAGCGGCTGAATCAGGCAAAGCGGGTGCGCCTGAGCCCCCTTCGACAGGCTCAGGGCAGGCTCCTCCGTCGCCAGCGGCACCCCCGGTGAAGATGCCGACACCAGCACCGGAACCCGCCGTCGCGCCTGCGCCTGCTGCCGCTGCACCAAGCCCCCAAGCCAAGGCGGAAGCAGAGGACATCGCCCTCGTCTTTGCGCCCGCTGGCCCGGTGGCCCACTTGTTGGGCGATACTTACCGCCCCCGGCGCGGCCAGGCGCTGATGGCGCGACTGGTCAAGCGTGCTCTGGATGGGGGGCAGCACGCGCTTGTTGAAGCCGGCACCGGCAGTGGAAAATCGTTCGCCTACCTCATCCCTCTGATCTGGACCAGGAGTCGGGCGTTCATCTCCACGGCCAATAAGACGCTTCAGAACCAGTTGTGGGAGAAGGACATCCCGGCCCTGCGGCGTATCGCCCCCCGGCCGTTCACGGCGGCTCTGCTCAAGGGACGGGGAAACTACGTCTGCCGGGTCAAACTGAAAGAACTGAGCCAGCAGTTGATCCTGCCGGGCCAGGGGATCTCAATCGGTGAATTGCGGGAGCGATTGGAGCAAACTCCATCCGGGGACGTCGAAGAATTGCGCTTGTTCGGCGGACTGCGGGACGCGCTCACCGTAGGCCGGCACGATTGCCTGGGCCAGCGCTGCCCGATGTTGAGCCAATGCTACTATCAGTTGGCGCGCATCCAGGCGGAGAAGGCGGACATCGTCGTCCTCAATCACGCGCTGCTGGCCTTCAACATAGTCCTGGACGGCCAGATCGTCGAGCCCCGAGATGTGATCGTCATTGACGAGGCCCAGGATTTCGAACACTACGTCGTTGGCGCACTGCGACTGAGACTGGAATACGACCAGGTACCCGTCTTCGTCAACGATACCGTCATCATAGGCAACGCCGACGACAGGCTCAGGGGCAGGGCCGTGCAAGCCAACCACGAACTGTTCACCCACCTGGCGCAAGGCGGTGACCAGCATCAGCAAAACGAGCGTCGTTGGGCATTCTCGCGTGAGTTGCCGTTGGCGGGCAAGTTGGCCGGCCACGTCAGCGCGATCTGTAAACAACTGATGAAACGGTATCCGCCGGTGCCCGGTGCTGGCGAGCACAACGAGGAGAACGCCCGCCATCAGACGGCCATCGAATGGGCGGGACAACTGGCGGACGCGATTCTGAGTCTGAGCCGGCCGGTGCCAGAGGATGAGGTACGGTATTGTGAGAAGAGCTCCCCCCCGAAACGGGGGGGGTGGGGGGGGCGGAAGGGGCCGGGCAAGAGAGAAGAGGCGCGCGTCGTCCTTTGCCAGGAACCGGTCGAGGTGGCCGACTTCCTGCGAGAGAGTTTGTGGGCTGCGACCAAGACGGTGGTCTGCACCAGTGCCACGCTCACCGTCAACCAACGCTTTGACTACTTCCGCCGGCAGATTGGCGCGCCGCCCAAAAGTGAAAACAAAGGTGAAAAAGGCGGCGTGATTCAGCGTATCATCGCCAGCCCTTTTGACTATCCCAGCCAATCGCTGCTCTATACCCCCCACGGGTTGTACCCTCAGTACGGTGAGGGAGAGGACGGATACGTGCAGAAGTTGGCGGCCGAGGTGGAGCGGCTGGTGCGGGCCAGCCGGGGGCGCGCATTTGTGCTATGCACCAGCACACGTCGAGTCGGGCAACTGTTCGACACGCTTGCGCCACGACTACCCTTCGCCTGCTATCGTCAGGGCACAGCCTCCCGAGAAGAACTGCTCGACTTGTTTCGGAACGACGCCAGCGGGGCTGTGCTCTTTGCGACCAAGAGTTTCTGGGAGGGCGTGGACGTCCCTGGCGAACCCCTGTCGCTGGTCATCATAGACAAGTTGCCCTTTGCGCCTTATCGCGACCCGGTGATCCAGCATCGGGAGCAGCGCATCCGCGAGGCTGGCGGCAACCCGTTTATGCAAGTCATGTTGCCAGAGGCGATCCTGGCTTTGAAGCAGGGTGTGGGCCGGCTCATCCGTGCCGAGACGGATCGGGGCGTCATGGCGATCCTCGACTCGCGCATCAACACCAAGCGGTACGGCTCACAGGTGATCGCCAGCCTGCCTCGAGCGCGCAGGACGCTGCGCTTTGAGGACGTGGCGGTCTTTTTTGCAGAGGAGGAGTAAGGTAGAGATTGTTGAACGAGACCAGTTTGTCGTCAATAACCACCTGCCGCCCTTAACTCCTGATCCAATTGCTCCAGATTGACTAACTGGATCTGGTGCTGCTCGGCTTCTGCCTGAGCCGCTTCGGTAAAACCCGTGCGGGCAAAGAAAGCATAATAGGCTGTGTCTTAGACACAGCCTATTATAAATCTTTTGCGCCGGTGGTCAAAACCATGTGCGGTGATTGGCTAGCGATCGTGGCTGTCCCAATGGGCTATCAACCATTCTCGCAGAGCCAAAGAGGTCGTGAGCAAGGAACAGAGAAAATTAGTGAAATTCGTGCAATTCGTGGCGGAAAAATCGAACGCATCGTGAAACGCCGGCGGCCGGCCGTGTTTGCCTCCTCAGCACGAGGCTCCAGGAACCAAAGACCGCAGGGCTACCCTGATTAGGGTAGCCCTGCGGTCTGGAGGTAGCGGGGCCAGGATTCGAACCTGGGACCTCCGGGTTATGAGCCCGACGAGCTGCCTCTGCTCTACCCCGCAACGCGCGTGGATTATACTACAATCTGCCGATTGCGTCAAGGGCCGGCCGGGCCGAAGAGCGATTCCCGCAACTTGACCCAAAATGACCGGGATTCGGGCACGGGAGTTGGTGTAGGCTGCGCGTCGCCGGCCAGTTCTTCACCGGCGCTTACGAGCGGCACGACGGCCACTTCTCCTGGCCTGGCCATCTTCATCTCTGTCCGCGCCCAGTTTTCCACGTGCTCGTCAGACTTGACGTACTCTAACTGCGCGACCAGGTCGTCGTGATGGGCCTCTTCGTCCGCCACTGCCTGCTCCAGCCGTTTCTCTTCTGCCCGCATCTGTCGCCCAAGCGACAGTTGTTGGCCGAACCCCCAGGCAATGCCTCCCACTATTGCGAGGGCAATGACGACGGCAACACCAACGGCGAGTTGGTTGCGGTTGGGCTTGGGGAGTGTCATACGGCACCTCCTGGATGCAGTGACAAGGTCGGGATGCGGCGACAACTGTTCCTATAATACCCCGGTTCTTTCCTGACGTCAAGTCCGGGCCGGCCGTTCCGGTGCCAGGAAACAAAAATCCCGAGGCAGATGTTTGGCCTCGGGAAAAGGTGCCGAAGGTGGGAGTTGAACCCACATGGGCATAAAGCCCACTGCGCCCTGAACGCAGCGCGTCTGCCTGTTCCGCCACTTCGGCTGGCGTGCTCCTCGCCGGAGCAAGGGCTATTTTACAAGCAAACGGTCGTATTGTCAAGGACGACGGCCGGCTTCCGACTCGCTTACGAAGACGCGGCGGTGCACAATCCACCAGTCGGAGATGGTGCGGAAGCGGTCGGACGGGTGCATCAGAGGGCCAATCTGCACGTCGTTGATGTGCTCGTCTACGCCGTAGGTGTAAATCGGCACGTAGAGTAACAAGGCTGGCACTTCCTGGGCAAAGATTTCCTGAAACTCGTAGTATAACTCCCGACGCCTTTCGCGGTTGACGATGACCCGTGCCTGCTCGACGACTTCGCTGGTGCGGCGATGAACGAACCCGGCGTAGTTCTGCCCGTCCTCGACCTGTGTTTCGTGCCAGAAGGGGTAGGGGTCCGGGTCGCCAGGCAGGGCTACGTCAACGAGAATCGCTTCGAAGTCGCGGTCCTCCAGTGCCTCGCGTACCTCCAGCGCTGAAGCGGTCTGGACTGTAACCGTGACTCCGATGGTCGTCCACTGCTCGGCTAGCATCTGTGCCACCCCTATTCTTTCTGGCTCACTCGATGTCAGCAGCGTGAATGCCAATGGCTGCCCAGCCTTACGTCGCACACCATCTAGAACTGACCGGAACCATCCGGCTTCGTCCAAAAGCACGTTGGCTGTGTTGAGGTCCTGTTCGTAGTGGAGGATGTCATCCTTGTACGCCCAGGTGCCGGGGATCAAAGGGCTGTGGGCGACCAGCGCCTGGCCCTCCAGCACGCTGTCAATAATCTGCTGCCGGTCGAGTGCATATAGTAGAGCCTGTCGCACTTCCTGATCCTGGAAGAACGGTAGATCTGAACGTCCCAGGTTGAGGAATACGATGCCATATTTGGGGATCTGTGCAGAGAAGGGGTTGAGGCTGGGGAAGGCACGTGCGCGCGGCAGATCTGCTGTCGTTATTTCGGCTATTCCCTGTATCTCCCCTGCCTCGTAGGCATTCAAGACATTCTGGTGACTCGGGTAGAAGCGGAATTGAACGCGGTCCAGGTGAGGGCGGGCCTCGTAGTAGTGGGGGAACTGTTCCAGCACTATGGCGGTGATTGCTCCGGCTTCGACCTCAATCTCCTCCAGTTGGAAAATGCCGCTCCCGACGGGGCTGAGGTTGAATTCCGCAGATGGCAGGTCGGCGGCACGAGTCCCGCCCAGCAAATGGGTGGGTAGGATGCCGACTGTGGTGTAATCGAGGAACGGGGCATAAGACTCGGGCAGCGTGAAACGTACTGTATGGCGGTCAATCCTCTCGACTGTGACTGTCTGCCAGACGGCGGAGCCCAAATCGGGCGGACCGGGAAAGTCGGGGTCTTGTAGCAGCCTGATGGTGAAGATTACGTCGTCGGCGGTGAGAGGGGTACCATCGTGCCAGCGGGCGTTGGAGCGGAGGTAGAACGTGTAACTCAGGCCGTCGGGAGTGATGTCCCATCTGCGGGCCAGGTCGGGCTGCACTTCCCCGCGCTCATTCAGGCGCGTCAGGCCATTAAATACCAGAGCACAGATGTCACGGTCGGCGTCGTTGTACCCGCTCAACAGCGGATTCAGGTAGTGCGGGGAGCCGACGATGCCCTCGACGTAAGTCCCTCCACGGCCGGGGCGAAGCACGGTGGTATAATTGATGGCCAGGTAGGTCAGCAGGATGCTCACCAGCACGACGCCAAGGAGAATAAGAAGGATCTGCCAGCGGATATAACGGGCCATGCTGTATGGACTCCATTAAAAAGACACCGCCGTGAACAGGCGGTGCTAGTTTCTAACCTAGCACTGGCTCTTCATGTCGGTGCCTACTGTCTCGGGAGCGGAGTGCTTCTCAAAGCACCCTGCGCGTCACCGTGCCACACGGTTAGCCGATGACGATCACGTTGAGGAGGATGATGACGAAAAACGCTACGGAAAGGCCGACCGTGATATTGAAGAGCGTGCGTTCCAGGCCCCGCCGCGTTTTGTGTATGGCGGTGTCTGTGCCGCCGAAGAGTCCTCCCATGCCACCGCCTTTGGTCTGCAGCAGAATAATGGCGGTCAACGCGACGCTGATGATGATTTGGGCAATGTTGAAGTAGATTTCCATTCTGATATTCCTCCAGGTCAAGACGCATTATAGCATGCCATGGGGCTTCCGGCAAGGTAGGGCCTTGCTCTTCTCAGCCCGGGCATTCACGTCCGGACCACTTGCTCTCCCTGGGCAGTGGAGTCGAACAGGCTACGCGGGGCGCTGGGCGGCACGATGACTCTCAGCGCGCGAGGCACAACTTTCAGCGTGACCGGCGTGGTGCCGATGGGATCGCCGTCTACTTGCACCGGAATAGCCCACTCAGTCCATACCTCGATGCGGCGGGCTTGTCGGTGTACAACCTGGGGATCTCGCAGGTAACGGTGGCTGATGATTTTCAGCAAGTGGCGCACGGCGTACTGGAATCCCAATCCCTTGAAGACGAAGACGTCGAGCAGCCCGTCGTCCATGCGTGCCTCACGGGCAACGTTGAGTATGCCGATATACTGCTGGATGTTGCTCACCAGGATCAGTAGAGTACGGCCTCGCACGACGTTGCCATCGAGGGAGACGCGTGCCCGCACGCCTTGAAAATCGCGCGCGACCAGGACGGCGGCGATGGCATAGGGCAGCATGCCCAAGCGCTTGGTGCGCCGTTGGCGTGGTTCCATTGCGGCAGTCACCTGGGCGTCCAGTCCGATGCCAGCCCAGCACAGAAAACAACGGCCATTCACCTCCCCGACGTCAACCAGGTGGATGGACCCCTCGGCCAGCCCGTCTGCTGCCTCGTGCAGGCGCAGGGGGTTGGCCAGCGTGTAGGTGGGGATGCCCAATTGTTTGGCCCACAGGTTGCCCGTACCGACTGGCAGCACACCCAATGCTGTCTGGGTGCCCACTAGCCCATTGACCGCTTCATTGACGGTGCCGTCTCCCCCGGCTACGATCACCACGTCGCAGCCCGCCTGGGCTGCCGCGCGGGCCAGGGTGGTGGCATCGCCCGGTTTCTCGGTCAGTTGTAACTCAACCGACCATCCACGGCGTTTCAGGTGAGAGCGAACGCGCTTCAGGGCACGCCGAGCGTCCCGGGGACCGGCGGTGGGATTGTAGATCATACGGGCCTTCATACTGGCGGGATTATAACACGCCTTTTCTCTTTGGCAATCCTTGCCGACGGTGCTGATTTGGAGTACAATATTAGCAGTCAGCAGTTAGCGGTCGGTAGTTAGCAGTCAGCAACTGACGGCTGGTTGGAGTCAAACAATGGAACCCGTGTTGCTCAACAATCGGTATCGCCTGCTGGAGTTGGTTGGTTCTGGCGGGATGGCAATTGTGTACAAGGGGGTGGATACACTGCTCCAACGCCGGGTGGCGGTGAAGGTGCTGCGCGAGGGGTTCGCCAGCGATCCGGCGTTCCTGGCTCGTTTCCAGCGGGAGGCTCGGGCCGCAGCCAACCTTGATCATCCTGGCATCGTCACGGTGTATGACGTGGGCCAGGATGACGACCGGCATTACATCGTGATGGAATACGTGGATGGTCAGGACCTGAAAACGCTGATCCGCCAGGAAGGCCGCTTAGGCATTGATGAAGCCCTGGACATAGCGATCCAGGTCTGTGCCGGTGTGGGGCATGCGCACAAGGCAGGCGTCATTCACTGCGACGTCAAGCCCCAGAACGTGCTGGTGACCCGAGATAGGCGGGCCAAGGTGACCGACTTCGGCATTGCGCGGGCGCTTTCCGAGGCAGGCCTCACCGAGTCGGAGACGGTGTGGGGCAGCCCCCTCTACTTCTCGCCTGAGCAGGCGGCAGGTGAACCACCATCCCCAGCGTCCGATGTCTACAGTATTGGCGTCATGATGTACGAGATGCTGGCCGGGTCGCCGCCCTTCCAGGCCGAAAAGCCCACTGCGCTGGCGCTGATGCACATGCGCGAGGAACCATCGCCCCTGGCAGTCCGCAATTCCCAGGTGCCGCCTCAACTGGAGTGGATCATCCGCAAGGTGCTGGCCAAGGAGCCCTCAGCGCGCTACCGTACCGCCGACCAGTTGGGCCACGTCCTCGAAGAGTACCGCAGGCATGGAGAGCAGATGACCGGGTGGCAACCTGCGACTGCGAGTCACTTGTCGTCCACACCACCTCCTGCGGGTTATGATGTCGAAGCCGAACCTCCTGCTGTGTCACGGCTGGCCCCTGATAGGCTGGCGTGGATACTGGGGGTAATAGCGTTCGTCGCTGTAGTGGGCCTCATCCCGCTGTGGTTGTGGGTCCGCCAATCCTGGTCTGTTTCGCCGTCCCTGCCGCCTGCTGCCACGTCTCAGCCTTTGGTCACTTTGACGCCGACGGTGAAGTTGATCCCGGTGCCCTCTGTGGTGGAGGAGGCAGTGGAAGATGCGCGGAGGGTGGTGGAGCAAGCAGGCTTGCGCTTCGTGCTGCTGGACGAGCGCTATGAACCAGGTGTTGAGAAGGGGATTGTGCTTGAACAGAGCCCGGCTCCCGATGTACTTGCCCCTCTCGACTCGGAAGTCTCCGTCGTCGTGAGTGGGCCGGGGCGGGGACTGACGATGCCGGGCGTGGTGGGTTACCAGATAGAGACGGTGCAAGACGGTCTCGAGTCGGATGGCTTGCGGGTTATCAGCGACACGGTGTGGAGTGTGCAGGTGGTGGGGAGGGTGGTGGGACAGGAACCCGAACCGGGAACAACGGTCCACGCTGGCGATACGGTGACGTTGACCGTGAGCGGGGGCGTAGACATAACTATTCCGCTCCAGGTCAACCTGGCTGATCGGATTATGCTGGAGAGCGCTGAGTTGCGGCAGGAAACGTTTCGGCCGGGTGGGGTGGTCGCGGTCGCGTTGCGCTGGCAGGCGCTGTACTCCATTGATACACATTACGTCGTGTTCGTGCACCTCATTGATCCCAACGCCAACTTCGAGGATAGCCTGATAGCGCAGCAGGACGTAGAGCCGGTCATCCCCACGGTGAGGTGGGTGCCGGGCGTGGAGGTCGTGGACCCGCATCAAATCACCATCCCAGCCGATCTGCCAGCAGGTTGGTACGAGTTGCGTGCCGGGATGTATACTCCGGGATCGTCTGGCTCCCGACTTCCGGTCGTGGACGCTGGCCTCACGACGGCGGAGTCGGACAGTATTCTGATCGCTGAGATTGAGATACAGCCTTGAGGTGGCGCATCCGGTGATCTCTGGTATAATGTGGTATAATGGTCTTGGAAAATACAATAACAGACGAGGCACTCCGGTTTGTGATGGAGTCGCCTGGTTGAGCGGAGGCAAATCGTGCGTTCTAAGTCAAGGGGAAGCCCGTTTATCTATTTGATTATCCTCGTCGCTGCTGCGTCTCTGGTGTACAGCGTCTACTCACAGCGAGGGCAGGATGTACCTCGGAAGAAGTTCTCGGAGGTGGCTGCGTTGGTGCAGGAAGGGAAAGTCACCAGCATTCGCGTGGAGGGGGATAATCTGTTTGTTGGACTTGAGGGTGGCGAGGAGGTCGAGTCGTACAAGGAATCTGAGTCCACAGTCACAGCGCAATTACTGGACCTGGGGGTGACTGCGGAGGAGTTGCAGGGTGTTGTGATTGATCCAGTGCAGCCACCTGATTGGATATCTCTGTTGAGCGCCGGCGGTTCGATCCTGCTGCTGGTGGTTATGCTGGTGGGAGGCTACATGATGGTGCGCCAGTTCCAGGGCGCGAACAGCCAGGCGCTCGCTTTTGGCAAGAGCCGCGCCCGGATGTACACCGGGGATCAGCCGTCGGTCACCTTCGACGATGTGGCGGGGGTGGACGAGGCCAAGGAGGAACTGCGCGAGGTGGTCGAGTTCCTCAAGGAGCCGGAAAAGTTCGTGCAACTGGGGGCGCGTATTCCCAAGGGCGTGCTGCTGGTGGGAGCGCCGGGCACGGGCAAGACCCTCATGGCCAAGGCAGTCAGCGGGGAGGCGGGGGTGTCCTTCTTCTCCATCTCCGGCTCCGAGTTCGTGGAGATGTTCGTCGGTGTGGGGGCGTCCCGGGTGCGTGATCTGTTCGAGCAGGCGAAGCGGCACAGTCCTTGCATCATCTTTCTGGATGAAATAGATGCTGTTGGCCGCCATCGGGGCGCTGGGTTGGGGGGTTCCCACGACGAGCGAGAGCAGACGCTGAACCAGATTCTGGTCGAGATGGACGGCTTCGACACCGACACGAATGTGATCATTATGGCGGCTACCAACCGCCCGGATATTCTGGACCCTGCGTTGCTCCGCCCTGGTCGCTTCGATCGCCGCGTCGTGCTCGACAGGCCAGACATCAAGGGGCGCGAGGCGATTCTGAAGGTGCACGTGCGCGGCAAGCCGTTGGGTGAGGCCGTGGACCTGAGAACGTTGGCCAGGTCTACCCCGGGCTTCGTAGGGGCCGACATCGAAAATATGATCAACGAGGCGGCGATCCAGGCTGCCCGCGGCAACAAGAAGGTGATCGAGATGCCCGAGTTTGAGGAGGCGATTGAGCGCGTGCTCGCCGGGCCGGAGCGCAAGAGTCGCTTGATATCTGAGGAGGAGAAACGCATCACGGCCTACCACGAGGCCGGGCATGCGGTGGTGGGCCACGTGCTTCCCAAGTGTGATCCGGTGCACAAGGTCTCCATTGTGGCGCGTGGGATGGTCTCTGGCTACACTATGGCTTTGCCAGAGGAGGATCGGCACATCGTGAGCAAGGCCAAGTTCAAGGATGACCTGGCATTCTCGCTGGGTGGGCGAACATCCGAGGAACTGGTATTTGGGGACGTGACAACGGGGGCGGCCAATGACCTGGAGCGGGTGACGGAACTGGCGCGCGCTATGGTGACGCGCTACGGGATGAGCGATAAGTTGGGGCCGATGACCTTTGGTCAGAAAGATGAACTGATCTTCCTGGGCAAGGAGATAGGGGAGCAGCGAGACTACAGTGAGGCGGTTGCCCAGGAGATTGACGTCGAGGTGCGCAAGATCGTCCACGAGGCGCACGAACGGGCCAGGGATGTCCTGACGCATCACCGAGAGCAGTTGGAGCGGATAGCGCAGCGGCTGATAGAGGTCGAGACGCTGGATGCCGATGAGTTCGTCGCTTTGTTCGAGGGCGTCCCCGAGAAAGAGCCAGAGGTCCCCGAGAGCCCGCCTCCTGTATCTGGCGTCGAGCGGCCGGCCGTGCGGCCGGTCCCCAAGCGGCGCCAGCCCACGCTGGACATGCCCCCCACGCCAGCCCCGGCGTGAGAGGTGAGGTGGTAGGGGGGCCAATGCGGACATTGATCCTTGAGTACGGGGAGTTACTCTGTGAAATGGCGGAAGAGGATTGACGGACCCGGCGAGGGTGTTTAGTGAGCAAAGGCGGAGCCAACAGGCTCCGCCTTTTAGTACCTATCCAGTAACTACCCAGACTACTTGGCCTGAATTGCCAAATCCAGGCTCGAATTGGCCGAAACCACTCTCCGGCTCGATGTTTCTGGCTCGGAGCATTGAGTTTGCCCTGTCCAACCACCGGATCTGACGATCCGGCGGGAGCGACTGGGTAGTTGGCCTGTCCAGTCGCCTGGCTCGGTCAGAGACCGGCCAGAGCAATTACTGCTGTTGCTCGGCCAGTTTCTTCTTTTCCTCCTCGACCAGCACGCGCCGCAAGACCTTGCCGACTATTGTCGTGGGCAGTCCATCGCGGAACTCAACGAACTTGGGCACCTTGTAGCGAGCCATGTTCTCGCGACAGAACTCGATCATCTCCTCCTCGGTGGACGTCTCGCCTTCCTTGAGGACAATGAAGGCTTTCACCCGCTCGCCCTTCCCCGCAACCGGGACACCAGCCACGGCGCACTCCTTGACCTTGGGATGCTGGTAGAGCACTTCCTCGACCTCGCGGGGGTAGATGTTTAACCCACCTGCGCCCAGGATCATATCCTTCTTGCGGTCCACGATCTGGAAGTAGCCATCCTCGTCCATGCGGGCGATGTCACCCGTGTGGAGCCAGCCTTCACGCAGGACATTGGCTGTCTCGGTGGGCATCTGCCAGTAGCCCTTCATCACCTGCGGCCCGCGCACGGCCAGTACGCCGACCTCGCCCGGCGGCATGTCCTGTTTCTCGGTTTCGATGTCCACAACCTTGGCGTCGGTGCTGGGGAAGGGCAGGCCAATGGTTCCAATGCGGTTCTCGCCGTAGATGGGGTTGGCGTGGGTGACCGGCGTGGCCTCGCTGAGGCCATATCCCTCCACCAGCCGTCCTCCGGTGAGTGCCTGGAACTTCTGCTGCACCTCGACCGGCAGAGGCGCGGCCCCACTGATGCAGGCCTTGATGGAACTGACGTTGTATTGGCTGATGTTAGGGTGATTGATGAGAGAGATGTAAAGGGCCGGCACGCCGGGATAGAGAGTAGGGTGGTGCTTGTTGACGGACTTAAGGATGTGGGGCAGCACACGGGGGTTGGGGATCAGCAGGAGCGCCGCGCCGGACAGTGTCCCCAGGTTCATACACGTGGTCATCGCGTAACTGTGGTACAGGGGCAGGGAAGTCAGGATCGTCTCCTGGCCCTCGACCATCCGGGGGAACCAGGCCCGAGTTTGGATGGCGTTGGCCTGTACGTTCCGGTGGGTCAACTGAGCCCCTTTGGAGATGCCGGTGGTGCCGCCGGTGTACATCAACACGGCGGTGTCCTCCATGCCAATCTCTACCGGGGTGGGTCTGGCGGGTGCACCGGCGAGGACGTCCTGGAACCAATAGGTGTTGGCATCGCCGGAGATGTCCTGGTAGTGCCCTTCCTTTTTTTCCGTTGCTACAGTGAAAAGGAACTTGAGCAGACCGGGGAAATACTCCTTGATGTTGGCGACGATGACCTGTTTGAGCGCGGTCTCGGCGCGAATCTTCTTCACATTTGGGTACATCAGGCTGAGAACGATGATCGTCTCGGCGCCGGAGTCGTTCAACTGGTGCTTGATCTCGCGGGCTACGTATGCAGGGTTGCACGTGACGACGATACCGCCGGCCATCAGTGTGGCATAATAGGCGATGACAAACTGAGGGCAATTGGGGAGATAAAGAGCCACCCGGTCACCCTTCTTGACCCCTGACTTTTGCAGCGCAGCAGCAAAACGGTAGGTCAGGTCAAGCAGGCTCCGGTAGTTCATGGTGGCGTCCATGAGCGCGTTGCCCAGAGGCTCGACCACGTTGCCGAAAATCGTCGCCGTGTTGTTGGGGTACTTCTCGGCAGAGTTGATGAGGTTCTGAGTGACCGGGTAATCCGGTATCTCCACCTCAGCCGGGACCCCCTCCTCGTAGTGAGACAGCCAGGGCTTCTCCATAATGATGCCTCCTTTGTTTATGAGCGTGGGGGGCGCCTGTTTGGTGAGGAGCGACAGGAGCGTCCCCCTAAGTCCAAGAGCAAACCTCTAAGTATAGTATAGTGGAATAGGAGGGCGTTGTCAAGAGCCAGTTTTGCAATCTGTGCAATGTGGCCGCTCCCGCCAGGGCGACAAAAACCGATTTGCGTTGCTTGACCTAATCTGCTACAATCACATCTCATTTGGAGGTCAACCTTGAGTAAACGTAAACGTAAGAGACAGCGTCACGCGCCGCCTGCGCAGAGGTCGCGCCGACATCGCCAGGGGACGAACAAGTTGCAGGCGATTCTCAAACAGGCTGACAGCCTGATTGACCACGGTCGTACCCAGGAAGCCATCGCTCTCCTGGAGCCACTGTTGGCATCCTACCCGCGTGTGGCCGATCTGCACTACTACGTCGGTTACGCCCACGTCAAGGCTGGCGACATCTGGGGTGGGCTGGTAGGATACGAACGGGCGATGGAATTGGGCCGGGATCCAAGCCATTGGCTGCCATTGGCCTCGCTCTACCTGGAACTCGAGTTGAACGTGCATGCCCTGCGCGCTTTTCGCCAGGCGCTAAAGCGACAGGCCGACGTCCCGATGATTGACGAAGTGCGCGAGGCGGTAGCCTCGTTGGAGAAAGACATTCTGGAGACCGCACATAATCTTGGTCTTCCAGTGGCACGAGTCGAAAAAGGCCTCCGTTACCTGGAGAACGGTCAGCGCGCACTGCATAAGAATGACTTTCCGGCCTGCGTCGGTGCCAGCCAGCGAGCCATCAAGTTGCTGGCCGATTGGCCCCCGCCTCGCAACAACCTTTCCCTGGCGCTGTTCTACGATGGTCAACCGGAAAAGGCCATTGCTACCGCACGCCAGGTGCTCTCGCAAGCCCCGGACAACGTTCAGGCGCTGAGTAATGCCATCTGTTTCCTGGCCTGGACGGGACAAGAGGCAGATGCGCGGGTGTTGTGGGCGCAGTTGAAGGAAATCCCACCACAGGGGAATAGCGATCGCCGCAAGATGGCGGAAGCGGCCGCCATCTTGAACGAAGACGAGAGTGTGTATCACCTGCTACGTCCCTTGGCCAAATCGGAAGGGAGGCGGCAGGGAATGCCTGGATTATCCTGGCAGACACGGCTATTCCTGGCCGTCGCCGAAGCCAATACCGGCCGTCGCGCCGCGCGACCCCATCTGAAGGCGTTGCGGAACGACCTGCCGTGGGCAGGCGAGTTGCTGGCGGCGCTGGAGGCCGGGCGACCGGGGCCGGGTTGGGCCGAGCGTTTCCCCTACTTCCACAGCACCGAACTCATGCCTATGCCAAGGATAGGCGAGTTCGTTGACCTGGTCGGCCGCGAGGATGAGACGTCGCCCCGGAGATTTCGCAGCCAGGTGGCGCGCTTCGTCGCTCGTTTCCCCCAAATTGTCCTCATGGCAGAGAAGATGATCTGGGAAGACAACCAGCCCGACGCCGGGGTCGCGATTCTGGCGACCGTCGCCACTCCGGCTGCTTACGCTGCCCTGCGCCGCTTTGGGTTGAGCCAGGCCGGTGAAGACGAGGTGCGCATGCAGGCGCTCATCAGTCTTATACAGGCGGGCGAGATCGCACAAGATGAAACGTTGCGCGTGTGGGGCGGAGGGGAGTGGCGGGAGGTGCAACTGCGCCAGCACGAGATTTCGGACGAGCCCAAGACGCAGTACAGGCCGGACGTGGCAAGACTGTTGGATCAAGGTTTGAGCGCTTTCCAGCAGGACGACTATGAAAAGGCCGAGCGGCTGTTCCGCCGCATGTTGGAATTGGAACCCCGCGCCAGAGAAGCGTGCAACAATCTCGGCACGATCCATGCCCGTCGCGGGGAGCACGCGCAAGCCAGGGAGATGTTCCAGGCGGCGCTGGAGATAGATCCGACCTACGTGTTTCCGCGCTGCAACCTGGCCGTGTATCTCCTGGACGAGGATGACGTCGAAGGGGCAGATGCCATGTTGCAGCCTTTGGCCAGCGCGACGCACTTTCGCCCGCAGGAGATGGCGTTCTACTCCTATACCCAGGCCCGCATTCTGATGCAGCGGGAGGAATACGAGGCGGCTCGCCGCGCTTTGCGGGCCGCGCTGCAGATATCGCCTGATTACAAGCCGGCCGAGAGCCTGCTGGAGCGCCTCGAAAGGATCACCAGCATTGAGACGGGCTTCGAGTCCTTCATGGAGCAGCAGCGCAAGCGTGATCAGGCCAAACGCGACCGGCTACAGGCCAGACTCTCCACGCTGGAGCCGGCGCTCGCCGAGGCACTATCCATCTACACCAAGGACGTGCTCACCGGAATGGCGCGCGTGGTCGTGCGCTGGGGTGGATGGTCGGCACTGCGCAAGGCGGAGTTGATCGAACGGATAGCCACCGAACTCGGCGACCCGGACAATCTGGAACGAGTGGTTGGCGATCTGAACGAAGATGAACACTCTGCGCTGCGCCAGGTGCTGGCGCACGATGGGGCTATACCCTGGCAGGATTTCGACGCTACCTACGGAAACGACCTGGAGGAATCTCCATACTGGCAATGGCACGTGCCGGAGACGACTATGGGCCGCTTGCGGCTGCGCGGGCTGCTGGTGGAAACGACGGTAGATGGCGAACTGTTGGTCGCTGTGCCGTCTGAATTGCGGCATCTCCTGGGAGAGATGCTGAACTGACAGCGATGAACCATCCCATTCTGGACCAACCTGAAGTACTGCGAGTAAAGCGGTTGGTCCTGATCCCCGGTGCAGACCACAACGACCTGATGATGGTCGGAATGTCACAGTACTTTGAAGCGATCCATCTGGTTAATTGACAAAACTCTGGTATCCTCAAGGTTGGCCGGAAATGGGACGCAGATCAACGCAGATGGACGCTGATTCTCTGGTTTTTATCTGCAAATGATCTGCGAAAATCTGCGTGAATCTGCGTCCTAGAGGATTTGTCAGTCAATTAGGTCAGAGTGGTATAGGGAGACAAGACGATGGAAGCCGCCTTCATCTGCACAAAGGAACTGTGGTCGCAGGGCTTCGGCGGGACGCACCCGTTGAAACCGGAACGGCTGAAGCGCACTTATGAACTACTCATGGCTTATCGAGCCTTCGACGCGCCCGGCTCGCACCTGGTGCCGCCACACCCGGCCAGCCGCGAGGAGTTGCTCCTGTTTCACACCGCGGAATACGTGGACGCCGTCGCCAGGATGAGTCGTGGAGAAGCACATCACCTGGCCAGACGATACAACTTCCGCCCCGACGAGACCCCCGTCTTCCCCGGTATGTACGAAACTGAGGGTCTCAAGGTGGGAGCGGCTCTGACGGGGGCCAGGTTGATCGCCGAAGGGCAGACGCAAGTGGCCTTCAGCATTGCCGGGGGGATGCACCATGCGCGGCTTGCTTTGGCCTCCGGTTTTTGCATCTTCAACGATTGTGCGGTTGCCATCCATTGGTTGATGCGCCAGGGGCTGCGGGTGGCTTACGTAGACATTGATGTGCACCATGGCGATGGGGTCCAGGCCGCTTTCTACGACACCGATCAGGTGCTGACCATCTCATTGCATCAGGCGGGCATCCGTTTTTATCCCGGCACTGGCTTCCCTGAAGAGATAGGGACCGGCGCTGGATATGGCTATAGCATCAACGTGCCTTTCCTGCCCTATACCGACGACGAACTGTATCTGTGGGCCTTTCGCCAGGTGGTGCCACCGTTGGTCCGCCAGTTCGCCCCCGATGTGCTGGTGACCCAGGTGGGCGTGGACACCCACTACCGCGATCCGCTGGCTATGCTGATGCTGACGACCCAGGGCTACGTCGCCTTGATCGAGGAACTCAAGACGTTGGCCGATACCATCGGGCGCTGGCTGGCCTTCGGCGGCGGGGGATACGCCGTGGACGTGGTGCCGCGCGCCTGGACGCTGGCCTATGGTCTGATGTCGGGGCAGACCTTCCCGGATGAACTCCCACCTGCATACAGCGAACGCTACGGCCCCGGCCGATTGCACGACACCGCAGGCCCGGAGCCGGCGGAAGCGTGGGTGATTGAGCAGACTCGCGAGTACGTCGAAAAAAGCATCGCTGCCCTCAAGGGCCAGACACAAGATGTGTGGCGATGGGAGTAGAATCTAGGTAATCGTTCAGACCTCCGAGGTTTTGACCGCATATTTGGCCTGGAAAGTGAGCAATATGTCGTTACAATCTTCCAGGAGAGCGCTATTTGGCAAACCTCGGAGGTCTTTTGCTGGCATTTTATCACCTCCCTGAACGCTTGCGAATCTAGATCTGACCGATGTTCCTATTTGTCATCCCTGTCACCCCGGCGTATAATCTACGTGAAATGGACTTGGCAAAACGAATGTCATTCGTGAGGTGAGACATTATGGCGACCTATATTGAGTATGAACTAGAAGACGGCACCACAGTACTGATCGAAAGCAGCGAGCCGGGAAGCGGAGTGGTCAGAGCCAGCCGTGACAAGGAAGGAAACGTGATCAAGAAGGCCGGCCAAAAGTTCGAGGCCGCTCTCGCGGGGATCAAACCATGGGCGGCTGCCTTACGCCGGCAACTGGACGATCTTCTGGCCGATGAAATCGAG
>JAUWNP010000205.1 GCA_030612585.1 Anaerolineae bacterium
GAATCCGTTGACGTCCTGAAATCCGCGTTCTAATCCAGACCCAGCGGATCAAACACCAGCACCCGGTTGCTGTGGGCGTCGGTCACGTAGATCGAGCCGTCCTCCCCTATGGCGATGCCCATAGGCAGGGCGAAGGAGGACTCGTCGAAGCCGTATTGGCCGAAGGACAGATGGTAGTTGCCCAGGCTGTCGAACACCAGCACCCGGTAATGGCCCGGGTCGGTGACGTACACGTACCCCTCGGCGTCCACCGCCAGGTAGGGCTTCTCGTCAGGCAGCCCGCTGTCCCACCCGACGATGGGCCACTGTCGCAGGAAGGTGCCGTCGCTGTCGAACACCTGCACGCGCCGATTCCACGTGTCGGCCACGTAAACCTCGCCGTCCGGGCCGATAGTTATGCCCACCGGCTCGTCCAGATAGCCCTCCAGCACGCCCCCCCCACCCCATTGGAAGGCGAACTGCCCGTCCGGCTCGAAGGCCTGGATACGCTTGTTGCCCGTGTCGGCCACGTAGACCAGGCCGTCGGGGCCGATGGCCACGCCGCGCGGGCCATAGAAGGCGCTCTGCCCGACCGTTTCCCCGAGGCCAAATTCGCCGAACAGCCCCCAGGCGGTGACCAGGCGGCCCTCGGCGTCCAGTTTCTGGACGCGGTGGTTCCAGGTGTCCGCGACGTAGATCGCGCCGTCGGGGGCAACGCTCACGTCCCAGGGATCGTTGAAACCCCGGGGCAGCCCTGTCTCCGTTTCAATGGTAGAGGGCCCTCCCCAGGCAGCGACGAACTCCCCGCCGGCGGTGAACTTCTGGATGCGGTGGTTACCACCGTCAGTGACGTAAACGAAGCCAGCGGGGCCGATCTTGATGCCGCGTGGACTTAGGAATTGGCCTGGTGCGGAGCCCTCGTCGCCGAACACGAGCCGCGCGGTCAGTTCCTGCCAGCCTTCGGCGTAGGGGTCGGTCGGGCCGATTTCCGCCGGGCCAGTTGTGCTCAGGTCCCATGCCTGGGCCGCCACGTCGCGGCGCACGTAGAGGCGATATTCGCTGTGCAGTGGCCACTGGTCGAGCGTATGTGTCTTACCGGTCAGTTCATCGTAGCGACTGTAATCGCGGTTGTACCAGATGTCCCACAGCGCGACGCTGGTCTGGGTGTCGGTGATGGCGTGGACGAGACGCGCCCGGGTCATATTCTTGTAGTCCTCCATCGGCCACCACAAAAAGGTGTAGGTATTGGCGACGTAATCATTGCCCAGGTAGGGGGCCACGGCGTCCCACTCCTGGCGTCCGGCGATGACGACGGGGGCCTCCATCTGCTCCCGCGAGGGCTGCTCGCCGTAGAAGACGGCGTTGGGATAGTCGCGCAGGTACCAGTTGAACGGCCAGGAGCCGTCGGAGCCGTAGGCGACCTTGATCAGGTTGGGGCCGCCGGCGGCGCGGCGCGAGAGTTCCTCGATCTGGTGCATAGTTTCCTTGACCGCCGGGCCCGCGTGGGCGTAGACCAGGAACTCGGTCGGGTAATCGTAGTTGATGTAGCAGAAACGATAGGCTGTGCGGATGGTGAGCAGCACCGGCACGAGCAGCGCGACGAACAACAGGAGGCGCACAGCCACGCGCCATCCGCTGCGCCGCACCAGATAGACCAACCAGGCACCGAAGGCCAGCGTGCCGATCAGCCCGCCCAGGAACCGGCCGGTGAGGTTCAATTGTGCCAGTTCGTGTCCCTGGAATGGGCCCGCCAGAGTCGTGCTGATGAGCATCACCAATGCCATGGTGAACGGAGGGGCAATGAGCGCCAATGACCAGGCCCGGCGCTGCAATACCCATCGCCAATCCGTCCCCTCGATCAGCCGCCCCACCAACCAGCCTCCCAGCAGGATCATCGGCAGAGCCAGGTGCACGGTGAGCCAGGGCATCTTCTCGCCCGCGTAGGAGTACGCAGTCCAGGCGAGCGCGGTCCACCAGAGGAGGAAGGGGAGGAATTGAGAATTGAGAGTTGAGAATGGAGAATGGAGAATAGAGGATGGAGAATGGTGGACTGCGGGTTGTCGGTTGCGGGGGCGCGGGCGGATGGCCAGATAGATGGAACTGATGAGGGCTAGTAGCAGTGGCAGGTACTCGTAAAAAGGCACCATCACCAGCAGGTAGTAGTACCAGGGTTGCCCACCCCGTTCTACCTCCTGCTGCACCAGCCAGTAGCCCAGCGAGCCGACCAGCCCGCTGGCGATGCCGGTGCCGTTCGTGAAGACGGTGGTGAAGAGCACGACGAAGATGGCGTAGTGGATGGCTGCCACGACACCCCAGCGTCGCCAGTTCCACGCCAGACCGATGCCAGCCGAGATCAATAGCAGCGCGCCGGTGATGGCCGCCGAGTAGTAGAACGTCGGGGCAGTGTAGTCGAGGGGTTTTAGACCCATGATCTTGATCGGGATCGGTGCGAAGAACGGCAGACAGAGGGTTCCCAGGACAATGATGAGGTCGAAACAACGATAGTTGTGCAGGTCGCGTCCGACACGGGTGACCAGGATAAAGGCGGCGATGGCGAGAGCAAGCACGGCCAACATCCCGCCGGTGAAGGTCCACCAGGGGGGTACGTCACTCTCACCCGCCTGGAGTACTCCCATCAGCAGGAGGGCCAGCCCCAATCCGGTCGCAGCCAGGGCGATCAGGAAGTACCAATAGAGACTCTTGCGCGACCACTGGTACTCCCACAGCCGGAGCACGAACAGGCCGACGAGAAAGAGGCCCAGGATAGCGTAATAGATGAAGGCGACCTCCTTGGTGGCGAACGCGAGCGAGATGCCAGCCGCCATCAGGTAGAGCCAGTGCTTACGGCCGTCGTGGAGGTAGGAGAAGACGGCGAAGATGGTGATGAGGAACCAGAGCATGATCGGGATGTCGTGGCGGATGTAACGGGAGTAGTAAGCGATGGAGGGGGAGATGAGGAGCAGGAACGAAGTGGCGAGCGCGCCAGCGCGGCCCAGCCAGCGGCGCAGCAGATAGGGCAAGGCTACTATCGCCACGCCCATTAGCGCGACTGGCAACCGGGCGGTAAGGTCGTTGTCACCGAGGAGGAAATAGGAGAAGGCCGTGGCGTGAAAGAGAAACGGCCCGTGCATCATCGGCGTATGTTGGAAGCCCCGCCCGACGTACAGGTACCAGGAGTACTGAGTGTGCAGACTCTCATCGTGGCTCTGCACCCGATCACCCAGGCCCCACAGCCGTGTGGTGAGGGCCAGGATAATAAGAATGATGTAGAGAGTCTTCTCCCAATCCAGTCGGATGAGGCTGCCCAAGGGTTTGTTCAGTAGTGTTTCCATAATGTTCTAAGTCCTATGTTCTAAGTCCTACATTTGATGTCATTGCGAGCGTAGCGAAGCAATCTCCTACCTTCAACATGTAAGCAACGGTGGAGACTACTACTTAGCCACCGTCATTCCGAGCGACCGAAAGGAGCGCAGCGACTGAAGGGAGTCGAGGAATCTCCTGTCGGGGTCACGCTCGCCATCGCAAGTAGAGATTCCTCGACTTCCTTCGACTACGCTCAGGACAGGCTGCTACGCTCGCTACTAATGACATCCTGTCATTGCACAATGAGTGGCGCATTCCGTTCGCGCCACGCGTAGCTCGGAATGACGCACCACGAGGAGCGTGAGTAGTAACCGGTGGAGATTGCTTCGTCACTTCGTTCCTCGCAATGACAGGCTGAATAAGGCAATCCTAACCCGTTTTAACGGGTTTCTCAGTATCAGCGGGGTGTTTCAACGCCCCGCACCCCACCCCTTCGGACCACTGCGCCTTCGCATAGCCTATTATTAACCTCAAAGACAAGGAGAAAAAGCATTAATTTGAACCTTTTCTCTATCCCATAATGACTATGCGAAAGCAGCACCCTCCCTCATCTACTCATTTACCCATTCCTCATCTACTCCATCCTGCTCCTGCCGCAGCCAGAGCACAGCCCATTCATCGGCCACAGGTGCCGACGGCGTGCGCCGCAAGAACAGCCACTTTGCGGCCGCATTGCAGCGTGGCGGCCATTCCCAGATGCAAGCGCTCTCGCGCGCATCCCAACTGCGAGACAGGGCAAAATCCTGCCCCGCGTACTCCACGCCTGGCGCGGAATCGTGCCAGAGAAGCGCCAGGTCAGGGTCACGCCGCGAGGTCACTACCACCGGGCCGATCCCCTCCTCTGATTCAGCAGCCAGCCTTTCGACCCGGCGAGCCGCGCTAAAATCCCGCAGGTACCAGGCCAGGACCGAATCGGGAGCGGCCTCGAGCGTGAACGGCAGCGAGGTTGCTATCCCCGTCTCAGGCCACGAGAGAGCACGCAACGTCTGCACCAGGTCACGCACCTCGACAGCGGTCGGCTGGCGCACCAGGAGTTCCCGTGGGGTGGCCTGGCGCACATATGTCCCTGCCGACAGGGTGAGCACCAGGAGGGCTACACACGTACCCACGGCGATGCCACGCAGCGCACTATCGAGCCGCATTGTCAATGCAAAAACCAGCGCCAGCAATACCTGCAGGGCGACCGCCAGCGACGCCAGGGCCAGGTCCGCGGGATTGCCGGATTCCGCGTAGCGCACGAGTACAAGATAACAATGCGCCCACAGGATCAACACCAGCGGCGCGTACAACCCTTCGCTGAGCCACGCCCCCCGGGCCTGCAGGCCCCGCACGAGCGCCTGTACCGCGATGCCGGCGAGCAGCGCCAGCGGCAGGACGACCCACAGCACGTCCAGCGGTGCCCGGCCCGGCATCATAACCAGCAGGAGGCCTGCCAGACCGGCCCACAGCCCCAGCAGCGCGCCGAAACGGTGGCCGTGCCGGATGACGACCCAGACCAACCCACCGAGGCCCAGGAGTAGGGCCAATGGCTCGTATACGGCCATGAGAACGAAAGGCGAGACGACAGGATTCGAGCCCGAGCCCAAGACTGAGCCAAAGCGGGCAATCCAGGCCGGCAGCAGGTCACCCGCGGCCCCCACCCCGGCCGGGTTCCAGCCCAGCCCGGTCGAAAGTGCCAGCGCGAATAATGAACAATGACCAATGAACAATGACCAATGACTAGTGGACAATGAACAATGACTAATGAACAATGACCAACGAGAACGAGGCAGGTCAACCTCTCTATTGGGCCACATCCAGGAGAGGATCAGCCAGGCCAGGCCCAGGGTCAGCAACAGCCCGTAGGCCGAGTAACTGGCAGTCAGGGCTAGCGCCAGACCTCCGGCGGCGAGCGTGAGCCAGCGGGGTGCACCAGTGTCGAAGAAGCGGGCCAATCCGCCCAGGAGGGCCATCCCGCCCACAGCGGCCACCACCGCGCCATCCAGTTGGCGCGAGGCCAGGAGCGCCGTCGGAGAAAGGGCCAGGTACAGCCCGGCCGCCAGCGCACCCACGCGCCCGAGACGGCGCCGGAGCAGAAACGGCGTGAGGGCCAGAGTACTGCCGAACAGGGCGGGCCACAGGCGGGCCAGCCCATCACCCGCGCCAAAAAGGGTGAACAGCAGCGCGTTGGCCGCGAAGAGCAGCGGGCTGTAGCCGGCAGCCTGGCCGGCAGATTGGAAAGACCGCCCCACCCCGGTCGCGGCCTGCCAGGCAAGCATCGCCTCGCGAGCCTCAGGACCATTGAGCGGGGCAGCGTCGAGATGGGCCAACCGCAGCGCGAGCGCGACGACGGCGACGAGTACCCACAGAGCGACCTCAAGCGTGATAGTTGGTTGGGTGGTTAGTTGGGTGGTTAGTTGGTTAGTTGGTTGGTTAGTTGGTTGGTTAGTCGGATTAGTCATTGGTCATTGTTCATTGGTCATTGTTCATTTATCCACGCGATAGATGGTCACGCTACCGGTATCGTAGACAGTCTCCATTAGTTGGGCGAACTTCGCCAGGCCAGCGGCGGGGTAGCGCGCCCGCTCGACCGGCCCGACGTAAACGTAACTTATATCATACTTATCGAGCAGCGTCAAGGCCTGGTTCGGGTCCACGCTGGTATAAAGGGCCTCAATGTCGGGTTCACGACGCGCAGGCTCGTCGTAATCCCCACGCCACTGGTGCTCGTGGCCGGCCCAGCCGAGCAGCGTGGGCAGGCCAGTATGAGCGGAGACACGGCCCTCGTAGACGTAGGCCCGGAAACGATCGCCCGGGGCCTCCAGGATGACCGGCGTGCCAGCGACGTTCTCGTTGAGCCAGGCAATGGCGGCGTAGTCGTCCGGCTGCGTCTCGGCCAGGTAGGCCGCGCCGTCGAGCGTCGGCGGCCCGCCGTAATCGCGGGCGCGGGCGGGGATCGCCAGTGCCGGGTAGATCAGACCGGCGGCGGCGAGCAGTGTAACCAGGATCACTACCCCCACCCTACCCCGGCGGATGAAGCATGCCAGCGCATAGGCCCCGGCGATGGCCCACACCACCCAGGCCTGGAAGTAAAACTTGAAGACGGTGTTCATGCGGGTGCCGAAGTGGTCGCGCAGATAGACAAATTCGACGACGAGGGTGAGCAAAGCGCCGGTGGCGAAGAGGAGAAGGGCGAAGTTGGCAGATTGGTAGATTGGTAGATTGGTAGATTGGGAAACCGGTGAACTGGCAGGTTGAGCGATTCGCCGGTTGGTGCGAAAGAGGAGGGCAATGGTAGTGAGGAGAGCGATGAGGCCGAGGGCGGTCCAGAAGGGAGATTGGATGATGGATTGCACGGTAATGACTACGCGAAGAAGCAAGGGGGCAGGCTCCAAGACCACAGGATCGAGCAGACGTGCCACCAGGCTGCGCGAGATGAGAGAAGACGCATCGAGCACATCCTCCAGGCCGGGGATCGGCCCGCCGCGCAACCAGGCCGCCAGGTAGACCGTCGGCCCCTGCGGGGGAATCACATCCAGCCAGACCAGAGCCACGACGAAGGCCAGCACGAGCACCAGAGCGCCGAGGATGACCAGCGCCACAACCAGCGTCCACCTGGCCACCTCACGAGCCCGCACCCCATCCCGCCGCCCCTGATCGGCAACAAAGAGCGCGGCGATGAGGATCAGTGGCCCGAACATCACCACAAACTGGGGTAGCCGCGTGCCGTTGAACAGGTTGGGCAGGATACCACCAGCCTGGGATTGGAAGCCGAGCCAGAAGGGGAGATAAAGAAAGATGCCGGTCAGGAGAAGGGTGATGAAGAAGAACGTGAAACGTAGAATGTGTTTCGTGTTTCGTGTTTCGTGTTTCGTGTTTCGTAGATGGGCGAGGGTGTAGGCGCTGGCGACGATGAAGAGGTAGATGGGAAAGTCCCAGGTATTGAGGAAACCCAGCCCCCCCAGACAGAGGGCGTAGATGAGAAACTCCCAGAAGGCGAGAGGCAGATCGGAGAGTAGAGATTGGAGAGCGGAGAGTGGAGAGTACGGATTACCGGCTCGCGATTCGCCATTCGCTATCCGCAGATACAGATTGAGGGCCAGGGCCAGGGCGAGGAGGACAAAGGGTAGCGCCAGGACGTGAGGGTGCATGTCGCCCAGTATGAAACTGAAGGCCGGGAACTCGTCAATCACCTCCTGCTCCATTCCCCAGGGAGTGTAATCGTGGAGGACGCGGGAGGCCTGCCACCACCACATGAAACGCGAAGGAACCCAACTGCCCTCAGCGAAGGGGGGCGGAGCGACGTTAAGTGAGCGCACGTCGAGCCACTGCCAGAAGGAGGCCAGGCCGATACCCCGCGCGTGCAACACCTCCAGCAGCCCCTCCAGGTTGCCCATCACGACCAGCAGCAGCGGCCCCAGCAACCCGCCCAGAATAGCAAACCTCTCCCCCACCCTCCCCTCTGCTCCTCTGCTCCCCTGCTCCCCTGCCCCCCTGCCCCTCTGCTCCCCTGCCCCCCTGCCCTCCGCCGCGATGAGGTTGTAGACCAGGCTGAAGGCCCCGGTGCAGGCGAGCGCAAAGAGGGTGGCGATGCCAAGATTGAAGGCGATGGAGGGCGGGACGGCCGCCAACCGGGTGAGCATGGCGACGATGATATAGCCGAAGTAGTAGTAGGAGATGCCAAAACCGGAGAGCCAGGGGTCGTGGGGCGGGAAGGTACCGGAGCGCAGGATGGCGCGCAGGAAACCGATCTCCATCCATTTCTCGCCGCCCGCCGTCTCGATGCGCGGCATGTAGGC
>JAUWNP010000271.1 GCA_030612585.1 Anaerolineae bacterium
CGCAGCAGAAGACAAGTTCGCCAACGAGCAGCGTGAGAGAGCCGAGTGCACGTTCGGCTTTTTCGAGTACATAGATGACTACGCCGTCGCCGAGGCCCTGCTCAATCAGGTCATCAGGTGGGCGGAACAGCGCGATCTCAACGCGCTCTTCGGCCCATTCAACCTGGACTACGAGGACAGTTACGGGGTGCTCATCGAGGGGCGCGCCCGTCCGCCAGCGTTGCTCTGCGGGCACACACCTCCATACTACCAGGGTTTCATGGAGCGGTTCGGCTTCCAACCGGCGCGGGGGACAACCTGGCCTACGCCATAGAACTGGAAAAGGACATACCCGCCTTGCGGCGACTCTCCCGTCTGGCAGACAGGCTCCGCCAGCGAGGGAAGATCGCCATCCGCGGAGCCGACCTGGCACACTGGGATGAAGAGATTGACCGGGTGTATCGTTTGATCAACATTGCTCTGGCTCACCTCCCCGACCACATTGGCTGGCACCGGGATGCATTGGAGGCATCGCTAGCGCCCTTTCGCGACATTGCCGACCCTGAACTGATCCTCTTTGCCGAGGTGGATGGGCAGGCTGTGGGTTGGCTGCCTGGCATCCCTAACCTGAACGAACCGTTCCAACATGCCAACGGACTGCGTTACCCCTGGGATTACGTGAGACTGTGGTGGCACATGCGGAGCCAACCTGAATGTCTGGCAATCAAGAGTGTCCTGGTATTGCCCGAGTATTGGGGCAGCGGCGTGAGCGTGTTGCTCTTTGACGAAATGGCCAGGCGCGCCAGGGCCAGGGGATTCAAGTGGGCCGATCTGTCCCTCACGTCAGAGGATAATCCTTATACGCCCACCCTGGCCAAGCGGGCGGGAGCCAAACTCTACAAACGTTACCGCGTCTACCGGCTGCAGATATGAACCAGCCGCCCCCAAAATCACCTCAACATTGTACCCAGGTACAGGGTCAATTTTGGTCGCAGGCCCGATGACAGGCAAGGCAAACTGTGGTACAATGTAACCGATAGTCCAAAACAACGAGGAGGATATAGGGAGATGCAGGCACGAAGTTTCAAACCCAGTCCCCAGTACTTGACTAAGTTACGCCTGGTCATCACGTTCGTGGCGTTGTTGATCCTGGCCGGCGGTCTTCTGCTCGGTTGGCTCATAAGCACCGACCGAGAAAAAGGCGCGGACGGCGGTAGGGTTTTTGTCACTGTCGTCGCCATCGTTGACGCCGTCTGGTATCTGCCAGCGTTGATGCTGGCCGGCCCCTACTATCGCAGCCTGGCCTACGAGGTTCAGGACGACGAGGTGATCGTGCGGGCGGGCATCTGGACCAAATCGGTCAAGCACGTGCCTTACCGCACAGTGACCAACCTGACAGTCAAGCGGGACATCCTGGATCGCTGGCTCGGCATCGGCACGCTGAACATCCAGACGGCCGGCATGAGCGGCACGACCGGTGCTGAGGAAAGCCTGGTGGGCCTGACCGACGTTCAAGAGGTTTATGAGATCGTGGTAACAGAACTGCGCCGTTTCCGAGGGAGCATGGCCCCGACGGCCGCCGAAGTGGAGGGCGCACCGGCCGTGGTCTCGACCGCTGCTTTGAGCGCGATTCTGACCGAAGTCCGGGCCATTCGGCAAGCGCTGGAGACAGGTTAGCACCCAATGCAGAACGATCCCCGTCCCCCAAGGATGAACTTGCGGCACAAGATGATGCTCGCCCACGCGGTGGTGACCCTGGCAGCCGTCCTTCTCGCCGAGGGGATGGCCCTGGGGACAGCGGCCTTGGTCACACGCCAGCCGGTGTTCACCCGGCCCGCCTGGGGCCTCCACCTCGCCCTGGTAATCATCGGCGCTGCACTGGCGGGGCTGCTGTTGGGCGCGTGGGCCAGCCGGAGCATCACCGGCCGCCTGGGACGCGCTCTCGAAATCAGCCGCGCCTGGCTGCGCGGCAACCTCTCTCTGCGCATCGCAGACCCGACGACCGACGACCTGGGCCTGCTGGCCGGGCAACTGGACCTTTTGGCCGAGCACCTCGAACAGGACGAGCAAGACCTGGACGAACTGCGGGAGCACAATACGCGCCTCACCGACCAGGTACGCGCCCTGGCCGTCGTCGAAGAGCGCAATCGGTTGGCGCGCGAACTGCACGACAGCGTCAAGCAGCACCTATTTAGCCTGGCGATGGCGGCCAGCGGAATCCGCACCCGCCTCGACGCGCTGCCGGACGTGCCGGACGACATGGCCGAGATGGTGCGCGAGGTTGAGACAACAGCCCAAGCCGCCCAGCGTGAAATGACTCGCCTCATCAAGGACTTGCGCCCTGGCTCACTTCATGAGCAAGGGCTGGCGGCGGCGCTCAACGATTACACCCTGCTCTTCGGCGCGCGAGAACACATCCTGATCTACCTGGAGGTGCAGGGCAACGACGCACTCCTGCCCCTATCCGTGGCCGAACCGCTCTATCGCGTGACCCAGGAGGCATTGTACAACGTGGCCCGGCATGCCCGAGCCACCCGCGTGGATGTGAACCTGCGTTGCATGCTCGCGCAAGCAATATTGACCATCCGCGACAATGGCATCGGGTTTGACACCGGGCAGGCCCGCCGGGGCCTGGGGCTGGGACTGACGAGCATGCAGGAGCGTTTGATAGCCGCCGGCGGGCGGCTGGCCATCGAAAGCCAGATCGGCATGGGGACCACAGTGCTGGCCGAAGTTGAACTGCCCTATCCACTGGGACCGTCCTTTGGCACACAGGCGGAGATTGCCGGTCTGGACAAAGGTCGTCCCAGCCCAACCATTGAAAACTGGGCCTGGCTGGGCCAGAGGTTAGTCATCCCGGTGGGGCAAACCTGGCCCTGGCTCCCCGCCGACCGGGTGCACCTGCGCCGTCCACTGGTGGAGCCTGGCGAGGAAGCGCTGATTGTCAGGGAAGAAACCGGCTTCCTGGGTCTCAAGAGAGACTACATCCTGCACGTCCTGAGCATCTCAGAACAAAGGCAACGCCGCGCGCCGTTGGTCCGGGTGAACCGCAGCCGGTCGGGATACGAATGGGAGGCCGAAGACGTTTCGTGGGCCCTGCGCCACATCCGTGGCTTGAGCGGACGGATGGTACTGACGCGCAACGGGCAACCGCTGGCGGCAATGCAGTACCAGGGCCGGCTGCTGAACACCTGGAGCGAGATCATCTACGACGGGCGGGGCTACCGCCTGTCCCGCGTCAAGGGCCAGCCGGGCAACTGTGTTCTCGTGGACGAGGTCGGCGATGAATACCTCTCCGTCGAGGGCGACGGGGCGCACCGGGTCGAGTTGCGGCGCGCGCTGCCCCTGCCTCTGCTGGTGATGGTGGCTATGCGTCTCGCAGATGAGATGGCCTCAACCACAGAGGCAGAGGAGTAGGGAGTAGGGAGTATGGGAGTATGGAAGTGTGGGAGTGTGGGAGTGTGAGAGTGTGGGAGTGTTGAGTAGGAAGTATGGGGAAGATTCGATACTACTCCCCACCCCCTACTCCCTACTCCCTATTTACTGAGATAGATAGATTCATACCTGAAAGGAGAAAGACATGAGAACCATCCTATTTCCAATCTACACACTGATGCCTTACGAACGGGGCATCCAGGAAACCCTGGGCAAATATTCCAGTTTTGTCATGCCCGGGCTGGGGTTTCAGATCCCCATCGTCAACCTCGTCCGCGTCCGCGACATCCGCGAACACACGATGGACATCCCGCCCCAGGCGGTCATCACCAAGGACAACGTCGAGATCATGGTGGACGGCGTCATGTGGGTGCGCCCCTCTTCCGACGAGGAGTCCATCAAAAGAACCTTCTACAACATTGACAACTGGAAACGGGCGGTGATCCAACTGGCGATGACCAATCTGCGCCAGGAGTTCGGCGATCTGACGCTGGACGAGAGCCTGGTGGCGCGCGAAAAAATCGCAGACAACATGCAGGCAATTCTCAACGCTTTCGCCAGTGAATGGGGACTGAGGGTGAGCAAGATCGAGATCATGCTCATTGACCCGCCCGAGGACATCAAGCGCGCCATGCACAAGCAGAAGACAGCCGAGCAGGAACGGCGGGCCATGCGCCTGCTGGCCACCGGCGAGTTCGAGGCCGCCGAGCAGCAGAAACTGGCCATAATCCAGCACGCCGAAGGCGAACGGGAGGCGGCGATTATGGTAGCCGAGGGCAAGGCCAAGGCGATCAAGTTGGTCAACGAAGCCGCGCAGCAGTACTTCCAGGGTAACGCCCAGGTGTTGAAGCAGATGGAGATGACCGAGAATGCCCTGCGCGACAACGCCAAGATCGTCATCACCGAGGAAGGCATCAGCCCGACCCTCCTGCTGGGCAGCCTGCCGGTCTCGGTGAGTAAGTGAGTAAGTGAGTAGGTGAGTAGATGAGTAGATGAGTAGATGAGCAAAAAAGGAACTGAGGGGGGTGAGCCCATCACCGTCTTCGTGGTGGATGACCACGACGTGGTGCGCAAAGGACTGCGCTTCTACCTGAGCGCCCACCCGGAGATCACACTCGTGGGCGAGGCTGGCGACGCGCAGAGCGGTGTGGAGGGAGTGGCCGAGCACGTGCCCGACGTGGTGCTGATGGACCTGGTGCTGCCGTTGCAGCCGGGGACGGAGCCCTCGGATCAGGGGGGCGTGCAGGCCACTCGCCGCATCCGCCAGGCCAGCCCGCACACACAGGTGGTGGTGCTGACCAGTTTCGCCCAGGATGAACTGATCTTCTCGGCCATCAAGGCTGGCGCGCTCTCGTATCTGCTCAAGGACGCCGGCGCCGAGACGGTGCTGGATGCCATCCACGCCGCCAGCCGGGGTGAGGCGACCCTGCATCCGCGCATCGCCCGCCGGCTGATGGCCGAGGTCACCGCGCCCACTCATGGCCGCGACCCGGCCGCCGGGCTGACGGCGCGCGAAATGGAAGTGCTCCGGCTCATCGCCCAGGGCCGCACCAACGCCGAGATCGGAGCCGAACTGGTCATCACCGAGCGGACGGTCAAGGCGCACGTCAGCAACCTGCTGGGGAAACTGCACCTCTCCGACCGCACCCAGGCGGCGGTCTACGCCTGGCGCGAGGGGCTGATGGAGGAGTAGA
>JAUWNP010000105.1 GCA_030612585.1 Anaerolineae bacterium
GAGAAGCACAGGCTCCTCGCCCCGCTTCTTGAGCACCCACCCGCGCGTGAGTCCCGCGCCGTTGGTCATGTAATACATCGCCGGGTTGCCGTGCACGGCCCCCACGACGAGGGCTGCATCCAGCCCACGCTGCTCCATCAAGCGGTCCAGGTCTTGTTTCATCTCTCCTGTTCTCCTTCCTGCCGTCCCCGGATTTCTCGCCAGTTCCCGGTCGACTCTGTACTGCTTATTAGCCCGGTTCAGCGTCTCCGCCTTCAGCGCTGACTGCTGCTTGTTGCATTCGTTCTTGAGCCAACGCCGCACCCCGGATCATCGTCAGCGAGGCAGCCGTATCGAGCATGAGTGTCACGTCGTGATAGTCACTCGTAGGGCCGAACAATCGGCCTGCTGTCAGGATACAACTGTCTGCACCGATCCTCGCCTTCATCTTATCCGGGCGAGCCCGTTTGGGACAAAAAACCACTTGGGACACGCAGTTCCAATCCGTTCAATCCGTTCCCCAATCCGTTGACAGTGCCCCCACAACCACTCTCAACAACTCCCGCTCCTCCTCCACCAGCACCGTGCGCGGATCCAGCACCAGCCGATCCTCCTCAATGCGGGCCACCACCGGTGGGTCGGCGGCCCGCAGTGCAGCCGCCAGTTGATCGGGGTGCGCCACCCCCAGCACGACCAGTCTCGTCGGCAACGTCTCGCCGGGCAGGCTGCCCCCACCGACGGTAGAGCGTCCGTCCGCGATCTCGGCCGAGACGCCAGCCCGGCGCAGCGCCCGCCGCCAGCGGCGCGCCCGTCGTTCGACCTCGTCCAGCCCCATCGAGATCATCCGCCAGACCGGGACGCGCTCGGTAGCTTCGTCCTTCAGGTAGTGCAGCAGCGTCGCCTGCAGACCAGCCAGACAGAGTTTGTCGGTCCGCAGCGCGCGGGCCAACGGGTGGGTCTTCAGCGGCTCCACGTACTCCGCCCGCCCGACGATGATTCCCGCCTGCGGGCCGCCCAGCAGTTTGTCGCCGCTGAAACAGACCACCGCCGCACCCACCGCGAGACTCTCCTGCACCATCGGCTCGTGCATCAGCCCAAACTGGGCCGTGTCGAGCAGCGCGCCGCTCCCCAGGTCATCCATCACCGGCAGGCCACGCTCGACGCCCAGCGCGACCAATTCGGGCAAGGACGGCTCAGTGGTAAAGCCCACGATGCGGAAATTGGAATGGTGCGCCCGCAGGATCAAAGCCACGTCCTCGTGCTGTTCCAGCGGGGCCGCGTAGTCGCGCAGGTGGGTGCGGTTGGTCGTGCCGACCTCGATCAGCCGCGCACCACTCTGCGCCATCACATCGGGTATGCGGAAGCCGCCGCCGATCTCCACCAGTTGTCCCCGCGAGATGACCACACCCCGGCCCTGCGCCAGCCCGGTCAGCGCCAGGAGCACCGCCCCGGCGTTGTTGTTGACCACCAATGCGGCCTCTGCCCCGGTCAGTTCGCACAGATACCGCTCGGCGTGCACAGTGCGGTGGCCACGCCGCCCCGCCCGCAAGTCATACTCCAACGTGGAGTAGCCCCGCCCCACCGCCTCCATCGCCGCCCGTGCGGCGGTCGAGAGAGGGGCTCGTCCCAGGTTGGTGTGGATGACGACGCCGGTACCGTTGATGACCGGGCGCAGCGTAGGAACCAACCGCCCCCGCAGACAGACGCCTGCCCGTGCCACCAGCGGTGCGATGCCCGGCACGTCCGCCCCGGCCCGCACCTCATCGCGCACCACGCCGAGCGTCTCACGCAGCGCGTCCACAGTCTGGCGGTGGCCGTATGTAGCGACCAGTTCCCGCACGGCCTCCTCGCCGAGCAGCCGGTCCACGCTGGGGAGTTGGCGCAGTTTCTCGCTGGTCATCCGTGTCACCCTACTCGTTGGCTAACTTCCGTGCCATTTCCGCAGGCGTTGCGGCCATGATGGACCTGTACTCGATGCCAGGGTAGTGCTGTGCGTAGAACTCCTCCAGCGATAGCGAGCCGGGCCATTCCTGCGGATTGACTGCGATCACGCACCGTACATCCAGGTCGCCGATGCCCGCGTCGTCGGCACTGCCACCAATGGTGCAGCGACGCCGACCCCACGCGCCCTCCACCACAGCCCGCGCCCAGGCGGCGTCTGCGTTGGGGGGAAGCAACACGTAGGTACGCTCATACTGAACACGAGGCTGCCCACGCGGTTCTTTCTCCTTCTCCCCGTCATACACGAACTCCTCTGCCGGGTCTTGCCGTGTGTAGGTAATCAGTTTCTTGGCCACACCCGTCCCGGCCACGTCGAAATCTACCCACGGCCGGCCGAAACTGCCCCAGGTGAAGATGGTCGCGCCGACGACGTAATCATCCTTTTGTAGTTCCTTGTCGTACCAGACCAACTGCTGGTAGTAATAGTCGGCCTTATCCGGCTTACCGTCGTGCTCGGCCCAGAAGCCACCCAACTGCTTCCACGCCCCGCCTTCTACGCCCGGCGGCTTGGGGTTCACCAGCGGGTCAATGCCACACTCGGTGATCGCCAACGGCACGTCTCCCAGCCCGTTCGGGATCAGGTACTGGCGGTAAACCTTGCGATAACGCAACGTCGTCCATCCCTCATCTCCCTCATCCGCGTTGGGGTCCAGTTGATGCTTCCCTGTCATCCACCACATCCAGGGGCAACTGTACTCGTGGAGACCGAGGATGGCCTCATACTGCTCAGTGGCCCGGAGGGCCGGTAAGAAAGCCGGCCAAAGATGCAGAGGCGGCGTGCCAGCGGCGAAGTTTCCGATCACGCACTTCAACCCCAGGTTGGCCATCAACTGCATACGCTCCACCTCGAACTGGGCATACCACCTCATACCCTCCTCATCGTTCCAGACCGGCTCGTTGTGTCCCTCCCAGTACTTGATGTGGGGATTGGCCCGATATGTGGGCAGTTGATCCTGGACAAACTGCTGAGCCGCTTCGGGAGGCGTCTTCCCAATAGCCTTATGGCCTTGGGCATCGTAGTCCCCCTGATGCTTGCGACCGATCACCAGAGCGCCAGCCGGGACATCCCTGGCTTTCCCCCAATCGCCCACAAACTTAGCCACCGCCACGCCAGCCCGGATGTACTCACCCAAGTCGGCAGCGGATCGCAGAACGTGGGGACCCAATTTAGTAGGCATCCTAATCCTCCTTCTTTACTAGATAGACCTGCACAGGTTTCGCCGCTGGCCTTGATGCTAAGCCGAAGCCACTATGAGTGTACTACAAAATGACTTCGGTGGCAAGGTTGGCACACCCCAGGCTCATGGTATAATTGCCTACCATTCACGCTAGAGTCGAAGTGCGCACCACGCGACACGTTCCCTATGTCTACTCTAACCGCCAGCAACTTGGCCAAGTCTTACGGCCCCCAGGACGTCTTCGAGGGCGTCTCCTTTGAGATTCCCCACGGGGCCAAAATCGCGCTTGTCGGCCCCAATGGCTCAGGCAAGACGACACTGCTGCGCCTGGTTGCCGGACAGGAGGACCCCACGGCCGGTACCATCCATCGGGCCAAACGGCTGCACATCGCCTACCTTCCCCAACAGGCCGACTTTCCCGCATCCGGTACGCTATGGAGCACAATGCTAGAGGTCTTCGCTGACCTGCAGGCCCAGTCTGCCACACTGCGTCGCCTGGAAGCCGCTATGGCGGATCCTGCCACCCGCGAGGGGGCGCTGCAACAGTACGACCGAGCCCTGGAAGCGTTTGAACTGGCGGGCGGCTATACGTACGAACAGCGCATTGACCAGGTGCTTTCCGGCCTGGGTTTTGACGAAGATGATTTCCAGCGTCCCATGGCGCAACTCAGCGGAGGACAAAAAACGCGCGCCCTGCTGGCCCGCCTCCTGCTGGCAGAGCCCGACCTGCTGCTGATGGACGAGCCAACCAACCACCTCGACCTGGCGGGTATCGAGTGGCTGGAGAACTATCTCAAAGCGTGGAAAGGCGCTGTGCTCGTCGTGGCCCACGACCGAGCCTTCCTCAACGCTGTCGTCGAGCGAGTGTGGGAACTGGAGTGGGGCCGGATGGAGCGGTATCGCGGCAACTACAGCGCCTACGTCATCCAGAAAGCCGAGCATGTGGCTCTCCAACAAGCCAAGTACGAGCGGCAGCGGCAATTCGTCGCCCGCACTGAGGAGTTCATTCGCCGCAACATCGCTGGACAGCGCAGCCGTGAGGCGAAGGGGCGGCGCAAACGGCTGGAGCGGGTCGAGCGGGTCGAGCAACCACGGGAGTACCGCCCGCTGAGCCTCGACCTGGGCGACGCAGCCCGCAGCGGCGACCTGGTGCTGGGCCTCTATGGCCTCACCGTGGGTTACGACTCGGCCAATCCCCTCCTCACGGCCAAGGAGTTCGAACTAAGGCGAGGACAGCGGGTGGCACTGCTGGGACCTAATGGCTCTGGCAAGACCACCCTGCTGCGCACCACACTGGGCGAAGTCCCACCACTTGCCGGGCGTGTGCGCATTGGGGAGAGCGTGCACCTGGGCTACTTCGCCCAGGGACACGCGGGCCTTGCCCCCGAGAAAACCGTGCTCGAGACCATCTTGAACACTGGCGAACTGACGATCAGCCAGGCACGTAAACTGCTGGGCCGCTATCGCTTCTCTGGCGACGACGTCTTTAAACGCATCGGCGATCTTTCCGGCGGCGAGCAGGCCCGCGTCGCACTGGCCGTCCTGGCCCGGCAAGGCGCCAACGTCCTGCTCCTCGACGAGCCGACCAACCACCTTGACATCCCCTCCCAGGAAGTGCTGCAAGAGATGCTCTCTGGCTTCGGCGGCACACTGCTGCTCGTGACCCACGACCGCTACCTGATCCGCAGGCTAGCCACCCGCGTCTGGGTGATTGAGGACGGGCAGTTATGGGAGTTCAAGGAAGGATACGAGGAATACCACAACTGGGAGATACAGCGGCGACAGCAACGACAGGCACGCCGCGAGATCCGGGGCCAAACGGAGAGAGAACGCGTGCGGAAGGCCCGCAAGGCTGCGGAGCGGGAGGCAGCGCGGCAAGCACGCCGCCAAGCCGAACTTGAACAGGCCATCCATCGTTTGGAGACGCACCGGGCGCAGTTAGAAACCCAACTGGCCATCGCCAGCGAGCAGAAGGCAGTCGAGCGGGTGCGCCAATTGGGCGCCGAGTACAACCAGGTCGAAGCGGAACTGGACGCGCTGCTCGCTGCCTGGACAGATGTGGTATGATAGGCGTCACCGACGAAACCCCCGCCGCAGGCGGTGGAGGGGACACCACTAGGTCAATGAATAATCATCGCCCGTTGCTCATCGGCCTCACAGGCAACATCTGCACAGGCAAATCCACCGTCGCCAGGACGCTGGCTGAACTAGGTGCTGAAGTGATAGACGCAGACAAGGTGGCCCACGAGGTAATGCGCGCTGGCACCCCTGCCCACGCACAGATCGCCGCAACGTTCGGGCCAGAGGTGCTGGCCCCCAATGGCGAGATTGACCGGGCGCGGCTAGGGGCGCTGGTCTTTGCTGACCCTGCGGCATTGGCGCGACTAGAGATCATTGTCCATCCCGCTACCATTGAAGCGATCCGCCGCCGTATTGCCATCTCCCAGGCCACCATCGTGGTAATCGAGGCCATCAAACTCATTGAGGCCGGTTTGGCCGACGGTTGCGACAGCGTATGGGTGACGACCTGCCGGCTGGAGCAGCAGGTCTACCGCATCATGGGCGGGCGAGGCTTAAGCCGGGCTGAGGCTGAGCAGCGTGTGCGAGCACAGCCGCCCCAGGAGGACAAAATCACCCGCGCCGATGTAGTGATTGACACCTCAGGGAAGATCTCACAGACGCGGGCGCAGGTGCAGACAGCATGGCAGAGACTGATGGAGCAGTAGCCTGTTTTCGAGTTTTGCGGTATACTTGGGGCCAGGGAACACAGATCAGGCTTTCGAGCCTCCCTGGAGAGTCCGCCCTGCGCAGCGCTACGCACATCTCTCGGTCTTGAGATCTCAAGGAGGAACATGGCGCAACGGCAAGAGATCACAGTGCGACGGGGTAAGATGAGCGATGCAGGTAAGATCGCCGCGTTTGTCAATCGCGCTCGACAGGGACAACCAGAGATAAACGAGCAGGCGGTCATCGCCCGCTTCCGCAACGTGGGGTTTCTGCTGGCTGAGCAGGATGGGAATCTGGTCGGGATACTGGGTTGGCAAATAGAGAACCTCATCGTCCAGGTAAGTGACTTCCTGGCCTGGCCAGCTCAGGAGCGCATCGCAGTCGGCCGAGCACTGCTCTCCGAGATGGAGCGGGCCGCGACCGAGTTACAATGCGAGGTAGTGCTGCTATCCCTGCCACGCCCAACGCCCCCCGGTCTAGTAGAGTTTTGCAGAACGTTCGGGTACCTGTCCAAGACGGTCGCCAGTCTGCCCAAAGCATGGCGAGAGGCCGCTTACGAGGCCCACATAGGAAACGACGAGGTAGTACTGATGAAACAATCACGCCCCAATCACGTGCTCAGCCCACTGTGACCAATTTCACTGGAGGTGAATGCATGTCTTCCCTGAAACAATTCGCCAGCCAGCACCCACGCCTAACAGCCTGGCTGGTACTGGCCATTGGTATGGTGGCCATCCTTGTCTGGTCCGCTCGCGATGTGGGTCTGCTGCCGGGGCAGTGGGCTGCGCTGATCGTCGCCACCATTGGCCTGGCCGGCCTGTGCGTCTGGATCATCGGATGGGAGGAGTAACCAACGATAGTGAAAACCTCCCGGAGGTTGAAACCAGCCAATCAAAAAGCCCGCTTGAGAGCGGGCTTTTTGATCTCCAATGACCCTACCACCACGGCAGGAAGAAAGTCTGAGTCGTGGCTGTCAGATTGCCATGCGTCACCGTCACGTCAATCACCACCTTCTGACCTGGTAGTGACGGCGAGAGGTCAAAACTGCGCCGCGTGAAGCCGCTGGTGTTGGTAGGCTTAAACTCGTAGGCTTGATCGCCCGACTGATAATGGACCACCATCCTGACGGCTGCACCTTGAAGCGGCTGCTGCTGCTGGTCATTCACATAGACGAAAACTGTCTGAACCCCCTGCCGCCCAGTGATAGCATACCGCACCGAAGCGCTGATACTTAGTTCCGTCACCCGGTGCTCTATGGTTATCGAAGGCTGAAGGACTTCCTGAGGAACGGGGAAATGCTCGAGGTAGGTTTCTCCCAGGTAGGTCAGGCGCATCCGCGGGCCGGAGGAGAACTCAGGATGCCACTCCATGCGTGCCCGTTGGAAGTACTGTACGACGTACCCATCCTCAAGCATAAACTCAGAGCGAGGATAGCCGAAGATGTCCGCCCCCCCTTTCTCGCGGAAATACTTAAGAAACGCATGGGAGACAACGTGCCCCGTTTCGCTGAAGTAGTGATGGACGTCATTGTTGAAAGCAGGGATCTGTTCCGGGGGGGGCGGAGGAAAGTGATAGCCAAGTTTACCAATCAGTTCGTCAGCCAGCAGCCCTAGTTGCACTTTGTAGGGGGCTGGGTTGTTCGGGTGCCACTCCATCCGGGCACGCTGGAAGTACTGCACTCGCAACCTAAGCACAGAATCCTCGAATGCTTCCGTGAGAGGGAAACCGAAGATCTCGCTCCCCCCCCGTGTGTCATAGAACTCGAGGAATTCATCACATACGTAGTGACCTGTCTCGACGAAATAGCGACAGCCCCCGGTCGGGGTTTGTGCATACGTGGCAGTCACGCTGCCAAGAAGCACGACGACCAGTGCCACCATCGAAAGAGATCGCACACTCCTCATTGCCCCCCCCCTTCACCTCAAGGATGCTGATACGCGTGCAACAAGACGCCCCTATCTTATTGTACACTACGTTCACCAGACAGGCAATAGTATAATAGTACTAATTCAGTTTACTCCTTGGCTCGTAATTGCGGGAAGAGAATGACCTCACGAATGGCCGACTTATCTGCGAGGAGCATCACCAGCCGATCTACGCCCAATCCGAAGCCGCCGTTGGGTGGCATACCATATTTCATCGCCCGCAGGTAGTCCTCGTCCATCGGATGAGCCTCTTCGTCGTCAGGCGCATATAGCCGCCCCATCTCCAAGAACCTCTGCTCCTGGTCAAGGGGATCGTTCAATTCAGTGAAGGCGTTGCCCATCTCCAGCCCTCCGATGAAATACTCGAAGCGCTCGACGTGCGTCGGGTCGTCGGGTTTGGTCTTGGCCAGCGGAGAGATGTCGCGGGGGTAATCCATCACGAAGGTCGGCTGGACCAGCGTCGGCTCGACCGTCCCCAGTAGCCCCTTGTCAATCAAGTAGCCCCAGGTCGCGCCCGGCTTGGCCGGCAACCCCTTGGCCTGCATCGCGGACGCCAATTCCTCAGCGGTGGGATACCGACGGTAGTCAATGCCCGTCACCTCGAGGACAACGTCACGCAGCGTGACCCGCCGCCAGGGGGGGCGGAAGTTTATCTCGTGACCCTGGTAGTGGATCACCTGGCGGCCCAGCACCTCCTCGGCGACGTAAGCGATCATCTGCTCGCAGAACGCCATCACGTCGTGATAGTCCCAGTAGGCGGCGTAGAACTCCAGTTGGGTAAACTCTGGATTGTGCTTTTGGGATACACCCTCATTGCGGAAGTCGTGCCCGATTTCGTAAACTCTGTCGTACATCCCCACCAGGAGCCTCTTCAAGTACAGTTCGAATGCGATGCGCAAGTATAAATCCTGGTGCAGTTGATGGTGATGGGTGATGAAGGGACGAGCCGCTGCGCCTCCGTAGACCGGCTGAAGGATAGGTGTCTCAACCTCCAGGAAACCACGATCATCAAAAAAACGGCGCAGGGCTTTGATCGCGCGTGCACGCACGCGGAAAACCTCGCGCACGTCGGGGTTGCAGGCCAGGTCAGCGTACCGCTGGCGATACCGCTCTTCGACGTCGGAGAAAGCAGTGTAGCGCACCCGCCTGCCGTCCACCTCCCTCTCCTTGATCACCGGTAGCGGGCTGATCGCCTTGGCCAGCATACGCACCTGCTTCACGCGGACACTGATCTCGCCGGTACGAGTGCGCATCAACGCGCCCTCCGCGCCCATGAAGTCGCCCAGATCGAAGTCCCGCTTAAACATATCGTAGGCCTCTTCACCTACGTCGTTAACGCGCAGGAAGAGCTGAATGGAGCCGCTCCCGTCTTCGATGTGTGCGAAGGTGACTTTTCCCATCACGCGCATACTACGCAGCCGTCCGCTTACAGCGACATGGGAACCTCCTTCCCCGGCAGCCTCGGCCGCTTCAAGAGCGGCAATCGCCTCGGCTACAGTATGAGTACGCTTGACGCGATGGGGATAAGGTTCGACCCCTCGGGCTCGCAATCGCTCCAGTTTCTCCACGCGTTGCCGTTCCAGTTCTGTTAATTCCATAACGTCTCCTGCATTCACTATGCGTCTATTATAAAAACACCCACGCCAACCACCTCGCGGGGTTCTGCGTGGGCGACTCACACTCCACCGACGCGTAGGTTACTGAATCTCCACGATTCTGAACGCCAGCACGCCGTCAGGAGCATTGACCACGACCTCTCCCCCCACCTTGCGCCCCATCAGCGCCCGCCCCAGGGGGGATTCGTTGGAAATCAGACCATTAGCAGGGTCGGCCTCGACCGAACCCACGATATGGTAGGCCTCCGGCGGCCCGTCCCCTTCTACAACGGTGACACGACTGCCCAGTCCGACCGCCTCGTGAGGCCCTTCTTCCTCGATGATGACCACATCGCCCAACATGCTCCCCAGCGTCAGGATACGTCCTTCCACGAAGGCTTGTTCATTGCGCGCATCCTCTAACTCTGCATTCTCCAGAATGTCGCCCTCTTTCAGCGCCTGATGGAGACGCCGGGCGACCTCCTGACGCCGAACCGTGCGCAGGTGGTTCAATTCTTGCTCCAGTTTACGGTACCCTTCGCGGGTTAGGAACGTCGGCCCCTCATTCATCCATCATATTCCTGATGCAAACAAGTGTTCAATCTCCTCACAAACGAATCAAAACATGGGACGCAGACACACACCGATTCTCTATCCGCGAAAATCTGCGTGTATCTACGTCCCACTTTCTCTTCCATGAACCTGCAAAAAGAAACGCCCCACCCCATAGAGCGGGGTTCCCTGTAGATAGCAAAAACTGAGAGGGTATGACTCTCAGTCAGTTCTGGAGACAAGATATATAGATTATAACCCAAAGTGGTCAATTTGTAAAGTTGAATGGGCCGTGCTATAATCATTGCAGCTCCCCGACGAGCGGCTGCGCCAGGCCATCCTCCAGGCCATTGAAAGATGGGAGCAGACACAGGAGAGATAATATGCTCGACATCGCGCTCATTCGTGAACAGCCAGAACTGGTCAAGGCCGCGTTGCTGAGCCGGAACGAAGACCCGGCCCATGTGGATATCATCCTGGCACTGGATGCCCGGCGGCGCAAACTACTCCGGGAGGTCGAGGCGCTCAGGGCCGAGCGTAACCACGTCTCCAAGGAGATCAGCCGGCTCAAGGACAAGGTCGAACGGGAGCGACTCATCACTGAGATGCGTCAGGTAGGAGACCACATCAGCGAACTTGAAGCCCGGCTACGCGAGGTCGAACCTGACCTCAAGGCAACGATGCTGGCGATGCCCAACCCGCCGCACGCGAGTGTGCCTGTTGGTCCTGATGAGACACACAACCCCGTCTTACGAGAGCGGGGAGAGCCCCGGGAGTTTGACTTCGAGCCAGTGGCTCATTGGGACCTGGGGCCAGAACTGGGCATCCTCGACTTCGAGCGGGGCGTGAAACTCTCCGGCAGCCGTTTCTACGTCTTGCGCGGGGCCGGGGCGCGTCTGCAACGTGCGCTCATCGCCTGGATGCTGGACGTGCACGTTAGGGATCACGGCTACACCGAGATTTATACGCCTTTTGTCGTCAAGGAAGAGTGTATGTGGGGGGCTGGGGAACTCCCCAAGTTTGCCGATAATATTTATCATGACATCAAGGATGACCTCTGGCTCATCCCCACGGCCGAGGTACCGCTGACCAATCTGCACCGGGACGAGATTCTCAGCGCTGATGAACTGCCTCTGCGCTATGTAGCCCACAGTGCCTGTTTCCGCCGTGAGAAGATGAGCGCTGGGCGAGATGTGCGCGGCATCAAGCGCGGGCACCAGTTCGACAAAGTGGAGATGTATAGGTTCACCAGCCCAGACACCAGTTACGACGAACTGGAAACAATGCTTGAGGATGCACTGGACATCTGCCGCCGCTTGGATATTCCCTTCCGTATAAAAGAACTCTGCACGGGTGATCTGGGTTTCCACTCGGCCAAGACCTACGACATTGAGATGTGGGCGCCGGGCTGCGGGGAGTGGTTGGAAGTCAGTTCCCTCAGCAACTGCGAAACATTTCAGGCGCGGCGGGCGAGTATCCGCTACCGGCCAGAGCGAGGGGCCAAACCCCGCTTCGTCCACACGCTCAACGGCTCCGGGTTGGCCTTGCCCCGGGTGATGATCGCTATTATGGAGAATTACCAGCAGGCAGATGGCAGTATCGTGGTACCTGAAGTGCTGCGGCCGTGGATGAGGGGCATTGAGATCATCGGCGGCCCCGCAAATTGACAGTTGCTCGCTAGCGTGGTAGAATCCCACACCAGGGGGAGCCACCCCCGGAACCGGAGGGATGGCCGAGTGGACTAAGGCGACGGTCTTGAAAACCGTTGTGGCCGCAAGGTCACCGGGGGTTCGAATCCCTCTCCCTCCGCCACAACAACGGAACAATAAAAAAACGGAAGTAGGACAACGGAATAGCGGTACCCGGGGAGGTGCCAGAGTGGTTGAATGGGGCCGCCTGCTAAGCGGTTGTGGGGTTAATAGCTCCACCCAGGGTTCGAATCCCTGCCTCCCCGCCAGTTATGCCCTCGTGGCTCAGTGGATAGAGCGTCTGGTTGCGGACCAGAAGGCCACAGGTTCGAATCCTGTCGAGGGTACCAGAGACCGAAAAGGTGTATGGGGCACTACCTTCATGCCCCCCGGCTCACAAAGCGAGAAAGCCGGGGGGCGTCTACTTTTTCAGATTTTTGGGTCACGTTTTCAGTGAGGCCATTTACTCTGTTGACACTCCCGCGTGAGCGAGTATAATCACAACACCACCTGATCAAGTCGGGCTTCGAAGCGGAGGATATATGGATACAGCCTACGTTTACGACCCAATCTATCTCGAACACGACCTGCCCTCCCACCCTGAGAACGCCCGTCGCCTGAAGCGCATCCTCAGCACGCTGGAAGACGATGGAATACTGACACGTCTGAGGCTCCTGGAGCCCCACCCGGCAACAGCCGAGGAACTGCAGCGCGTGCACACCCCAAGGCACATCGAACGGGTACAGCGCAAAGCCCAGGCTGGCGGCGGGAACCTCGACCCCGACACCTACGTCTCCCCTCGCTCCTTCGACGCGGCACTAATGGCCGCCGGTGGGGTTGTGCGAGCAGTAGAGGCGGTGCTGGCAGGAGAGATCGCCAATGGTTTCGCCCTGGTGCGTCCGCCGGGACACCACGCCACAGCCACTCGAGCGATGGGCTTCTGCCTCTTCAACAACGTCGCCGTGGCCGCGCGGGCGGCGTTGGCGGGAGGAAAAGTGGAGCGCGTCTTCATTGCCGACTTCGACGTGCACCATGGCAATGGGACCCAGGAGACTTTCGCCGACGATCCAGCGGTCTTCTACTTCTCCTCCCACCAGTACCCGTACTACCCAGGCACCGGCCACTGGCATGAAACAGGGCACGGCGCTGGCGAAGGAACCCTGCTCAACGTGCCACTGCCACCAGGGGTAGGCGACGCGGGCTACGCTCAGGTCTTCACCGAGTTAGTCTGGCCACTGGCGGAGCGCTTCCGACCTGACCTGATACTAGTCTCGGCTGGTTATGATGCCCACTGGAGCGATCCGCTGGCACAGATGAACCTCTCGCTAACCGGCTACGCCTGGTTGGGACAGGAACTGGTGCGTTTGGCCGGGCAGTTATGTGGCGGGCGGATCGTGTTTACGCTTGAGGGTGGCTACCAACTGGACGTCTTGGCCTGTGGCGTACTCAACGCTTTCCACGCCATGATGGAAGAGGATACCATCGCCGATCCGTTCGGCCCCTCCCCTCATCCCGAGCGACCGGTAGACGCACTAGTCGCACGCCTGAAGGAAGTGCACAGTCTGGATTGACTTTTTGCGCAAGATGTGCATAATCTGACCAATGACCAATGACCAATAACCAAAGGGGGAAGCAATGGCTGAGATTTCCCTTCAAGAATACTGTGAGCAGATCGAGAATACGATTGAGCAAGGCCATTATGCGGAGGCCGTAGCCCACGGAAAGCACATCCTGGAGTTATACCCCAAGCACGCAATGACCTACCGGCTGCTGGGCAAAGCGATGATCGAGGCTGGCCAGGACGAGTACGCCACCGACATGTTTCACCGCGTACTCAGCGCCGACCCTGAGGACATGCTCGCGTGGGCGGGGATGAGCGAAGTATACAGCCGGCGTGGCGAGCTCGACGCAGCCGTATGGTGCCTGGAACGAGCATTCGCACTGGCCACCGACAACAAAGTGTTGGAGGAAGAGTTACGTCACCTCTACAGCCGGCGAGATGGCATTGAGATCCAACGTGTCCAACTCACCCACGGTGCACTGGCCCGGCTCTACCTCAGGGGCGATCTGCTCCCACGAGCGATCGGCGAATTCCGCGCCCTGCTGGCCGAGCATCCCGAACGGGTGGACCTGAGCGTCGCGCTGGCTGAGGCGCTCTGGCGCAACGAGCAGCGACTGGAGGCCTCGGAGGTCTGCCAGCAGGTATTGGATGAACTGCCCCACTGCCTCAAGGCCAATCTGCTCCTGGGGGAAATATGGACCAGCAGTGGTCGGGAGGAAGGACAGGCATGCCTGCGGCGGGCCGAGGCGCTGGACCCAGACAACCAAATGGCGCAGCAACTCTTCGGGGCTGCATCGCCGCTGCCGAAACGACAGGTGCGGATTGCTCCTCTGGAGTACAAGCCTCCAACTGAGGAGGAACGCCCGGCGTGGATGTCCGAGATAGAGACCGTCCCGGCAGAGAAGCCGCCGCTGAGCGAGCGCGAGACTGCGCTGGTGGGCATCACCGCAGCGCTGGAAGCACAGATTGAGATCCCTTCCTGGCTGGAGGAGGTTGTTGGCGAGGAGGCTGCTGCCTCCGCACCTTCTGACCTCACTGAGCCATCAGAAGAGCAACCGGCAGCGGAGGAAGTCCCCGAGTGGCTGGCAGGCATTCGTGAAGGGTTTGTCGAGGAAGAGGAAAAGGCAGAAACAGTCACAGAGGAAGAGGCCACTGAATGGCCAGCCGAGTTGAGCCTTGAGCCAACCGGTGAGCAAGAAGCACCTGCCATCCCTGGCGAGGTGGAAGTTCCCGAGTGGCTGGCCGAACTGGGAGTTGAGGCAGTAGGTGAAGAAGCCGCAGCCCCTCCGGTCGAGGAGGCCGCCGCTCCCCCGGCCGAGGAAGCGTTCGGCTGGACGGCGTTCGGCGAACCAGAGGCTCTGCCTGTGGCCGAAGCCCCACCGATGGAAGAGGCCGTACCGCCTGAAGTACCCGCACCCGTAGCGGAGGAGCCACCCCTGCCGACTTGGTTGGAGGGCGAGGGAATGCCCTCCGGTGACGAGGCGCTGGCATGGCTGGAACAACTGGCAGCGGGCAAAGAGGAAGAACTACACGCCCAGGCCGAAGCGGAGGCCGAGGCCCGCATGACCGAGATCATGGGCCGCCCCACGCCCGCAGAGCCACCCCCAGAAGAGGTCGCGCCAGAGACAGCCGCGCCTCCCCCGGTTGAGGAAGCCGCCGCTCCCCCGGCCGAGGAAGCGTTCGGCTGGACGGCGTTCGGCGAACCAGAGGCTCTACCTGTGGCCGAAGTCCCGGCAGTGGAGGAAGCCGCCCCACCGATGATGGAAGAGGCTACACCACCCGCAGTGCCGGAAGAAACAGAGGCACCGCCCGTGGTCGAGGTCCCGGTAGAGGAAGTGACCTCACCAATGAAGGAGGTTGCACCACCCGCAGTGCCGGAAGAGATAGAGGCACCACCCGGGGTCGAGGAAGCGCCGGAAGTTCCCACTGTCGAGGCCCCTGCCGAGCCATTCGCCGCCGAGCGAGATTACCTGCAGGAGCATCCACGCGATTACGAAGCCTGGCTAACACTGGCACGGG
>JAUWNP010000180.1 GCA_030612585.1 Anaerolineae bacterium
CGCGGCGGCTGTTCGAGCAGGGCTACCAGTCTGACCCAACTCACGGCCATAACTGTCAGGCGTGGGGTCTGATGGAGAAGAAGTTGAGCAACTATGATGAGGCTCGCCACCTCTTCCAGCAGGGCATAGAGGCAGATCCCACCGACGCTCCTTCCTGGCAGGCGTGGGCGCTGATGGAGAAGGAGCTGGGCAACTACGACGAGGCTCGCCGTCTTTTCCAACAGGGTACTCAGACCAAACCAACTGACCCATATCTCTGGCATTCCTGGGCACTGATGGAGAAGGAGCTGGGTAACTACGAGGAGGCTCGCCGTGTCTTCCAGCAGGGCACCCAGGCCCAACCAACCAACCCATATCTCTGGCATTCCTGGGCAGTGATGGAGAAGAAGCTGGGCAACTACGATGAGGCTCGCCGTCTCTTCCAGCAGGGCACCCAGGCCACACCAACCAACCCATATCTCTGGCATTCTTGGGCGGTGATGGAGAAGAATCTGGACAACCATGTCGGGGCTCGCCACCTCTTCCAGCGGAGCACCCAGGCCGACCCGGAGGCGATGCAAGCCTGGCTGTCCCTGGCTTGCGATGACGCAGTAGGCATAGAACTACGCCTGACAGCTGCGAAGGCTCTAGGCGAACTAGGCCGAGTCGACGAAGCTGTGCAGGCCTGGTTGTCCCTGGCCGGGGACAGGGCGGTGGACGCAGAGGTGCGCGTGCGGGCTGCAAAGGTTCTGGACGAACTGCACCAAGTCAATGAGACCGCGCAAGCCTGGCTATCCCTGGCTCGCGACGAGGCAGTGGACGCAGGGTTGCGTTTCCAGGCCGTAGAGGCCCTTGGCAAACTGCACCGAGCCGATGACCTGCTGACACTAGTTCGCGACAGGGGAGTGTATGCTGAGTCACGCTTGCTAGCTGCTAATACTCTGAGTGAACTGGGCCGAGTCGAGGAGGCTGTGCAGACCTGGCTGTCCTTGGCTCGCGACAACGCAGTGGACGGGAGGGTGCGCTTCCAGGCCGTGGAGGCCCTTGGCAGGCTACGTCGGGTAGATGATCTGCTAGCACTGGCCTATGATGACACAGTGTACGCACGGGAGCGTGTACTGGTGGCGAGAGTCTTGGGCAAGATAGGCTGTGCTGGAGAGGCTGCGCAAGCCTGGTTGTCCCTGGCTCGCGACGAAGCGGTGGACACGGGTTCATGCTTGCAGGCTGTGGAGGCCTTAGGCGAACTGGGTCGGACTGACGACCTGCTGGCACTAGTTCGCGACGGGGAAGTGTATGCTGAGTTAGGCTTGCCCGCTGCGAAGGCTCTGGGGGAACTGGGCCGAGTCGACGAAGCTGTGCGGGCCTGGTTGTCCTTGGCCGGGGACAGGGCGGTGGACGCAGAGGTGCGCGTGCGGGCTGCAAAGGTTCTGGGCGAACTGCACCAGGTCAATGAGACCGCGCAAGCCTGGCTGTCCCTGACTCGCGACGAGGCAGTGGACGCAGGGTTGCGTTTCCAGGCCGTAGAGGCCCTTGGCAAACTGCATCGAGCCGATGACCTGCTGACACTAGCTCAGAACGGTGCGACGTATGCAGAGGTACGCAGACGGGCCGCTCAGACCTTGAGCAAACTGGGGCGGGTCGACAAGGCTGCACAGGCTTGGCTGTCCCTAGCCCGCGACAACGCGGTTAGTGCTCGGATGCGCAGGCGGGCCACGAGGGACTTGGGACGACTGGCCCGAGGCATTGCTACACCGGAGGTGCTAGCAGGGCTGCAGAAACTGGTGGATGACAGCGGTGCGCCGCAGGAGGTGCGCCGGGCAGCACGTCGGACCTTGCAACAACTGGAACACCAACGGGAGTAGACACCGATGGACAAGGCGGCAATCTCTGCACAACAACCCAGGCAATTCGAGATGGACAACGGCTGACGGCAACGCGCCAGATTGCTGAGGATGTGATAGAGGGTGAAGTGGTGTATACTGAGGCAATGACCGGTCTGGTCCCGCATTTGGCTGTGCCCTCTCCTCACGCTCTGGTCCTCGTCACCGCCGCTCTAGGTGAGCCAGAGGTCTTCCGGGCCATCCAGGACGTAGGCCGCTGGTGGCCGTGAGGAGGGCGCTGTATCCATGACCACACCCACCCACATCACCACCTCCGGCGGCCTGATCAGCGCCGCCTTCATCAAGAACGTCCGCGAGCCAGGTCCCGCCAGCGCGGGGCCGAGCCGATGCCGTTTGCCCTCGGTTCGGCTACGCTCACCACAAGGCCCTGGGCATAGGTCGCCCAAGAGCCCCGCCGCGCTGGAGGAGACCATCGCTGTGATGAACTCGTGGCGACATCTCGGCGCTTGCTTGATTACCTTTCGTATGGTATGATCGGCTTGAGAGACAGAACGTGAGGTACGAGAGGTAATCACTCGATGAAGAATGCCAAAACGCTAGGACCGGCAAGTGCGGAACTCTTACTCCGCCTCAGCGCTGAGGGAAGAACCATCTTCTCCGTCGCCGAGGCCCAGGCTATCACGGACAAGACCTACAAGGCCACAGCCGCGCTCCTCAGCAATCTGGTGCGCAAGCGCTGGCTGGTGCGGTTGGCGCCGGGCAAGTACCTGATCGTGCCCCTGGAAGCCGGGCTGGAGAGCATCCCTATGGCCGACCGGTACGTGATCGCTCGCAAAGTGCTGGATCCTCTTCCCCACTACATCTCCCATTACAGCGCCTTGGGACTGCATCAGATGACCACCCAGCCGGTCAACACGGTGTACGTGACCGTGCCCCGGCAACGGACCAGTCGAGCCATCGCTGGCGTGGAGTACCGCTTCGTCTACGCCAACCCGCGCTCCTTCTGGGGATGGGAGCCGATCTGGGTAACCGATCAAGAGCAGGTGCAGGTCAGCGACCTGGAGAAGACGCTGCTTGATTGTGCCGTCCGCCCTCATCTATGCGGTGGATTGGGAGAGTTGGCCAAAGGACTCTGGCTGCGCAAGGACGATCTGGATGAGAACCGGCTGGTGGCCTACGTCCAGCGTCTGGATCACAAGGCGGCTGGCAAGCGGATCGGCTTACTCTTGGAGACTTACGACCTTGGCCGTCAGGAAACCATCGCCGCTCTGCAATTGCTCGTCAATCCGCGCTACGCACTGCTCGATCCGACGCTGCCGGACGAGGGGCCATACCGCGCTCGCTGGCGATTGCGTATCAACCTCGATCCCGAAGAACTGAAAGCCATCGTTTGGACGTGAGCCTATGCCCACACCCACCCACATCACCACCTCCGGCGGCCTGATCTCCGCCGCATTCATCGAAAACATCCGCGAGCCTGGCTCCCGCCAGCGCGGGGTCAAGCCCGCATCCTTCGCCCTACCCTGGGCTGAACCGCCCAAGAGCCCCGCCGCGCTGGAGGAGACCATCGCCACCGTCTGGGAACTCCTCCTGGAGCGCTGGGACGCCGTCCGCAATGACCTGCCGATGATGGACGTCTCCCAGGTCCGCGCCCGTTGGTTGCTGCCGCTGTTCCAGTTGCTCGACTTCGACCCGGTCTACCTGCGCGGCGACACCGTCTTGGACGAGGCCGGCAAGTTGCGCTATCCTCTCTCCCACCGGGGATGGGAAAGCGAGGGAGACCCCCCTCAATCCTACCTCCAGGGGGGAGGCCCTGTCATCCATACCGTCGTCCCCTCCCAGGACCTGGACGGACGGATGGCCGCCGGGCGCGGCATCAAGGCCAAATCTCCCCACGACATGCTCCAGGCCTTTCTCAACGCCAGCACCGCCGACCTGTGGGCCGTGCTGACCAACGGCATCCAACTGCGCCTCCTGCGCGACTACCACCACACCTTCACCAAGGGCTACGTCCAGTTCGATCTAGAATCCATCTTCGAGACCCGCAACTACGGCGACTTCCGCGCCCTCTACCGCCTGTGTCACGCCAGCCGCTTCATCCCTCCCCCCTCTCCTGTTCCGACGGGAGAGGGGGGCCGGGGGGGTGAGGGCCTGACGCCGCTCGAACATTTCTACAAAGACTCCATCGCCACCGGCATCAAGGTGGGCGAGGACCTGCGGGGCCAGGTGCGCCAGGCCATCGAGACGCTGGGCAACGGCTTTCTCGACGGTGACCTGATCCGCCGCCTGCAGCAGCCTTCCCCCCTGCAAGCGGGGGGGACTGAGGGGGGGCAAGCCCTCTGCCGCCGCTACTACGGCGAGATCCTGCACGTCATCTACCGCGTCCTCTTCCTGCTCTTCGCCGAGCAGCGGGGCATGATGCCCGGCCGCGATTCCCTCTACGCCGAGGCCTACTCCATCGCCCGGCTGCGCGGACGCGCCGAGGGGGACATCCCCCGCGAGGACGACTTCACTGATCTGTGGGAAGGGCTCAAGGTCACCTTCCGTATGGTGCGCGAGGGCGTGCCGGAATTGGGCGTCTTCGGTTACGACGGCATGTTATTCGACGACGACCAAACCCCCTTACTGAACAGCCACGCCACATCCCACACTCCCACACCCACTCCCTCCCACACTCCCTTGACCATCCGCAACAGCGACCTCCTCCGCGCCATCCGCGCCCTGACCCTCATCGAGCGGCAGGGGGTGCTGCAGCGCATCTCCTATGCCGACCTGGGGGTAGAGGAACTGGGCTCCATCTACGAGAGTCTGCTCGACTATACGCCTCGCGTCACGACCGGGCCGGAGGAAGCCCTCACCCCCCCGGCCCCCCTCTCCCGGCAGACCAGGAGAGGGGGGAGGAAGGAGATCCTGGCGAACACCTTCTTCCTCGACCCGCGCGGATCGGAGCGCAAGACGACCGGCTCCTACTACACCCACCCGTCGCTGGTCAACGAACTGATCAAGAGCGCGCTCCTGCCGGTGGCGCGGGACCGGCTGGTGGAGGCCGGGCTGCCGGTGATCGAGGAGCAGACCATCGGCGAGGCGACGGCGGGCCTGCTGACCGATTACGCTGGCCTCAGCGACGATCAGCGCGCCGCGGGCGAAGCGGCGCTCCTATCGCTCAAAGTCTGCGACCCGGCGGTGGGCAGCGGCCACTTCCTGGTCAAGGCGAACAACGCGCTGGGGGCCGAACTGGCCCGCGTCCGCAGCGGCGACGAGTACCCCACCGAGGCCCAGGTGCAGGCCGCCAAGCGGGACGTGCTGGCCCACTGCATCTACGCGGTGGACCTGAACCCGATGGCGGTGGAACTGTGCAAGGTCAGCCTGTGGATCAACGCCAGCGTGAGTGACGCGCCGCTCAGTTTCCTCGACCACCACATCAAGTGCGGCAACTCGCTGATCGGGGCGATGGTTCGGCCTGGCTCCCTTCGGCTTCGCCCAGGACAGGCACCACAAGCCCCGGAATTGATGGAGGCCGGCATCCCCACCGATGCGTTCAAGCCCATCACCAGCAACGACCGGGCGGTGGTCAAGGCCGTGCGGGCGCGCAACCGGAAGGAGTTGAAGGAGTGGGAAGCGGGCGCGGTGCAGGGCCGGCTCTTCCAGGTGACGCTCTACGAGCCGGACGGCGCGGTGCACCAGGAATACATCACGATCGCCGGTCTGGCCGAGGAACAGCCCAAGGCGGCGCGGGAGCGATACGCCGAGTACCTCACGGCGGATGAGTACCGGCAGCGGAAACTGGAGGCCGACTTTTGGACGGCGGCCTTCTTCTGGCCTTTGACAGAGCAGAAATTGGGTTTTTCGGAAAAACCCGGTTTCTATCCCACCCACGGCGAATTTGTGCGGCTGCGAGCCGAGGGGTCAGAGGCGCTGCCACCGGAGGCAATGGCCCAGATTGAGGCACTGGCTGAGCAGTACCGTTTCTTCCACTGGCACCTGGAGTTCCCCGACGTATTCCAGACCTCCGAGGTCTCAGGGGGCTTCGACGTGGTGTTGGGCAACCCGCCGTGGGAGCGGATCAAGCTGCAGGAGAAAGAGTTCTTCGCCGGCAGGGGCCGGGCCATCGCCAACGCACGTACGGCGGCCCAGCGGCGGAGGCTGATCAAGAAGCTCCCGGAGACCAACCCGGAACTCCACGCTGCCTATACCACTGTCTTGCGGGAGAGCGAGGCTACCGCGCACTTCCTGCGCGATTCCGGCCGCTTCCCGTTGACTGGTGTCGGCGACATCAATCTCTACACTGTCTTTGCTGGACTGGCCCGCCAGATTGTGGCCTTGACGGGGCGTGCGGGCATTATCATACCCACGGGTATCGCTACCGATTTCACCACCCGGGACTTTTTCGCCGACTTGGTGGAGAGCGGACAACTGGCGTCGCTTTATGACTTCGAGAATCGTGAAGGGCTGTTCCCTGGCACGCACCGCAGCTACAAGTTTGCCTTGCTCACTCTGACTGGCGGCGGTGTTTCTGAAACCGAGTTCGCGTTCTTCCTGCACACCACTGACAACTTGGCTGACGCCGAGCGCTGCTTCGCTCTAAGCCGAGAGGACCTGACTCTCTTCAACCCTAACACCCGCACCTGCCCCGTCTTCCGCACTCGTCGCAGTGCTGAGTTGACACGAAAGATCTATCAGAACTGGCCGGTGTGGGTAAACGAAGTCAAGGAAGTCAACCCCTGGGGAGTTGTCTTCCTGCGAATGATTGATCCGTTTGGTGGTAAATGGAAGCTCACAGCATTCGAAGACACATCACCAATCCATATCGGGGAGGGCCGATACAAAGACGTTGATAATCGTGCATATCTTCCTGTCTATGAAGGAAAGATGATCTACCAGCATGATCATAGGTTTGCCAGCGTGGTGGTCAATCCTGATAACCCTAAACGTCCTGCTCAGCCCGAGTTGACAGCAGAAGCCGACAAACTGAATCCCGATTACTCTGTCTCACCTCAACACTGGGTAGAGGAAAGCGCAGTCATATCTGCACTTGATGAGATGCAGTGGAGACCGAGGTGGATTCTGGTCCAGAAGAAGGTCACAAGCCCTACAAACGAAAGGACCCATATTGCTACAGTCATTCCGATCGCTGGCACCACAGAGTCTCTTCATTGCATTCTGGTGTTGGAGAGCCTGGAAACATCTAAGGTCTGCTGCCTCTTGGGAAACCTTAACACCATTACATTTGACTTCGCTGCTCGTCAAAAAATCGGCGGTGAGAATTTCAATTACTTTGTGTTGAAGCAACTTCCTGTCTTACCCCCCGATCACTACACCCCCGAACTCCTCGACTGCATCGTCCCCCGCGTGGTTGAACTCACCTACACCGCCTGGGACCTGCAACCCTTCGCCCAAGACATCCTGGACGAGGTCGGGCAGGAGACGTGGGCGCGCTGGTTCGCCGCTGCGCCGGTCCACACTAGCCCACCGCCGGAGGGCCAACCCGCCACGCCCGCGCCCTTCGTCTGGAACGAGGAGCGCCGTGCCCACCTCCGCGCCGAACTGGACGGGCTCTACGCCCACCTCTACGGCCTCACCCGCGACGAACTGGCCTACATCCTGGACACTTTCCCCATCGTGCGGCGGAAGGATGAGGGGAAATACGGGGAGTACCGGACCAAGCGGTTGGTGTTGGAGTATTATGATCACTACAAGGAGCACACCAATGGGTCTTGTATGTGAAGCCATTGACACACTATCCGAAAGCCACTCGCTTGCCGCGGGGATCGATTTCCCCAAGACAGGAAGATGTCGGTGCAAGCTGGCCTCGGGCGTGGAAGCGACTTTTGTCGCTGTGCTTTGCGACCATGTTATGCACCACTTGGCCGCGAGGGGAATCGAGCAGCCTTTTCATGAATTCTTTTATATCCCCAGCAGACGTGCCGAGGGTAAAGTCGGCTACGACCTTTCCATTGGCTGCTACAATAGCAATTCCCGAATCCGAACAATGCACAAGCTCATATATCCTCGTTGGTGTGATGAAAAGTGGACCTGGTCCCTGTCAAAGTTCTACCGCTCTGACTGTCTTTCGAATGACCACAGGCATCTTGAAACCTTGCTTAAGAACTACGAGAACTATAATACCTATCCACGTCTAGCTCCCTATCTTGTCTTGAACGTGTGCTATTGCATTCATGACTATAGACGGATGGGTGCAACCCACAATGGCTGGCAGATTCCATCCTTTGACAGCTTACTCCGAACAGTCATAGTTGATTTGGCTGCGATTTGCAGAAGAGTTCCCAATTGGAGGAATGTGCTGCAATATCCCGACTTCGGACTCGTTGTGACAAAGCAGGCGCCACGACAAGAGGAGGACGAACTGGCTCAGGAGTACCTTTGCAGAATCGGCAAGAAGGAAATGTATGAGGTCAGAGTTGACCCCGATGGTACTCAACTGGAAGGTTGCGTCCTCACGCTTGAAGAACTGTGTTTGGAAGTTGAAGAGATTGTGCGCCTCGATCATTAGAGCTGCTCAAGGTATACTGGCATCCGTAGCACTGCTTAGGCGGACGTCTTAGTCTCGCGCACAGCGATTTAGGATTACACTTTGACGCCTTGCCATCGCGCGGTGGAAGGATGAGGGACGGTGGGGGGAGTATTGGATGAAGAGGATGGTGTTGGAGAACTACGAGGCGCTCAGGGATCGGTTTGAGTAGAGAAGGCCAGGTGAGATTTGTCGAACCCTATCGGACGAATCTGTTGGTGTTGGAGAATTGCGACGAGATGGCACGGACAATAACTGGCGGCCCTGCAGGCAGGTGGCACAGAGAGTGAAAGCAGGACATGAGAGATAAGTACAGATGCTTTTCTGATTTGTTGGCTTCCGAGCAGGAAGGTCGTGCTTACAAGCACAAATTGATGGATCGTGATTCCGATATTGTGGTGATAGCTCCTCATGGGGGAGGGATAGAGCAAGGAACTTCGGAGATTGCCGAGGCCGTGGCGGGTGAAGAGTTCTCTCTCTATTGCTTCAACGGGATAAAACGAATGGGCAATGAGAAACTGCATATTACTAGCACCCTCTTCGATGAGCTCTCGTGTGTTGATCTGGTAAAACGCAGCCGGGTAGTGGTAGGAGATATTGTCAAATGTTGTGGATCAGGCCTCAGTGGCAGCGTAGATCGATGGAGTCTGAGCGAATAAACGATCCTCTGAGGTATCCACCTTCAGCATCTTGGCCTGCCCATTTGGAAACTTGACACCGGCCCTAACCAG
>JAUWNP010000241.1 GCA_030612585.1 Anaerolineae bacterium
GAACTAGGTCATATTGCTGTATGAGGGTTTCCGCTGGAATGCCAAGCCCTGTTTCAAGATTCCGAATCATCCTCAGTGTAAGGCGACGCTTACGGTTCAGAATCTCAGAAACGCGGGCACGGCTCCCAATGTAAGGCTCCAGGTCCCGACGCGACAGACCACGGCTTTCCACGTGGTATTCAATGGCCTCAATAGGGTCTGGCGGAGGGATGGGGTAATGTTTGTTTTCGTAGGCTTCTACAAGCGTTACCAATATTTCCAATCGGTCCCCTTCGGGCGTATCGGGCTCAGCGTCAAAAAGGCGGTCTATCTCTTCCAGTGCAGCCTGATAGTCCTCATTGGTTTTAATGGGTTTAATATTCACACTAAGACCTCCCACACAGTCTCGCAACGTCTGTTTTGTCATATTCATTATGGGTGTCAGCGAAGAGGATTTCAATAAGGCCAAATTCGTAGTTTATCTTAACCACTATGCGATAGCTGTTGCCCTTAATATTGAACACCACGCACTTACCACTGATAAAGCTTGCTGTAGCATAACGCGCTTTGATGTCACGTGATGTTTTCCAACTTGCACTTTTAATATCTGCACGCCAGGCTCGCAATCGCCCTCGGACATCCGCGTGCTTTCTTTCGCATTCATCGAGAATTGACGCACCAACGATACGCATACTATACCACTGTGATCTATATTATACAACAGTCCCAATTTGGGAACAAGTGACAAATGTCACACTTACGTTGTTGAGTATAGCCTCACTTTGCTCAGGAGTCAAACTCCGCAGCGCCAGCACCGCAAGCCAGGCAACACAAAACCGCCCCAGCCGTTTGCCGGTCGGGGCGGTCGTTTCGCCGTCACTCACGCGCCCACAGCGCCAGCGCCCACCAGCACAAGGCCGATGGACGCATCTGTGCGAGACCTAGCGTTACTCCTGCCGGATGTCAACTTCCAACGGCATGCGCAAGTCTGTTTCTTCAAAGTCCCAAGGTCTGTACTCCAGCGACTGGTGACGGAAGTAGGTATTATATAACTCGGCGTAGTGACCGGACTGGGCCAGCAGCCCCTCGTGGTCTCCCTCCTCGATGATGCGGCCATCGCGGATGACGATGATGCGGTCGGCATGCCTGACGGTGGAAAGGCGGTGCGCGATGACGATAGATGTGCGGCCTCGCATCACCATCTCCAGCCCATCCTGGATCTGCGCCTCGGTGAAGGGGTCCACGCTGGCGGTGGCCTCGTCGAGGATAAAGATGGCGGGGTCGTGCAGGAGCACCCGCGCCAGCGCGACCAGTTGTCGTTGACCCATCGAAAGCCGCGCCCCTCGCTCCCCCACGTCGGTCTGCAGGCCGTCGGGCAGGGTCTCCAGCCAGTCGCCGCCGCCCACCTGGCGGGCTGCCTCCTCGACCTCGGCTTCGCCGGCCTCGGGCTTGCCGTAGCGGACGTTGTCACCCACCGTGCCGGAGAAGAGAAACGGCACCTGGGGCACGATCCCCAACCGTCGCCGGTACTGGGCCAGATCGAAGGAGCGGATGTCCTGTCCGTCCACCAGGATCTGCCCAGACTGAAACTCGTAGAAGCGCGCCAGGAGCCGTGCCAGGCTGGTCTTGCCCGCGCCGGTATGGCCCACCAGCGCCACGTTCTCCCCCGCTTCTACGGTCAGCGAGAAGTCGGGCAGTACCACCTCGTCACCGGTATAGGAGAAAGTCACGTCGCGGAATTCGACCCGCCCCTTCAACTCCGGCACCGGCCTGCTCCCGGGCTGGGCGACCCTGGGCTCAGCATCCATCAGCGCGAAGACCCGCTCGGCAGCCGAGAGGCCATCCTGGAACTGGCTCCAGAAGGAGGCGATGCCGACCAGCGGGAACCAGAAGTAGCCCATCGCCATCGTAAAGAGGAACCACTCGCCTGGCGAGATGGCCCCCCGCAGCGCATTGTGCCCGCCGAAGTAGAGCGTGACCGCCAGGGCGATACCGAAGGTGCCCCCCAGCAGGGGGAAGATGGATATGAGCGTCAGCCCACGTACCAGGTTGACCTTGTAGGTCCGCCGGTTCAACGCGGCGAACTCGTCGTACATCGTCGCTTCCTGACGGAAGGACTTGGCGACCCCGATACCGCTGACCGATTCCTGAATATTGGCGTTGACCTGGGCCAGGATACGGCGGGCGTTCTGCGTGACCCGGCGGGCGATACGCCGGAAACCCAGCGCCAGCACGACGACAACGGGACTCATCGCCAGCATCAGCAGCGTCAACCCTGGCTGGATGGTGAACAGCGCGACCACCATGATGAACACTACCAGCACCTGGCTCAACAGGTTCATCGCCAGGTCCACGACGGCGGCAAAGTCCTGCGTATCCGAGGTGACGCGGCTGACGATCTTGCCGCTGGGGTGTTCGTCGAAGAAGGAGAAGTCACGCCGGGTGACGGCGCTGAAGACGTCCTCGCGCAGTTGCAGCACCACATCGCCGATGGCACGCGCGGAGAAGGTCTGGCGGACGAAGTTGAAGAGCCACGAGAACAATCGCAGCCCCAGGATGCCAGCCGCCAGCACAACCAGGAGCCGTGAAGTCGGGGTCTCCAACAGCAAGTCCAGGCCCCGCGAGATGAGGATCGGCACGCCGGTATCAAGCAGCGAGCCCAACGCGATCATCAGGGCGACGAGCAGCATGGCGCGCAGTTGCGGGCGGAAGTAGCCCAGGATGCGGCGCAAGAGTTCGACGTCGCCGTACTCCCGGTCGTAGGATTCAGTGTCGAGGCCGTCCAGAATAAAAGCCAAAGTGCCTCCTCAGAGCCCCCCCTCAGTCCCCCCCAATTCTGGGGGGGAAGGACTCCCCTCCACCAGAGTTGGGGGAGGGGCCGGGGGTGGGGGCTTGTCTACCCACAGGCCGTCGCGATCTCCACCAGTACCGTTTCGATATCCCGTTCCACTTGCTCATTGCTGAACCGAATCACGTGATAACCATACGCTTCAAACTGCTCCGTGCGCGCCTCGTCATGCTCTGCCTGAGATTTGTGGATGCCGCCGTCAATTTCGACAACCAGCCGATGCGCTGGACAATAGAAGTCGGCAATGAATGGCCCCAGGGGATGTTGTCGCCGAAACTTCAGACCATTGAGTTGCTTGGCTCGCAGTCTCTGCCACAGAGCCTTTTCGGCTGGTGTCATTCGCTGCCGCAATTCCTTGGCTCGCTGCTGTACCGCTGCCGATGTGCGGATACGACGGGTTCTCATTCTCCTAACTCCTTTTCTCTGCCCCCCTCCGCGCCCTCTCCCCCCGGCCCCCTCTCCCAAAACTGCTGGGAGAGGGGGAGCAGGCTCTCCCCTCCCCTACTTCCCCCCCAGGATTGGGGGGGATTGAGGGGGGGCAGGGAGGGGCTGGGGGTGGGGGCTGCAGCGGCAGCAATGCAACGTCGTAGCGGGCGAAGATGCGGCGGTACGGTTCGCAGCGGGCCAGTAACTCATCGTGCGCACCCTCGTCCACCAGTTCACCCCGGCGCAGGACCAGGATACGATCGGCCCAGCGAATCTGCGAGAGGCGGTGGGTGATGATAAAGGTGGTACGCCCTTCCTGGACAGCACGCATCGCCCGCTGAATCTGATCTTCGGTGGCGCTATCTATCGCGCTCGTCGAGTCGTCGAGGATCAGGATGCGCGGGTCGGCCAGAAAGGCGCGGGCGATGGCGATCCGCTGTCGCTGCCCGCCGGAGAGGGTCACGCCGCGCTCGCCGACCTCCGATTCGTACCCCCCAGGGAAGCCGGTGATGAACTCGTGGGCCTGCGCCTGGCGGGCATAAGACTCGACCTCCTCCAGGCTGGCCTGTTGCCCAGCGCCGAAAGCGATGTTTTCGGCGATGGAACGGGAGAAGAGGAAGATGTCCTGCTCGATGGCCGAGATCTGCGAGCGCAACGATTGCAGGTTCCAATCGCGCACGTCCACGCCGTCTACGAGTATGCGCCCCTCAGTCACGTCGTAGATGCGGTCAATCAGCCGGGTGAGCGTCGTCTTACCGGAGCCGGTCTGCCCAACGATGGCGATGGTCTCGCCGGGGCGGGCGTGGAAACTGACGTTCCTGAGCACCGGCTGGCCGTCGTAGCCGAAACTGACGTTCTCAAAGACCACCTCGCCCCGGATCGGTTTAGCCGCGCCGGCCTCGTTCTCGTCCAGTTCGGTCTCAGTGTTGAGCACGGCCAGGATGCGCGTTGCGCTGGAGACCCCCATCTGCATCAGGGTGAACGTGAAGAGCGAAAAGAAGGTGGGAAAGCGCAGCAGGCCGAGCAAGCCGACGTAGGCGACGACGTCGCCGGCGGTCAGCGCCCCTCTCTGGAAGAGGAGCAGCGCCTGCAGGATGCCGCCGGCGAAGGCGAAGGCGAAAACGAGGAAGGGGAGGTAGCGCGCCTGGATCTCGCCCCGCCGCACGAAGAAATCGCGGAACTTGCGGGCGTCGCCGGCGAACTTGTGCTGCTCCTGGGTTTCCTGCGCGTTCGCTTTGACCACCTCGATGCCGGAGATCGTCTCAGCCAGGCCGGCGTTCATGGCGCCGAACTGTTCGCGCAGCGCACCGGAGACGGGATTGAGTTCACGGGTGTAGCGGCGCAGCGTGACGGCAAAGAGCGCGACGTAGACCAGCGGTATCAGCAGCAGTTGGGCCTGCAACATCCCGATGGCGACGATGGGCACCACCAGCCCCAGCAGTGAGTCGAACATCAGGCTGACGCCGGGGCTGAGCATCAGGTTGAGTTGGTGCACGTCGTTGGTGGCGCGCGCCATCAGATCTCCGACGCGCTGCCGGCTGTGAAAGGTGAGGCTCTTGCCCAGCAGGCTGACGTAGAGTTCGTCGCGCGCGTCCCGCTCTACGTGTTGGGCCAGGAACTCCACCGCCACGTTGCGGGCCAGGCCGAGCAGTCCCTGACCAATGCGGGCACCCATCACGCTCAGCGCGATCCAGAGTAAGGTCTGCGAACTGGCTTCCAGGCCGAACCACTCAAAAGGTAGCCCTTCGAGCAGACCCAGCATGCCAAGAACGCAGTCGAAGGCTCGCCCGGGCAACACGCGGGCCCAGGAGGCCATCGTATTGGCCAGGATGCCAGCCAGCGCCATCCCCAGCGGCGGGAGCGGGTAACGTAGGATGTGCGAGAGGATCCAGCGCACAGGGCTGGTGCGGTTGTAGCGGTATTCGGTGGTGGGGGTGAACTCTCGTTTGGTCAATTGGTCTCCTGGGTGGGCCGCGCCGTGAAGTAGGGGCGCAGTAACCGCGCCCTTACAGGGCAGTGTGGCCCGGCTTGCCGATAGGGGTAGTACAGCGGAAAGTGGGGATTAAGGCAAAGCGAAGCCCGGCGCGAGAGGGGGGAGCGCCGGGCTCTCAGCACACCGGCGGAAATTGGAACCACTGAGTCACTGAAAAACACTGACAGCACTGATACAGTGCCTCAGTGATCCCAATACTCTCAATTCGCCAACCGCTTGATCTGCAACTTCCTGGCCCCAAAGTTGAGTAGGAGCCCTACCTTGTAGCCAGATGCTTTGAGGTATGACAACGTCTGCACAAAGTCCACGTCCTCAAGCGCCGACTTGGCCTTGATCTCGACCATTGCCTCATCAATCACGAAGTCCACCCGCTTGCGCCCCACCTTCGTGCCCTTGTAGTACACGTCCATCCAAACCTCGCGGTCAAATTCCAGGTCGTGCGCTGGCAACTCGAGAGCCAGAGCGCGCTGGTAGATTACCTCCCTGAAGCCGGGGCCAAGTGTACGATGTACTTCTGTAGCGGCCGCGATAATCCGCGCCGTCACGTCAGAAAGCGGATATTCGTCCTTCACGTATTGCTGCACCTCTTTTTCTCCTTCAGCGTATTCATTTGCTCAACGATTCAGTGGTTCAGATATCATGCATGTAGGACCACTGAATCACTGAAGGTCACTGACAGCACTGACCACCCTTCAGTGTCCTCATCCTCTTTCAGTGCTTCAGTGGTTCAGATACCCCCACGCAGGACCACTGAATCACTGGGCTCTTTGGGATTTCGCATGGGAGGGCCACATATGGGGGTACTCCGGCTAGGCGAATCGGCGATAGCCCTCAAGGTCAAGGTAAATGCGTTGGAATAGAGTTGTGACCCTGGTAATGCCATAACAGCGCCGCTTAATCG
>JAUWNP010000009.1 GCA_030612585.1 Anaerolineae bacterium
GCCGCCACCGTGGTGCCGTATCGCAGGGCAATGCGGTACAAGTTCTCGCCCGCCTGGACGACGTGTGTGGCCCCGGCCGCAGCAGGCGCGGCCGGCACGTTGGAGGTGGGAATGACCAACCGCTGTCCAGCGTAGATGCGCGTGGGATCAGCGATGCCGTTGGCCGCGCAGACGGCGTCCACGGACACCCCATAGCGCCCGGCGATGCTGAACAGCGTCTCGCCCCACCCGACGACGTGGATCACGCTACCCTCGTGTCTTCTCAATATCTTGGGGCAAGGGCAGCGTAGGGCGGTTTTGCTAACCGCCACATGGTCGGATAGCAAATCCGACCTACTTTCGCCCCAACTTTTTGAGAAGATACTACTCTCGTAAAGTTCGGCTGCGTGCGCCGGTGCTGGTGCTAGCAGCGTCCACGCCAATAGTACACCCAGCAGTGTCAGATTGATCCACCTGCGCATCGTTCTCCCTCCCTCTGCCTCTCTACCGTCGCCCTTAACCTTAGCAGAGAATGTGCGCTATGTCAAATACTCACGACCGCCAAGCGGGTTGCTGTTTTGACAAACACCCTCAATGGTGTTATCATACCTCGCAGTCTCTCGTGACGGAGTTATTTCAATGCGCGATACGAGCGAGTGGCGCCCTATTCATTGGGTGCTGGCCAGCATCATACTCTTGACGTTGCCGTGCTATTGCATTGGCGCCTCGATGCTGGTATTGCAGTCGGAGACCAGGGGGCCGACGCCTACGTCAACCGTTGCGCCTACTGAATCGCCTGCGGTCACATCCACCTTGGGGACGGTGGGACCAACGGAGACGCTACCGCCAACTTCCACCCAGTGGTTCCCACCCACGAACACGCCCACATCCCAGCCGACCTCGACCTTGCCTCCTACACACACACTAATGCCTACGGCCACGCCGACGCTCGCGCCCACGGTGACGTCCACGTTCACCCCTACGCCCACCAACACTGCCACGGCTACTGAGACGCCGACAGAGACGCTCATCCCGACAGAGACGCCGACCGAAACACCTATCCCGACGGAGACGCCGACCGAGACACCCACAATCACTACGCCGACGCTCACACCTACGATAATCATCACTACAACCCTGCAATCGTGAGCGGTGATCTATTACAACCACAAAGGAGTCCTGCGTGGAAGTCATTCCCCTGTTAAAGCAACTTTCAGAAGCCGATGGTCTCTCCGGCCACGAGGAGCCCGTGCGCGAATTGCTGCGCCAGACCTGGCAACCCTTCGTGGACGAGATACGTGAGGGTAAACTGGGTAGCCTGATCGCCCTCAAGCGTGGCACCGGATCTGACGTCTCGACTGAGCTCGCCGAAGTCCCGCGCCCCAAATTGATGCTGGCGGCCCACATGGACGAAATCGGGCTGATGGTGACCGGCGTCGAAAAGGGCTTCCTGCGTTTCACCCAGGTCGGGGGGACGGACCGGCGGGTACTCCTGGGGCTTGAAGTGGTCGTCCACGGGCGACAAGACCGTTCGGCTGAGCGCTCATGCCGAAGCCTACCGGGCGTCGTCGTCACTCGCCCGCCCCACGTTTTGTCCGTGGAGGCGCGTAAGAAGACGGTGCCCTGGGATAAACTCTTCGTAGACGTGGGGCTGCCAGCGGAAGAAGTCGAGCGGCTAGTCACGGTCGGTGATCTGATCTCTATCCAACGCGAGATGGTGGAACTAAAAAACCGTCGCGTAGCAGGCAAGGCGATGGACAATCGGGCCTGCGTGGCTGTCGTGACGCTCGCACTGGAGCAACTGGCTGGTGTACGTCACGCCTGGGATGTTTTCGCCGTGGCGACGGTGCAGGAGGAGACGGGGCTGAAGGGGGCCATCACCTCCGCCTACGGTCTCGCACCAGACCTGGCTGTGGCGCTGGATGCGACCTTCGGCACACAGCCGGGCGTCCCGGAGGTGGACGTTTTCCCCCTGGGCGAGGGTCCGACCGTCGGGATCGGCCCCAACTTCCACCCAGGGCTCGTAACACGCCTGAAGGAGGTGGCCGAGGCCCACGAGATTCCGTATCAGGTTGAGCCCCTCCCGGGCGACAGCGGCACCGATGCCTGGGCCATTCAGGTCACCCGCGAAGGGGTGCCCACGGCTCTCATCTCCATCCCAGTTCGTTACATGCACCAGCCGATGGAGACGCTGGCCGCGCAGGACGTCGAGCGGGCCGGGCGGCTCCTCGCGGCCTTCATCGCCGGGCTGGAGGGGGATTTCCTGGAGAAACTGGCCTGGGCTGGTTGACTGACAAATCTTTATGGGACGCAGATTAACGCTGATCCACGCTGATTTTTTCTGCTTTATCTGCGAGAATCTGCGTCCGATTTCCTATCGCTTATGAGGATGACGCCGCCACGGAATAGCCGTGGGGATTGGACCAGGGAGATATGATACTGAAAGAACTCTCGGAAGCATTTGGCGTTTCGGGGAACGAAGACGACGTGCGCGCCATCGTTTTAGACGCGGTGCGGGAGCACGTGGACGAGGTTAAGGTGGACGCGTTGGGTAACGTCCTGGCTTTCAAACGCGGGACAGGACGGCAGCGTATGCGCGTGATGCTGGCCGCCCACATGGACGAGGTCGGCCTGATGGTCGTGGGATACGACAACGACGGCTTCCTGCGGGTGAGATCCGTCGGCGGGATTGATTCTCGTGTGCTGCCCGGCACCCTTCTCCAGGTCGGCCCCGAGCGTATCTCCGGCGTCATCGGCGTCAAGCCGATCCACCTGCTCAAAGAGAATGCCGATAAGGTTGCCAAACTCGAAGACCTGGTCGTGGACGTTGGAGCCAAGAGCAAGGACGAGGCCAGGAAATTGGCCCCACTGGGCACTTATGCCACCTTCGCCACGCGGTTCCGCGAATTGGGCCCCACCGTCAGAGGCAAGGCATTCGACGACCGGGCTGGATGCGCGGTATTGGTGGAACTTCTGCGCGGCGAGCGCTTTCGCTTCGACCTTCATGCGGTCTTCACCGTGCAAGAGGAGGTCGGGTTGCGCGGGGCGCGGGTGGCAGCCTACGCTATCGAGCCCGACTGCGCCTTTGCGCTGGAGGGCACCGTCGCCGACGACATGCCCAAGGACAAAGACACCAGCCCCACGACGGAACTGGGCCAGGGGCCGGCGATCACGGTGATGGACCGCTCCTTCATCGCCGACCGGCGACTGGTGCGGCTGTTGACCAGCACGGCCGAAGAACTGGGCATCCCATACCAGATCAAGCAGCCGGGGATCGGCGGCACCGACGCAGGGGCCATTCACCTGACCCGCGAGGGAGTGCCCTCGGTGACGGTGGCAGTGCCCTGCCGCTACATCCATAGCCCGGTGGCTTTGCTAAGTCTAGACGATTTCAATAACACGGTGCGGCTGATGCGCGCATCCCTTGCGCGCCTCACGCGGCGCACCATGAGGAGAAGGAGGAATTGATGAGAGAACTGATACGCAAATTGGTGGAAACCTACGGTCCTTCAGGAGCCGAGGAGCAGATTCGGACCGTCATCCGCGCTGAGGTCGAGCCCTTGGCCGACGAACTTCGGGTGGACCCGCTGGGGAGCCTGGTCGTCCGCAAGCAGGGTAGCCCTTCGGCAGGCTCACCGCCACGCCTGCCACGAGAGTACTCTCGCAGTGGAGTACTCGCGGTGGCAGGACAGGCTGGTGAGGGCCAGCGTTTCGTACTGGCTGCGCATATGGACGAGATCGGCGTGATGGTGACTTACGTGGACGAGAAGGGATTCGCCCGCTTCACGCGCGTCGGTGGGGTGGTCCCGCTCAACTGCGTGGGCACACGGGTGGTCTTCGCCGACGGGACGGTGGGCGTCATCGGCATTGAGGGGAAGCGGGAAGACACCAGCAAGGTCCCCACATTCGGACAACTGTACATTGACGTGGGAGCCACGAGCCGTGACGATTGCCCCGTCCACGTGGGCGACGTAGCCGTGTTCGTGCGGCCCTTTGTTCACACGGAGGGGGTGCATCCCACGCGGCTGATCGCCAAGGCGCTGGACGACCGCGTCGGCTGCGCGGTGCTGATCGAGACGCTGCGCCGGCTGGAGCACACGCCACACGACGTTTACTTTGTCTTCAGCGTGCAGGAGGAGACGACACTCTCGGGAGCGCGTACTTCCGCCTATGGCATCGATCCGGACATTGCTATCGCCGTAGACGTGACAGGGACTGGTGACACGCCAGAGAGCAAGCCGATGGCGGTGGAATTGGGCAAAGGGCCAGCGGTGAAGGTGCAGGACCGGGGGATGATCGCCCATCCGATGGTGAGGGACCTGCTGGTGCAGCGAGCGCAGGAGGCGAACATCCCCTACCAACTGGAGGTTTTGGAGTCTGGCACGACCGATGCGTCGGCGATGCAATTGGTGCGCGCCGGCGTGCCTGCGGGGTGTCTCTCCATTCCCTGCCGCTACATCCACACCCCCTCGGAGATGGTGGACGAGAGGGACGTGGAGTACGGCGTGCGGTTGCTGCTGGAGGTGTTGCAGAAGTAGGACAAGTTGCCAACTTGTCTTACATTGGGAGGGACGAGGGGGACGTGGAAAACAGCGTGCAGTTGTTGCTGGAGGTGCTGCGGAAGTAGGACAAGTTGCCAACTTGTCTTACATTGGGAGGGACGATGGATCAGGGGACAGCACGGTACCGGGGTTACGTTATCATCTTTTCGGTGCTCAGCCTCATCGTCGGTGGTGTGGTTGGCTACTTCATCCCACACCCTCAATCCAGCGCGCCCATCATCGTCTCCACCCCTTCCCCAACACTGACCCCACCGCCCTCTCCCACTCTGGCCCCTATCCGGATCCACGTCAGCGGCGCGGTGCGCCAGCCGGCCGTCTACGAACTGCCCCCAGGCAGCATCGTCCAGGACGCAGTGGACGCCGCCGGTGGCCCGGCCCCCGATGCTGACCTGGACCACATCAACCTGGCCCTGGAACTACAGGACCAACAGCAGGTTTACGTGCCGTGCCAGGGGGAGACGAATCCACCGTCACCGGTTTCGGGCGGCGAGACAGGCAGTGGGGAATCGGCGAGGTCGCTGGTCAACATCAACACGGCCACGACGGCGGAACTGGAGACGCTACCGCGCATCGGGCCGGTGACGGCTCAGCGCATTATAGAATATCGCGAGGCCAACGGCCCGTTTGAGTCCATCGAGGACATTGAGGACGTGCCGGGCATCGGCCCGGCGACCTTTGGGGGGCTCGAGGATTTGATCACGGTGGGGCCGTAGGAACGAACACCAGGGCCGCTGAGGGGGGGAAATCAAAAGCAGGACAGCGTGTGGCTGTCCTGCTTTGTTGCTTATATGGTTTCCACATGGGGTCTAGCACAGCAGTACAACCCGCCCTGGTAACGTCATTTTGCAGATTTGCAGAACGTCAATCACTCGGGCAACTTGAGCAACTGAATGCCAACGCCAGTGATCTCGTCAGTCTCGACTTTGAATACCAGCGCTTGACCGTCATCTCCAAGAATGAGCGCTGCTGTTTCTGGAGTTCTTCCCACCACCAGCACGTAGTCGCCTGGCTCAATGTCAACAATCTGAAACACTCCCGAGTCCGCGAGGGTAACTGTCGTGGCTTGGTTAGGGTCAAGGACATATATACCCCAATCATCCGTTTCATGCTGGTAGAAGGGAGTAAGGAATACTTTCACCTCACCCTCAAACGGTGTACTATCCTGATCGAGAATCACCCCGGTGATGGCTCCTTTGCCAAGCGCCACCTGGGGTGACGGCATAGAAATCGGAGGGGATGGTGAGGGAAGGGGGCTGGTTGCACCAGGGATTGAGATGGGGCTGGTGGTCTGGGGAGTGGATGGGGAACAGCCAGCCACCAGGGCCACCAGGGTAAATATGACCCCAAGTAGAAGGGCTACGCGTGACGTAAGAACAGGCATCGTTTTCCTCACAGTTAGTCTTGGTTCAGCAATTCCCGTTTTGGCATCGTTGCTGTGTGGTACGGCATCGTAGTGGCGACTTTAGTCGCTGGTTGCGTGGCCCAAACGACTAAAGTCGTTACTACGAACCCCATAACGGGAATTGCTGGTCTTGGTTAGTCTTGGTCAAACATTCAATTGAAATGCAGACCGGTGCAAGAACGAACTTTCATGGTATCTTTTCAATAAGTGGGGGTGAGGTGGAGGAACGCCAGCATCTTGCTGGCATCTAGTGACCAAGATGGTCGCGTTCCCCCAAGATATTGAGAAGGTACCTTTCATCATGGTTCGTGGCGAGTGATAAAACAGAGAAGCGAACAGACATCACCTGTCCGCTCGCTTCTCTAGTGACCTACTGGTGACCTGACGATGTACTGTGCCTTACTCGACACTCACACCGTTGTAGTCCTCTGCGAACATAGTGGTGGTTCCCAGGCTGACACCGCGTGTCATACGCACCACTACAACGATGGGCTGATCACTCTCGATCTCAATCGCACCACCATAAGGGTCGATGCCGAAATCTCCATTGCCATCGAGAGCACCAGCGGTAGATGCGTTTGAGTTGACCTTGATATACTGTGCCAGTGGGCTGCCAGCAGAAGCCAATGTCTCGCTGCCTATCTCGGCGCCGTTGCCATCGTAGTAATGGGCGATGACGTTGGTGGCATTTGCCGTCCCCACGTTCATCACCGCCACGTAAGCACGCCACTCGCTAGCAGGATCGGACGCCCAACGGATGTAGGGAGCCGCGACCCTCGTATACCCGGCACTCTGCCCAACGAAAGCCGTGGCCATGCCGTTAGGAGCCTTCACCTTACCCATTGCGATAACTGGCGCTCCTGTGCTCTCGATCACCGCTGACCCTGAAGTGCCGGCTGGGACTCCCTCGTCGCAAGGATTGACGCTGATCTTGTTTCCGGCCCCTATCACGGTAGCAGGCATTGTTGCCACCTCGGTGCCACTCGTGTTATAGAATTTGATTGTGACGGTAGCGTCAGTACTCCCTGCGTTCTGGATGGCATAGTACGATTTCTGCCCACCAAAGGCATCGCACAACATTGTTGCCATATAGAATTTGCTGGCACCTCCGGAAACGCCCTCAAAGGCATAGGCTCCCCGGCCATTGTCGTCTGTCTCCTGGGAACTGGCGACCACGTTCCCCGTGGCCGCTATGACAGCCGATCCAGTAAAGCCGGTGGGCAGCCCTGTCATATCTGCAGCAGCCAGGATTTCCGACGACTGCGCCGGAATAGTGTAGTCCTCGTCAACGACCGGCGTCGTCGAACCAGGAGCATAGACCTTGAGATTGGCAGTAATCGGGGAGTTCTCTGTGTTCTGAATGCCGATCATAGAAGTGCTCCCAAACTTCTGATACAGGATAGTGGGAATGTAGTAAGCACTGGCCGCGTCAGAGGCCTGGAACCCACTGTAGAGAAGGCGACCGTATTCCCCTGCTTGCCCTCCACCAGCGAACTGGACGTAGGTGGCGATGATCGGCACATCTGCACTCAGAACCGCCCCACCGGCAAAGGATTCAGGTAATCCGGACACGTTGCCGATGAAGAGAGAACCTGCCGCGTGGGGTTGCAGTGTAATATCTGGTGCGTAGACAGGCGTGGCACTCCCCTCTGCGTAGTATGCGATCTGGAGAGTACCTCCTGTGGCGCTGGGCGTGTAGTAAGTGACTGAAGAGGTCCAGGTGGCACTGGTGGCCGACTGGGCTGCCGCTATTGTCACCAATCCCGATAAGAGGGCTACTGCCACAGCGAGAGAAAGGATCCGTTTGAACATTTTTTACCTCCTGTTTATAGAATGTGGATATAGGAACCTTAAACCTGTTCAAAGTGTAGTCCAAAGGACCGCCTACGTCAATAACCCTTTAGGGTGATCTTTCTCTTGGAGAAGAGTCGTGTACAGAGCAACGTGCTGTTGTGCCACGCTTTCTATGGAGAAACATTGCTGCACTCGGGTGCGCGCCACAATACTCATGGAGATGGCCTTTTGGCGGTCGGTTAATGATAGAAGAATCGCTTTTGCCAGCGACACTGGGTCGCCTGGGGGCACAAGTAGGCCGGCGTCGCCGTGCTGGATCAGTTCAGTGTTGCCAGAGACCTGGGTGGCAACTATAGGCACTCCAGCGGCCATGCTTTCCAACAGCACCGTGGGTAGTCCCTCCCAGAGGGAGGAACTTACGAACAAATCCATCATACTCATCAGTTCTTCCACGTCCGTGCGTGGCCCCGTGAAGATGACCTTGGTGTCTATCCTCAGTCGCTTGGCGAGTCTTTTCAGATCCTCTTCAAGTTCTCCGGTGCCTATGACCAGAAAATGGGTTTGCGGCAGACGCTTCAGCACAAGTACAGCAGCCTCCAACAAAAGGGCGTACCCTTTCTGCTCTGTAAGTCGCCCAACGGTCCCAACAATCCATCCCTCCTCTGGCAATCCCAAACAGCGTCTCTTCGATCTTCGATCTACGTGCAGATTCTCAAACCTCTGCAAGTTCAGCGCGTTATGGATGAGAATTGCACGCCGTCCTAACCATCGCGCAACAGGCCGCCGGTTTAGATTATCCACAACCCTTTGCGCCACGCCGATTTCAGCATCAAACATCCAGGGATATGACATTTGCGTCAAGAACAACCGCCGCAGGGGACGTTTAATCCACTCTCGCTCGTTATGTACGGTACGTATGATCGCCTGCGCCCCGAGAGGCCCTTTTAGCAGCAATGCGGCAATATCTCCGAACTGGCAATGACTATGAATAAGATCCACTCTGCCCGTCACTGCCTTTTGCATCCCTATCAACGCTCGCCGGAAGCTTCTGTACGGAGCCTGCTCCTCCCACCTGGCTGCAATGAAGGCTTCATTTCCTTTCTTCCGCAAACTGACAACCCGGTCATGCTCGAAAGGCGTACCGTACTCCCACAGTCCACACACGATCGGTACGAACCGCGTTCGACCCAGAGCATATGCCAGTTCCAAGCCAAACCGCTCTATGCCTCCCAGCGGCCCTTCAATGGCAAAGCCGGAAATGATCTCTAGGACACGAATGTAGTTCATCTCACCCCTGCTCTACGCCGAAGTCTGCTGCAATCATTGCTCCTACTCGTGACGCTTGTCCGACAACCGCCGGCATTATCCGCTGAAGCCTCTCACAAGTCTGCTCTCGTTCTAACCACGCTTCCTGGAAAACCGCGCTTGACTTTAGCCCATCTGCCTGTCCGATGCTTATCACCCACCTTTCGAGACCGAGCATCCGCATGATGCCCCGGGTCTTGTATTGGTATTCAATCGCGACCACAGGCACACCTTCGCTCAAGGCAAAGATGTTGGAGTGCAGCCTGGTGCCGACAAAGAAGTCCATCAACCCATAGGCCGCTTTGAGAACATCAGGTGCAACTGCTTGTTCAATGAGGAAGACACGTTGGTCAAATCCGCGCAGATTCGCATATACTCTTCGTGCAGGCACACGGTCATCCTCAGCCTCTGTGGGTCCATGAACCTGCGAGAATAGAACGACGTGGCCATCGTATTTCAGAATGAAAGTACGGATCACCTCCGCCATAGCCTCCTCATATACTTCTTGACGGCCGAACAGACGATTCTGTGCTGCCCAATTCAGTAGAGTAAGCCCCAGCAGAGGACGGCTGCGGTTCACATCTACGCCGTGCTCTGCTAGCAATCTCTCCCCCTCGCCGCGTGGCGCGCTAGGGAAGGCGAAGGCGACATCCGGTACCAGATAGCAGCAGGGATGCTCCAGGCCTATCGCTCTTAATTCTTCCAGCGAGATAGGGTCACGCACCAACACCATGCGCATCTTGGGAAGAAGCCATCTCACCAGGATGCGTTCCCAACGCCGTTTTAGAGGTCCAATAGTCTGTGGCAACGTATACAACGGTTTCCCTGCCAGCCAGGCATACGCCATGGTTAAGATGGAGACAAGAAACGGTAGGCCAAATTTACCGCTCGTGTAGAGAAAACCACCTGCACAACTAATCACAAGATCTGCTTCGAGATAGGCTCGCACGAGGTCTTTGCGATCCGAGGAAAAGGGAAGGAAAACCGGTCGCCCCAATAACCAATATCCTCCCAGGGCCAGTAGGCTCTCCACGATCAGACCAGGAATGGCAACCCACCGCCAGGAAGTCTGCCCATCTGTGCCCTTCTTGAGCCAGCTCACAAAAGAGCCCACCGTCGCCTCGGCACCCTCATAACTGTCTGGATCATTCATGGAAAGGATGATGGTCGGGTCCGGGAAACTGTCCTTCAACTGCCGAACGGACACCCGCGTCAAGACAGCGTCTCCAGCGTTGTGGGATGAATGTAGATTCACGATCAGTATGTTCATCTCTCTCGGTGTTCTTCGATCCCGAACTTGCTCATGCGTTGCCACCACACCACCAGGGTCATATAGCCGAACACCAAGACGGCCTCGCTCAAGACGTACACCTTCGCCACTCCCATAATGCCCAGGGGTTGCACAATCAGGACGTTCAGCGCTATGTTGACGGTGGCCGACAGGGCTTGCACAATAACCCGGCGATTTTGCCACCCCACGGCGACAACAATTGCGGCCAGCGAGAAACTGAGGCACTTGAGAGCCAACACGCCGCTCAGCACTGCTAGCACATCGCCAGAAACGGCGAATTCGCTCCCATAAACAAATTGAACGAGGGGATGAGCAATCAGTATCATCCCCCCACCCAGCGCACCGCCAAGTGCCGTGGTCCAAGCGACGAGCCGGGTAGACGTACGTCGCACTGGTGCGGGGCTTTCGAGGTGGCTCTGGCTGAGGACGGGCAACATCACCCCATAGATGGCTGCCGGGGCCAGGAAGAAGGCAGTCATCAGCGAAATAGCCGGGGAGTATAAGCCTGCTGCCGTCTTGCCAAGCCAGTAGGCAACGATTGTGACGTCAGCCTGCCCATAGATAGTTGCCAGGGCCATAGATGCGCCAAAGGGGAGAGTTTCTTTCAAAGCACGGCGTACATCCGTGAACTCAAGGCGCATTCCGAAAACTCGTGCCACTATGATCAAGGCCACCGCACTGCTCACTGCAGAGGCCGCCACCCGCCCTACTAAGTAGCCGTGTGCCTCCTTCATTCCGGTCGTTGCCAAAGCCAATGTGAGCAAGAGCAACAAGGCTCGAGAGCCCACCATCAGTCCCAGCGTTACGTTGTTCCTCAGCACTGACTTGAAGATAGTCCAGACAGTATTGGCAATCTCCTCGAGCCAAAGCGATAACGCACCTAGGCATATCAGCGAGGCAGGGAAAGTGTCCTGATCAAGGTGGGGTGTCACCAACACAATCCCTAACAACCAGACCACTCCCAGACTAACCTTGAGGCTCAGACAAGCAGTGCCTATTGATCCTAGGTGCCTCTTTTCTCTGCCACCATTTCGCAACAACCAGTCATCTAGCCCGAGCGAGAAAAGCACAGATGCCAGTCTGGTAAGTGACAGACTGGCGGCATATTGTCCAAATGCCCCAGGTCCCAATTGACGTGCAATGACGATGACTGTCAGGGCTGAGAACACCCGTGCAACCGCTGTACCAGAGAGAAGTACCCCTACACTGGCAAGAATCCGCCGCGTCGAGGGAATACCACTCACTCCAAATACCCTAGCGCGCGCAGCCGGGCCTCCACCTCCGGGCTCGCCTCCACGTCATCTGCCGGTCTGCCGATCAGTCCACTGATTCCGTGTTCTCTCCACCAGTCCTCAAGGCACTCGCGCAACTCCTCGACTAGTTCCGGATGCCGGTCAGCGACATTGTGCTCCTCGTCTGGATCATCCCGCCAGGCATACATCTCCGTCGTTCCATCTGTTCCAACTATCAGTTTGTGGGTGTCGGTACGAAGTGCCGTAAAACCTCGTTCAAAACGACTCAATTGTTCCCTCTGTACACCAAAACGAGCCAGATCTCTCGGGTGAGGAACACGAGGGATGCCATACTCTGCAACGACGAAAGGACGCCGCTCGTGCTCTGAGAGCAAACTTCTGCTTGCGGAAGATGGCGCTTCTATTCCTGCCACATCAAGAGTGGTTTTGAACAAATCCAGAGTCTGCACTTGATGAGACACTCGATGACCTGGGGGAAGTAGGGTAGGATATCGCATGACTAATGGCACCCGCAACAGCGTATCATAAACACAGTATTGGTGATTGAGCAGCCCGTGCTCGCCTAGGTTCTCGCCGTGGTCTGCCACGACGATCACCAATGTGTTGTCCAATCTGCCGGTGCGTCGCAACCAATTCACTAGCAATCCTAAATGATAGTCCGCATATGCTACCTCTGCCAGATAGAGATCACGCCAAACAGCCAGATCCGTCTCAGACAATAACTCTATCCCTGCAATGTGGCACCAAGCAGCGCTCCATTGATCGGCCCGGATCCACCTTTTGGCTTGATCCAGGTCGTCAGTGAAGCGAGCAACCCACTTCAGCGGGGGCTTATAGGGTAGGTGGGCTTCCAGATAGTGCACGAACGCGAACCAAGGGCCTTGTTGGGAGTTGATCCAGCGTGCCAAAGGTCGAAGGACCCGTGAGGCTCCCAGATCACGGCGATAGGCTAGCAGGCAGCTAAAGGCTACATTCACAACATTCTTGAGCAAATTTCCGCGAGCAACATCGTGTATCATAGCCCTTGTCCAACTGGAGCCTTGGGATTTCTCCATTAAGATAAGTCTTTTGACCTCGTGCTGGGTTTGCAACCACTGCCACTGCTTATGCATCGTGTCGAAGCCACGCTGCAAACCAAAATCGGCACTCAGCCAGCTGTTGCTGGTAATGCCGAACGTCGCGTAACCGTTTTGCGATAGTAGATGCGCCAGTGTGGGATACGAGGAATCTAGTACACGCTTCTCATATAAGCCGATCTGACTGGGGAAAAGCCCGGTAAACAGTGATGCCATCGCTGGCAATGTCCACGGAGCTGCGGAGAGCGATTGTTCAAACAGCACTCCCTCGGCAGCCAGTTTGTCCAAGACCGGAGTCGTGGGACGCTCATGTCCATAACAGGAACAGACGTCTGCACGTGTGGCATCCAGCATGACCAACAGGATATTGGGGCGTTTCATACTCTTTCAGTTTTCCTCACTATAAATGCTCGCGAATAGACGGACCCGATTCTCCCAGAAAAGAGGTTCACGCATCGCGCGAGCGGCAGCGCGCATGCTCGTGGGTCTCTCGGCATCGTTCAAGATGGAGAGAATACCCGTTGCCAGTGCGTGAGCGTCACCCGGGGTCACCGCCACACCAGCTGCTCCTACAATATATCGGCGGTCGCCAATGTCGGTCGTGACGCAGGGCACGCCAGCGGCGATGCTCTCTACCAACTTGAGCGAAAGGCTCGATTGTGCCGGCAGCGAGTCGTGCATTGGATCTACGCTAACCTCACCTAGGCGGTAGTATAAGGGTATCCTATCAGCGGGAACTTGGCCGAGAAACCATACCCTTCCTGATACCTTAAGGGCAACGGCCCTCTGCTGCATTCGCTCCAGGTCTTCCCCACCACCAACAAACAGTAACAACGCGTCTGGTTCGAACTGAATGACCTCGACGGAGGCCTTAAGCAACAGGTCAATCGCATGGCTGATGGTGCTCATACTGCCCACGTACACAACCACCCTGTCTTGTTCTCTGATGCCCAGCGACTGGCGCAACTCGTCAAGCATCTCTGGCAGATCAGGTCGGTCAAGCAGAGCGAATCGCTCCTTGTCAACACCGTTGGGGACCAACTCGATCTGCTCAGGCGGATAGCCAAGTCCTTGGAACCGCTCGGCGATGAAAGATGTATTGACGGTGATGCCTTCAGCAAAAGAGGGCATCCAGTCCTCGAACCATGCTACAATTCGTTGTTGCCAGCGCCCACTAAAGCGGTTATTGACCGCTTCGTAGTCATCGCTATCCAAGTAAACAGGCACATGGCGCAGCATATGCACCACCCATGCCGCGACACCGTTCATCGGCTGAGTCTTACATACGTGGATCGCGTCAGCAGGCGTGCGCAATGCCGCCAAGGTCAAACGTATTGTCGAAATAGCGGTCACCGCTAACAGAGTCAAAGAACTATAGTATACCTTCTGGCTACCAAACTTCCGTACATGCATTTGCCCCACGTACCATACGTCGACGTTGTCACGTACAAAACGACGCTGTTTAAGATGAGCATAATCGTGATGCAGAGCCAGTATCGTTACTTGGTGCCCCAGCCGTGTCAGGGACTTGGCTAAAGGCATAAATCGCCCTACCCCACCAGGGCTTTCGAGACTCTGCGTCAGCAAGAAGGTGATCCTCAAGCAATGCTCTCCTCAATCAAATGGGCCAATTTGTCCCAACAAAGCTCTCGCTGGATGGCCTTTTCTCCTTGAGGCTTTCGTGATACCAAATCACCGGCAAAGAAGCGAACAATCGCGGCTGTTAATGCCATGGCATCCCCTGGTGGCACCGCCAACCCTGTCCCCCCGTTGGCGCCATCCTCTGGCTGTCCCCCCATCCATGTCGTGATTACCGGCAGCCCAAATCCACGCGCCATCTGCACCGATCCGCTTCCTGTCACTCGCCGATATGGCGCTATCAGCACATCTGCTGCTGAGAAATAAAGCGGCACCTCTTCGTTTGGAATATAGCGATCTTCGATGATCACCGAGTCATCAATTTCTAACTGCTCGATCATCTCCAGGTAGGGTTGTTTGTCCTCCCAAAATTCCCCAGCCACCAGGAGAATCACCCTCCCCAGCCGTGCCCGAACCTCTGGCAACGCCGTCAAGACATCCTGCAAACCCTTATATTCTCTCACAATCCCAAAAAAGAGCAAGACCGGCACGTCCAGCGGTAGCCCTAGCCGCCTGCGGGCCTCATCTCTGGAGACTCGATCACTAGCGAACATATCAAAGATCGGCAGCGGAACGACTGTCGCCTGTACCCTCGGCAGTAACGATATCAGCCGCCTCTCCTCCTCCACCGACTGTACGGTGAAACGAGTGCCCCACCGCAGCACAACCTTCGCCAACCAGGGGTCCCACCACCGCACCTCATGGGGCAGTACGTTGTGGCAGATGATAACCAGCGGCCGTTGCAGGAAGAGACGATTCAGCATCCCCAACACGAACCATACCGGAGCCCAGAAGGTCGTCCACCATTGCAGGATGACCGCATCAGGCTGGTACCGACGGATGCGCCAGAAGGTCGTCAGCCAGGTGATTGGGTTCAGGGAATCAATCCAGTAGCGGGCCTTTTCCACTTTCAAAGGTTTCTTGCTGGGGTCCTTATCGCTCATTCCAGGGAAGAGCCACTGCGGATATTGGCGTTTAAACGAGATGAGGAGAACTTCGTGCCCCCTCCCGCGCAGCGCTCGGTAGAGCATCGTCGTGTAGTGGGCGATCCCACCCCGATAGGGGTATACTGGCCCAACCAGAACAAACTTCACTGCACTACCTCAAACACCGGTACCATATTCTGTATGGTACGCTCTCACTCTCCTAAGGACAGCGGCAAGACAACACGTGTTTGCCCTCGGGTGATCCACAACGCTTGTTCTTCTCCATCAAACCCTGCTTCTGCCCTCGCCCAGCGCCCTGGCAAGAACAGCGTCACCAAACGCAGCCGACCATCGGCCGGGGCATAGTATACCACACGCAGGTTGGAATCACCACCCTTTGCTATTTCGACCTGTCCCTCGGAGTCCACAGGCACAAGAAGCACCTCTGCCGGGTCATCACCACTCCGCAGCCGGATGCGCCGGCCTCCTTCGGCTTCGCTCAGGACAGGCTCTACGATCCCTTCGCCGGTAAGATGCCACGCCAGCGCCGCCTGGGCTTCCGCTGGCCCCTCCGCCTCATCCACCACGATGATGGGACCGCCATTGTGGTAGAAATAGACCCACCGGTCGTGCTGCCAGCCCCGCCAATCCACCAGCCGGGTGTGAGACCAGTCCAATTCGCTTCCCGTCTCAAAGGCAACAACATCGGCATAGTACGGCGGGTCCTGCGCCCACGGGCCGCCGACGCCGGTCAATGCGTATAGGACAGCACTCATCCCGCTGCGCTCTATCAGCAGGCCATTGAGGTTCTCGCGGGGAACGCGCTTGTCGCGAAAAACGCTGCGGCCCACCGGCAGCCAGGTGAAAGGCTCACCGTCCATCGCGTCGGCAGCGAGAGGGCCGTTCTGGTACAGCAGCGTGACTGTATTAGTCGCCTTGTAGCGATGCCAACCGGTGAAGCGCAGATTGAGCAGCAGGTAAGCCGAATCCGGCGACCAGCCATCCCGAAAGACAATCTTGTCCGGCGCTAGCGGCCCCACTTGGTTGGGCAGGCCGGAGTCACCGTACAGCAGGCAGGAGCCCTGGCTGGGAGAGCGACCTATCAGAGAGGTGAACTGTTCGATGCCCGGTTGGGCAGGCAGGTATTTCCCCTGTGCTTCCACGTCTGCCAACGCCCGGCCGGCCAACCAGACGTAGCGGGGATCCTCCAGTAGATACGCCCCTAGATAAGCGATGCCAGCCAGGGGGAGACGAGCCGGGTGGTTGTATCGCAATGGCGCTCCGTCGGGCAGAGCCTGGAGCAACAGCCACTCGAAAGAAAGCCGCACATTGTTCTCCGTAGCCCTGCCAGTGTAGAACGACTGAAAATAGGCGTTCTTGATCCACACCGGTTGATAGTTGAAAGCGTCATCGGTGTTGCGAAAACGGGCGACCCAGCCGCGTTGGTTGTGCTCCAGGTAATCTCGATTAGCCGGCGAAAGATCAGGTGCGGCCAACCCCCCAGACTCCAGCAAGGCCAATAGGCCAGCGCCGTTCTCCTGGTTCTCGTAGGGCCCCTCCGGCCATTTGGTGAAGGCCAGTCCGTACATCCAATCCACCCACTCCACCGTCAGCGCCCGGCGGTTGATGACCGCGAACCACCCCCGCAACAGAGTCAGGTCGGCCTCTGAGAAAAGATTGGGGAATGTGGTGTGGACACGGGGCACGTAGTAGGCCCGCAAGGCTGCCTCGTGCTGTACCGATTTCACACTGTGGGCCGGGCCGATGAAGCGGCCCTCGGTGGCCTCGCTCAGGAGGCTTTCGCGGAAGGCCTGAGCCCAACGCTGCTCGCCGGTGCTCAACGCCAGCATGCCATATTCCGGCGGCCTCTTACGAGGGTTGGCCTCCACCCGCGCCAACAGGCGACGGAAGACTTCATCACTGTCGAACGTCTGTGAGTCGGGCTGTGCCTCGCCACAGATGAAGGGGGTCGCGGAGGAGATGCCCTCGTAAGCCGGGGCCTGGGGAGGGTAGAAACTGCGCTGGTAGGCGCGCACTGTTACGCACAACCCAGCGTAGGCGACCAGGATAAGCACCACAGTGGGCCAGCATCGGTCAAAGCGGAGGCCCCGCCGTGCCGACGTCGGCTCTTGCAAAACAAGCAAGCCCCGCGCCGCCAGCAGCAGGCCCCAGAAGATACTCAGCGCCAACGCCTGCAGCGCGACGAAGAACTCCTCGCCGGCGAAGTGAGATTCCACCTGGGAGACGACGACGGGGATCATTCCTCCGGCCAGGGCCAGCAGGCCATGCACTCCCCAACACCAGAGGACACTCCGTCCGCTCGCCAGTGCCGTATCCAGCCCCAGGAGCAATACGTACAGAACGCCCAGCACGACCCAGGCTGCCCAGGTGGCCCCTGTCACCGCGTACGCCAGTGTCGCCACTGCCCCCACGCCAGCGACCAGCACCCCCGGCCAAGGCCAGACATAGAGCGCCCCTCCGACGGAATAAGGCTGTGTCCATCGGGCGGCGAACAGCAAGCCAGCAACGAATGCCCAACGAGCCGCCAGCCCGCCCCACGAATAGGAGGCCCCCATCACCAGGCGTAGCCCCTCCAAGAAGGCAGCCAGCCCAGCGCTGAGGGCAACCCAAAGCAGGAGCCTCTTCCAGGCAGCGGTGTGGTATCTCACCGGTTGCCTGCTCCACACGCCTGGGGATTCAGGGCAAAGATGTACACCCGGTCCTGCTGATATACCTGGCTGAAAACGGGGCTGGCCGCCAGGACATCGGGGGAGAAAAGTTGCACCGCGCCGACGCCCACTTCCCCTTGCCCCTGACCAATGTAGACGTGGGTTATGCCCCAGTTGCACAGCATCTGTACTCCCTCCGGCGAGACTGGTGAGGCTGTCTCCAGGTGCGCCACCAGGTTCACGATACTCTGTGTGTACTGCGCATCCGCAGGAACCTCGTTCAGCAGAGCATACTGAGGAGGCATGGTGTTCTCTCGCCTCGCCAGCAGTGGGATCCACCATCCGGCGTCGCCACCGACGGCCGAACGCCCCCCGTAGATGCGGAATGCTTCCACCAGGAAACGAGCCTCCGGCGGTGTATTCTCCCGGATCCAGACCATCGCCCTCATGTCCGGCCTGGTCACCATTACATGAGAGGGCTGCACAATCCCTACCTGCCCTGCGGCTGCCCACATGGCTATGGCAACAACAGCCACTCCCAGCATCCACTGCCCGGCCTTCCCTGCCCATCGTCCCGACAGCATGGCTATCTGGCCTATCAGCCAGCCAACCAGCAGGCTGGCTGGGATATAGAGGGCAATCAGGACAGCAAAGTTCTGCATCATATTCGCACCAGGGAGGCGGATCAGACGGCCGGCCACCAGCGAGGCCAATCCCAGCACCCACAGGCCGACCGAGGCAATGGCCCAGCGCCTCTGCACCAGGCTCCAGGCCAGTGCGACCAGGCTCGCGATCAGCAACGGCCACGGCACATAGACAGCAATGTTGCGCCAGACCTGGTAATCCGCCAGCACGTGATCAAGCGGCGACCGGGCGGCGACGCCTGCTCCCAGCGCCGTCGCCAGTCGTCCACCGGCAATGTGGAATCCCCAGGGCAAGAAGAGCAGCAACGTTATGCCGGCTATCAGAGCCAGGCGCGCGAATCCCCTCAGCCAATGACGGGTGTTCACTCCCCAATGGGGCAGTCCCCAGCCAACCAACCAGGCCAGGGCAAAAGGTACATAGTAGAACGGCATCCGGTAATAGGCAAGTGTCATCCCCGTCACTGTGACTCCGGCGAGCGACGCCGTTTTCCAGGCTGCGTCGTCGCTCTGGACAGCCTCCCACAGCAGCCAGAGGGCCGCCGGCAAGACGGCCTGACCGGCCAATTGAGCATAACGCCCCCAGTTGACGTAACAGGCAGGCACTGGGGAGAGGAGGCCTGCCGCCAGCACGGCCCCTACGCCAGCCCAACGGTTGCCATCGGCGAGGCGCACAGCCAAAGGGTAAAGCGTGAGGACGGCCAGTCCGTTGATGAGTTGTCCAACTAAGAGCGCAGCCCGGATGCTTTCCATCCCGGTCGTCCAGGAAAAGAGGGCCACCGCAGCCGGGAAGCCGAAGTGGGTGGTGAGACTGCGGTAGGGCACATACGGCTCCCAAGAATCAAACAGCCCACCGTGATCCACCATCAACTGGGCGATCATCGTGTGCTGGTAGGAATCGCCCCACATCGGCGCGTCCAGCGTGCGCACTACCAGCAGCCGCACGCCGAAGACCAGCCCCAGCACCATCATCAGCGCCAAATCGGGCCAGAGGGCTTCCGAACGCACCCACTGCCGCAGCGCCTCCCATCCCTTCCGGGGCCTCCAGCCCCGGTGATGCCAGGCCAGCGCTGCCAGCCCGCCAACAGCGGGAAGCCAGGCATACAGCGGCCCCAGGTGCAACCCCACCAAATCGGTCCAGAGGAACAAAAGCGGATACAACGCCAGGCTCAGCCCGGCGGCGAGGCCCAACCTTTCGAACCACGAGAGCCGCTCCCCAGACCAGAGCCACGCCAGCAGCGCCAATCCCGGCACTATGTAGAGCAGCCCGGTCACCAGCAGTAGCCCCAGCCCACCCACTGCCGCCCGCCCCAAGTCCAGCAGCACATGCTGGGGGGAGTAGACCAGCCGGAAGGCTACCTGCCCGTTCAACGGCTGGTGATCATGGTAGAGCGCCCCGTCCAGATAGGCATTGCCCGGGCCTGCGCCGACCTGGACACTCTCCTCCTCTGTCATCTCCAGAAACGCATAATAGTAACGGCTATGAGAATCGTACAGAGGAGCGAAGGAGAAACGGTAGAAGCCGGGGGCCGTGACCTGCGCCAGTGGCAACACCGCCGTTGCCAGGTCTTCTCTTGACTGCGGGTCGGCTCGGAGATGAAGGTGTATCTCCCCTTGCACGCCCTCCCTGGGTTCCAGCCAAACCTCCACGCCGTTGATCCCGGCATGGCGGGCGACGAAGGTCTGGCCCACCGGGTGGTCAGGCTCCAACGTCACCTCGGCCCCCCGTTCGACTTTCAACTGATCCCTGTCCACAAAGTCGGAGCAGCCGGTCAGCAGCAGGGCCATTGCTGCCAGAAGGATCCCAGTCCAGCGACGCTTCATTGCTTGGGGGTCTTCTCCTCACACATGCCTCGGCCCTCCAGTCGCATCCACCGCACGCGATACAGCGTCTCCTCCAGCATCTTACGATTCAGCCGCACCAGGTCGGCGATCAGGCCTATCAGGCAGACCTGGAAGCCGACGATGGTCAGTATGGCTGCAAGGATCAGGGACTGGACGTGCCCGGCTCCACCTCCTCCCTGCCAGAAGAAGTACAGGAAACGCAGGCCCAGTACCATGCCGCCGGCGATCAACCCCCCTCCCATAGTCATAAAGACCCGCAGAGGACGGTACATTATGTAAAAGCGGAGGATAGTGACAATTGAGAGGGCCAGAAAGGAGGGAATACTACGTATCAGGCGCGACTGGCGGGTGTGGGGGTTGGTGCGCACCGGGACGTAGACGACCGCCATCCGGCGGGCGCCAGCCTGGATGAGCGTCTCCAATGTGTAGGTGTAATCGCTGAGGACGGTCAGGCGCAACGCCGCCTCGCGGGTGAAGGCCCGGAAACCGCTGGTGGCATCGGGGATGGCGATCCCAGCGGCTCGCTGCATCACCCAACTGCCCCAGCGCTGCAGCAAGCGCTTGAAGGGCGAGAAATGGGCCAGCGCCGCCACCCCCCGGTCGCCGACGACAATGTCGGCTCGCTCCTCCAGGATCGGCTGGAGCAGTCGGCCGACGTCCTCCCCCCAGTACTGGTTGTCGGCGTCTGTGTTGACGATAACGTCGGCACCGGCGGCCAGCGCCGCCTCCAGCCCGGCCAGGAAGACATAGGCCAACCCCTGATGCTGCTTCAGGCGGACGATGTAATGCACCCCCAATTCCTGCGCCACCTCGGCCGTGCGGTCGGTGCTGCCGTCGTCCACCACCAGGTACTCGATCTCGTCAACGCCAGGAAGCGCACAGGGAAGGTCGCGCACTGTCTGAGGGAGAGTGGCTTCTTCGTTGTAGCAGGGGATTTGGATGATGAGTTTCATCTACACTTTATTGTATCACGAGTGCGCACTCTCGTCAACGGCAGCGTGATACGCTCACAGGGAAGGGCGTGTGAGGCAATTGACTTCCCTCTCATTCCAGGGTAAGATATATGTGGGAGAGAAACATGGCACGCCAGAAGAGCAGTCACGCATCAGCCGCGAAGAGCAGGCACGCGTCAACCGCGTATGAAGAGTCCATCGGTGCTGCCCCCAATGCCTCGCGGCTGGTCGTCATCATCTCCTGCATGGCCGCCATCGGTGCGATGGTCTACGGGATGTGGGGGCCGAGGCTGCCGGTCATGCTCGCGCCGGAGGCCACGCCGCTCCTTGCTCTATCCGCTACGCCACCCGCCAATCCGCTCCCATTCACTGCTCCATCCGCCACTCCACTTGCCGACCCGCTACTGTCTGCTGCTCCATCAGCCACCCCACCTGCCAATCCGCTACCGTTCGCTGCTCCATCTGCTACCCCATCTGCTGGCCAATCCGCTGCCACTCCACACGTCGGCATCGTCGCCGGTCACTGGGAAAACGATAAGGGGGCCATGTGCCCCGATGGCCTGACTGAGGTCGAGATCAACCTCGACGTCGCCCAACGGGTCGTCTACACCCTGCGGGCACTCGGCTACCAGACTGACCTGCTGGCGGAGTACGATCCGCGCCTGGAGGACTACCGAGCCGACGCGCTCGTCTCCATCCATGCCGATTCCTGCGTGGCCTACCCCAATGCCACCCCGCCAGCCAGTGGGTTTAAGGTCGCCAGTGTTGAGGATAGCCTGGTGCCGGAGGCGGAGAGTCGGCTGGTCGCTTGCCTGGCGCAGTGCTACGCCGCTCGCACCGGGATGTATTTTCACGCCAACAGCATCACTTATGACATGATCTACTACCACAGTTTTTACGAGATTAACGACCAGACACCTGGTGCCATCATCGAGACTGGCTTCATGTTTAACGACCGCCACATGCTCACCCAACGAGCCGATCTGGTGGCTCAAGGCATCGTGGACGGCATTGTTTGCTTCATCGAGGATGAGAGACCATAGCATAAAATCTGGGAGATAAGAGGGCAGATTCTCATCCAGTTTGCCAATCTACCAATGAACGTTGACCAGCGTCCCCACCTCGGCCCAGCCAAAGAGCCATTCCGCCTCCGGCGTGGGCAGGTTAACACAGCCGTGGCTCATCGGATGGCCAAAGTTGGAGTGCCAGTAGGTACCATGCAGGCCATAGCCCCGGTAAAAGTACATCGTGTAGGGCACATCGGGCAGGTAGTAGCCGGGGCCGCTCATGTCGTCGTAGCGCAGTTTGAGATAGATGCGATACAGACCGACGGGCGTGGGCGTGCGCGGTAACCCCGTAGATATGAGCGTTGTACGCACTGCCGTCTGTCCCTCGTAGGCGGTGATGGTCTGGTGGGCCAGGTCTACGTCTATCCAGTGCACGTTGCCGTGAATAGAGGAGGGGGACAACGTCGCAGGCGGCGGCAGCGACGGCGCGGTGGGGAGGGCGGGGGGAGGTGTGGGGGTGGGAATAGGTGTGGGAGTGTGGGGGTGAGTGGGAGTGAGGATGGAAGTGGGTGTGGGAGTAGGGGTGAATGTGGGTGTGGGAGTGTGGGTGGATGTTGGTGTGGGAGTGTGAGTGGATGTCGGTGTGGGAGTGTGAGTGGATGTAGGGCTGGCGGTAATAGTGGCGGACGGGGAGGAGATGGCCACCAGCGCAGCCAGCGCCGGCTGATCGCTCAACGGGGACCAGGCGAAGATGCTCCCTATGAGAATGACGAGGAGGCCCAAGACGATCAAGAAACCAGATTTTTTCCCAAAAACCTGGTTTCCGATCCGCCGCCAGTGGGACACTGTCACCGTTGACGTGGGCCAGGGCGGCGGTTTGGGGGGCGCGGGGGAGGTCACACGGTGGCGGGCCCAGCGTAGAGCGGCGTGGGCGCGAGGGTTGCGTGGGTCGCAGGCCAGCGCGCGAACGATGTAGGCCAGGCCGGCGCGGGGGTCATCGCTCAGCCACGCCAACCACAGCAAGGCGGGTACGTTGGTGGGATCGAATATCAGCGCGGCACGGAATTTGCGCCGCGCTTTGGCCTGCTCGCCAGCGCGGGCTGCGACCTGACCATCCCGTAATAGTGTAGTGACACGGTTTTCCATTTCCCAATCTACCAACTGCCCGTTAGAACTCCCTCAGTCGTTCCGCCAGTTGTTGCGGCGTGTCCGCCACCGCTATTACTGCTCCTCAATCTCGTAACTGTACGGCGCTATCTCGGTCGTCACAGGCGCTAGGCCCGAGATGGTGACCACGGCCCGATCCGTGCGGCTATCCAACGGGATGGCCCACTCACCTGTTTGATCTTCGTTCAGTTCCAGCCGCTGCACTCTCGTCTCGGGGCCGAAGAGGATGAGTTGCACCAGCCAGCGCTGAGATAGCACATTGGTGTGACGGATGAAGCCGGCCGGCTCCCACCCATCCGACAGGCTCAGAGCAGGCCCGTCCTCGTCCTTCTCGAAATCGCTGAAATAGCCGATTTCGGGGATGGCGACGTCGTCCAAGACGAAGCCGGGACGGTTGACCGCGTCGTCGGTGATGTACTCGAAACGGATCAACACCTCCTGCCCAGTATACGGGGAAATATCCACCCGTTCTTGGATCCATTCCGGTGTTTCCTCATTACCGCTCCTGCCGGTATAGGCCCAGCCGAAGGAGTTCCCATTGGGGTTAGTAGGTGTGCCGGAGGGAGTGGTGAGGATTTCCCAGGTCTCCCCTCCGTCGGTGCTAATCTCCACGTAGGCGTAGTCCCAGTCTTCCTCCACGTCGTACCAGGTCCAGAATTCCAGCGTGGCCTCGTTCACACCAGATAAATCAAAGGCCCGCGTCAGGTACATATCCGAGTCGTCGCCCCGGTTCGACCACCAGACGTAGCGCCCGCTGTGGGCAGTGGTATCCATCAGGCCGACCTGGGTGGAGCCGGTGAAGCGAAAGGTCAGCAGCTGCTCGCCGCGCAGTTCGACATAATCGGTACCGTGCTGGTGTACGGTACTGCTCTTGGAGACAGGGTAGTCCCCGTCGTAGTAAGTGGTTTCGATGTCGAAGGAGGGTGGGTCAATCTCCCCGTAGCCGTAGCGCCCGTCGGCGATGTAGGGGTCATCCAGCAGGTTGGCGACGATCCAGTCAGCGAAGAAGTCCTCGTAGGTCAGCCCAGTGCCCAGTTCCTCCAGCACGGCCTCCACGCTGGCGAAGGAGTTTTCGGGGTGAGCAACCAGCGCCTGGGTGGCCTCCGGGCCAAGGCGGTCGAGGAAATAGGAGGTGAAAAGGTACCCCGCGCCGTAGTTGGCCCCTGCCGCCCCTGGGCCTTCGGGCCAGGAGTTCAGTTGCGTATCCGGCTCCATAGCAAATGTCCAGTCGGAGCCACCGGTATCAAAGTCGTTCAAGTACATCGCCAATTCGGAGAAGCCCTCGTTCAGCCAGGTCTCTTCGTTGCGGTCGTTGTACCAGTGGATCATGTGCTGGAACTCGTGAGCCAGCACGCCGTTGTAGAAATCGTTATTGACGGTCACGTTTTCGATGTTGATGTAAAACATCTCCAGTTCGTTGGAATCGTCGCGCACGGCAGAGACAAATTCATCTGCGCTGGAGTAGTAGCCGGCGATGGAGCCCCCCAGGCCGCGGGCGTGGAGGATGGAAACGTGGGGGTCGTTATCCACACCGGGAGTCCACTCGGAGCCGAAGAAAGCACGGTCGGTGGGATAGGTGTGCTCCTCGAACAGGTCTGCCGCAGCGATCAGGTCGTCCCGGTCGAAGCGCGCCCCCTCCTCGACCCACATGTACAAGTGCTTGGTCTTGTACTCCAGGATAGCATAGACGTCGAACTGTTCGTCGGTGTCCACGTTGGAGGCGCGGAAGAGGCGGCGGGTACCGGTAGGATAGTTGGGGGAGCCCTCTGGATTGACGGTGCGCGGGACGCCAGGAGGCAGGCCGCGCAACCGGATCGCCAGTTCGTGCAGGTCACGCATCGGCACGTCGGTCGTCTCCAGCAGTTCCTCCGTCTCGGCTCCAAGGTCGCCCGCAGGTTCGCGGGTAATGGCGGGGGTGGGCTCAGGGGTGGAAGTGTGGGAGTATGAGGGTATGGGGGTGCTGAAGATCAGCGTAGGCTCAAAGAACTTCTCCAGATCCCAATCGAAGTTGCCGCAGCAGCAACAACTTGCCGCTGCCAGCAGGGTGGCCGCAGTAATCAGTGTAGCGAGTGTACGATGCATCGTGTCTCCTTGAACAGTTAGCGATTAGCAATCATCAGTGACCATCATAACCGCTAACATCTAGTGGCTAACGGCTAAGTGCCTGGGCCAATCCCTGCACAGCCTGCGCCAACGGTGAACTGGGACTATGGAGAACCAGCGGGGTTCCTTGTGTCAGTGCCTGCGCCTGAGCCGGATCGAACGGGATGGTCCACATCGGCGACCGTTTGAGCGCGCGCTCAATCGTTCCAGCCGGCCACTGGGACTCCGGCGTGTTCTGGTTGAGGATGATCTGAAACTTAGCAGACCATTGCTTGAGAGTGCGCAGTGTACCAATAGCCGTCTGGATCGAGGGGGCATCGGCGGTAACCACCAACCCCACGACATGGGCTGTCTCCAGAGCCGCTGTCGTCACCTCACTCAGAACCGACGGTGTATCCACGACGATGATGGCGAACCGCTGCTGCAGAATCTCAAACGTCGTTTGCACCACTGTTTGTGGCAATCCCTGTCCCACGACGGGGAAAACCGGCGACGCCAGTACCCGTAGCCCAGAAGCGTGTTTCAGGAGACTTCCCTCGACGACCTCTGTATCGAGAACACTGGCCTGGACGAGGTCAGACCAGTTGGGCTCGGGGCGCAGGCCTAGTTGTAGCGCCACGTGCCCCGACGAAGGGCAGAGGTCTACTAGACAGGTCGCTTCACCCCCCTCAGTCCCCCCCACAGGGGGGAAGTTACCCCCGGTCCGGGCCAGCGTCGCTGCCAGGTTGACCGCCAGCGTGGTGACGCCGACGCCACCGCGCAGACTCAGCAGAACGATCGTCCTTGCGAGCAAGGGCGATTTTGCCGCCGGGCTTTTGGCCAGCAGGACGTTGACCCGCTCCAGCAACTCCATCACCGCAACCGGTTTGACTATGTAATCGTCAGCGCCAGCGTCCAATGCGGCCTGCCGGTCCACGAGTTGGCCCCGCGCTGTGAGGACGATGATCGGGACAGAGGCCGTGGAGGGATTAGCGCGCAGTTGGCGACAAACTTCGTAGCCGCTTACGCCGGGCATCATCACGTCAACGATTGCCAGGTCAGGCGGGTCGGCCAGGGCTTTGGCCAGCCCGTCTGCGCCGTCAGCACTGAGCATAGCCTGATGTCCCCCGTGCTGCTCCAGCAGCCGGCGGATCATCTCCAGAAGTTCAGCGTCATCGTCAATGACCAGGATATTCGCCATGCTAGGCTATTCCTCCTCAACCCAGAAGGTCCCGATGTGGTCTTTGTTGACCAGGATCGTACCACCGGTGAAAGCGACGTCTGGATGCAGCGAGGACCGCATCTGACCATCGAGGATGGGGGTGAAGTCATCTGTGCCGCTGGTGAGTACTGTGCGCAGGTCTAATCTACCCGATAGGCGCAGGTAACCTTCGATCTCGAAAGATGGGACGGTGAAGAAGATTTTGCGCAGGTAGGTGCCGAGATAACTGCCGTATGTATATTCTCGTGGCAACCCATCTTCCTGGAGGGCAACGACGACGGCGGTGACATTATTCTTGCAGAGGACAGAACTGGTATGGCTGGCGGTGATGTCCGCAGGATGCTCGATGTTGGAGACGTAGGCGTCCTCAAGTTGAAGGAATGCCGTGGTGTGGTTGTTGAGTTGGTCGGCCAGTTTCTGATGACGCACGTTCACGCGGCCGGATATGCGGTAACTATGGGTGAAAAAGTCCGCTACCAGCCAAGTGGTACGCAACTGTTCTTCCATCGCAGGGTTCCTTTCGTCGGCCAGTACTGGATTGAAGAGCCGGTACCAGGTTCAGTCTCGGCCTGGGCACAGCCGCTTACGGCGCTGCCTTTTCCCTTCCTTTCAGTTGGGGACCTGCTCCACGCTCCTTCATAATCTAATCTCATAATCTAATCTTCCTGATTCACAGGCTCCGGGAAGGTGTAGTGTGACATCAGACTCCACTCCTCTGGCGGCCAGTAGCAGAGCCACGCCTTTCCGACGATATTCTCCTCCGGGAGCACCCCCCAACTGTGCGAGTCGCTGGAGTTACTGCGATTGTCTCCCAGAACAAAGTATTCCCCATCCCCCAGGTTCCACGCACCGGAATAAAATCCGGGGTTAGCAATGTAGGGCTCCTCAATGAGGGTGCCATCCACCCACATCTCCCCGCCCCGAATCTCCACCTGTTCCCCTGGCAATCCCGTGATGCGCTTGATGTAGTCCTCGGCAGGGCTATTTGGGGGGTGGAAAACAATGATATCTCCCCGTTCCGGCGGATGAATCCAATAGGTCAGTTTGCTGATCACCAGGTACTGTCCATTATGCAGCGTCTGCTCCATGCTGGAACCACGCACCTGAAAGCGACCCGTGGCCGTGTTGAGGACCAGGAAGATGATGGCTGTTAATAAAATGGTCTCCAGGACTTCACGCAGCAGTGAGCGACCACCGAAGGCACGGGCGAGGGAAATCCGTTCGTCATCCGGGGGGTAAACATGCTCAGGCTGCGCTTCTCCGAGTTGAGGTTCCTCCAATGATCTCCTTTCACTCCTGGGCGTAATACGTGCATTATAGTACAGGTGCGGAAGGGATGCAAACCGAGATGATCGTGCTATGTTGACTTTTCCCCGCTTCCCCAGTACAATGGAAACAAGTACCAAGGCCAATCGCTGACCGCTAACCACTGGCCGCTAGGTGAGTGACTGATGACCTATCAAATTCTGATCGTAGACAGCAATAAAGCCTTTGCCACTATGCTTCAGGAGAGTCTAGAGCAAGGCAGTGATTGTCGTGCCACCGTGGCGACCGGTGGGGACGAGGCGCTGCAGGCACTGACCGCCGCCGAGTTCGATCTTGCCATCGTAGACCTGGGCCTGACCGACGCGGATGGAGCCACGCTAGCCCGCGCGTTGCGGCAGCAGCGGGCCGACCTGCGACTGATGCTGATCCCACTGATGGGAGAGGAACTCCCATCCGAACTGGCCGACCTGGACGTGCAAGGCGTTCTGTCCAAGCCCTTCTTCCTCCCCGAATTGCCGGGACGTATCGCAGACGCGCTGTCACGGCCTGTGGGCGGAGGTCCAGACCTCGCTGAGATCACAGAGCCGGACATATCCTCTGGCCAACCTGTCGTGAGCAGCGGCGAACGGCCTGTCGTGAGCAGCGACGCACGGCTGGCCGTGCTGCGCGAGCACATTTCAGAGATCATCCAGGAGATGAACGCGCTATCTCAGGAGATTAATGCCGAAGCGGTGATTCTGACCTGCAAGGGGAAGTTGATCGCCCACACGGGCCGGCTCTCGGCCGAGGGGTCAGACGCACTGGCGCAGGTCGTCGCCGAAAGTTGGCGCACCTCGGCCCGTGTGGCGCAAATCCTGGGCCAGGAGCAACTGCGTTTCGAACAGAGTACGGAGGGCGGCGAGTATGTGTTCTACTCGCTGGCCGTCACCCAAGACGTCATCCTCTCGGCAGCCCTGCACGTCAGCATACCACTCGGCATGATCCGCCACCGCGCCAAGTCAACAGCCGACGCATTACGGGCCTTAATAAAAAAAGGGTGAACAAGGGATGCGCCACCCCATCATCGCTGGCAATTGGAAGATGCACCTGGGCCACGTTGACGAGGCGCTGACCTTTGTACGTCGCATCCGGTATCAACTGAACGGGATCGAAGGGGTGGATCGGGTGTTGTGCCCCCCCTTCACTGTGCTGGCGGCTGTGGCCGAGGTACTGCGTCCCACGCGCATTGGCCTGGGCGCGCAGACGATGCACTGGGAGGATCGGGGTGCGCACACCGGCGAAATCTCCCCGGCTATGCTGGCGGTGCTGTGCCAGTACGTCATCCTGGGCCACTCGGAGCGCCGCGCTGCCAATAACGAAAGCGATGCCGCTGTCAACCGGAAGACCCACGCGGCGCTGACTCACGACCTCACCCCCATCATCTGCGTGGGAGAGAACCTGGCGCAGAATGAGGCCGGTCAGACCCACACATTCGTCGGCGGGCAAGTGCGGGCGGCGCTGGCGGGCCTGACAGCGGAGCAGGCCGAGCGTTGTGTAGTCGCCTACGAGCCACTCTGGGCCATCGGCACCGGCAAGGCCGCGACCCCGGCGGACGCGAACCGCGTTATCGGGCTGACCATCCGAGGGAGCATCGCCGAGATGTTTGGGGAAGCCACCGCCCAGGCCGTGCGGGTGTTGTACGGCGGCAGCGTCAACGTGGAGAACGTCGTCGCTTTTATGGCGATGCCGGAAGTGGACGGTGCGTTGGTGGGCGGTGCCAGCCTCAGGCCGGATTTTGTGGAGTTGGTGCGGCGGGCAGTTATGGCTTGGTGACTTGAAACGCAGAGCTGGTGGTCAGTGCCTCCCACAAACGACTACCACTGCCACGAATCAGTTGAGTGTCCTCGCCCTTGATCTTTCCCCACAATTGTAACCATTGCTTTATGAAAGTGTTTGTATAGTCGAAGCTTGGCCTCTTCCAGGCCTCGAAGGCCTAACTCATCACCAACTTTATGAGAAAAACACAGATGAGTGCTTTTAGAATGGGTATTGACGTAGGCTCGACAACTGCCAAGGTAGTGATGTTAAATCAAGATGCCGAGGTGACATTCTCGGCGTATCGTCGCCATAATACCGAAACCCTGATCACACTGCAAGCGATGCTTCAAGAAGCGTTACAGTCGCTCGGTGACGTCAAGGTGAATCTCCTGATCACCGGTTCCGCCGGGTTAGGAATCAGCGAAAAGTTCAATATCCCCTTTATCCAGGAAGTTGTCGCTTCGGCCGAAGTTGTCCGTCAGCTTTATCCCGAAGTGAAAACGCTGATTGACATTGGCGGCGAAGATGCCAAAATGATTTTTTTCAACGCCGGCCAAAGACCGGATATCAGGATGAACGGGTCCTGTGCGGGTGGAACTGGGGCATTTATAGATCAAATGGCGACTCTGCTGAATATCCCGGTGTCAGAACTGAACACTCTGGCCGAAAAGCATAGCAGGATTTACCCTATGGCCTCGCGGTGCGGGGTCTTTGCCAAGACCGATGTGCAGAACTTGCTCAGTCGCGAAATTGCCCGAGAAGACATTGTCGCTTCCGTGTTCAACGCAGTGGTCCTGCAGACGCTCGCCTCGTTATCAAGAGGATATAAACCGTCGCCGGTGATCCTTTTCGGCGGTGGTCCATTGACGTTTCTGCCGGCGCTGAAAGACTTTTTTATGAACGCACTGAATGTTGGCAAAGATGGCGTCCTCGAAGCGGACAATACGGAACTGCTACCTGCCATCGGCGCCGCCTTAGCCGATGATATGAGCAAGCAAAAGATCACACTCACACAACTTGTAGATTTGCTGACCACCCCACGACAATATGACCATACCGGCCAAAATCGACTCTCGCAACTATTCTCGGATGTGCAAGAGTTTAATCGGTGGGAAGAGGCTCGGACACAGCATAAAGTAGATCGCATTGACCTGAGGCAAGTGGATGGAAGCCGTTGCTTTCTAGGAATTGACTCCGGCTCTACAACAACCAAGCTGGTGCTAATTGACGAGCAGGGGAGAGTCGCCTTCGACTACTATTGCAACAACAAAGGCAACACAATAAAGGCAGTGCAGGCGGGCCTGGAAAATATTCAACAACTGTTTGCAACTTGTGATAATCCCCCACACATTGCGAGGAGCGTGGTCACTGGCTACGGTGAGGACCTGATTCGGACCGCGTTCGGTTGCGACGAAGGCATGGTGGAAACACTGGCCCACTTCCGGGCGGCGAGAGCCTTCAACCCCGATGTATCCTTCATACTGGATATCGGCGGCCAGGATATGAAGGCCATCTTTGTGAAGGATGGGCACATTCAAAATATCGAAATCAACGAGGCATGTTCTTCTGGATGTGGCTCATTCATCGAGTCGTTCGCCATGTCAATGGGGTATACCGTGTCGGACTTTGCTCAAAGGGCCTGTGCGTCTGAGGCTCCTTGCGATCTGGGTACCCGCTGCACCGTCTTTATGAATTCAAAGGTAAAACAGGCCCTGAGAGAAGGCGCTAAAGTCAGCGATATTTCCGCCGGGCTGGCCTACTCTGTGATCAAGAATGCCATCCACAAGGTCCTGAAAATCACCAACACGTCTGTTCTGGGCGATCACATTATTGTTCAGGGCGGCACATTCCGTAATCCTGCTATTCACAGGGCGATGGAGCGCCTCCTGGGAAAACAAGTCCTCTGTCCTGATATAGCAGAACTGATGGGCGCGTATGGTGCCGCTTTGACCGCGCGGGACACCTACAGCGACAATGGGAATGGGCAGGGCGAAAGCCGTTTTGTGGGACTGCAAAACTTGGAGGCTGTTGGCAACTATAAGAAACGGCACATTCGATGCCGGGGCTGTGAGAATAGATGCACCATCACCAAGCTGACGTTCCAAAACGAAAACGTCTTCTATACCGGTAACCGGTGCGAAAAGGTATTTACCAACAGTGGCAAGCAGGAGAGGAAAGGGACGAACATGGTTGTCCGCAAGATTCAACTCTTATTTGATCGTGAGACTACCCCTGCGTCACAACCCGTCCTGACTCTGGGTATTCCCAGGGTAATGAATATGTATGAGAATTTCCCATTTTGGAATACCCTACTCGTCGAGAGCGGCTTCAAGGTTCGGCTTTCCGAACCATCAAGCAATGCCCTTTACGAAAAAGGCGTGAACACGGTCATGTCCGAAAACATCTGTTTTCCGGCAAAATTGGTGCACGGTCACATCTTTGACCTGATCGAGGCCGGGGTAGACAGAATCTTTTATCCGATGGTCTTTTACGAACAGGATGGGTTTGCGGACGCGGACAACAGTTATAACTGCCCCATTATCTCGGGCTATCCTGACGTAGTGCGCAGTGCCATTGACCCCGAGGGGAAATTCGGCATTCCACTGGATATGCCGGCGATCAACTTTCGAGATAGGCGGTTGTTGAAAAGGGCATGCTACCAGTACTTAGCGGGGATGGGCGTCAGTGCGAGAACGTTCAAACGTGCCTTTGCCCGCGCCATCGAAGCCCAACGAGAATACAAGGAGAAAGTGCAAGCAATCGCCGCCGATATTCTAAACCAGGCCAGCGCCGAAGGACGCCCAGTAATTCTACTGATGGGACGCCCTTACCACGTCGACCCACTGATCAATCATAAAGTGCCAGAAATTCTGGCCGACTTTGGCCTCGACGTTATCACCGAAGACTCGCTCCCGGCAACGCCCAACCAAACCCTGGATAACAAGCACGTACTGTCCCAGTGGGAGTACTCCAACAGATTCTATTATGCCGCTCACTGGGTGGGGCAACAGGATAATGTAGAGGTGGTGCAATTAAATTCGTTTGCCTGTGGCCCAGATGCCATTAACGTGGACGAGGTCAAGAGTATGTTAGGCGCATACGGGAAAAGTCTTACCGTCATCAGAATTGATGAAATTGAGAGCATGGGTTCCGTCAAGCTCCGGCTCAGGTCAATGATAGAGTCGTTGAAGCAAAGAGAAAGAGCAAAGAGGAAAGGGTCGCCAGGTGGACAGGCGCGTATCCCCAGGAAGACGACCAAGGTGTACCAGGAGGCAGACCGCCACAGAACGATTCTCGCCCCCCGGTTTTCGCACTTCTGCTCCCCACCCATCACCAGACCTCTATTGGACTTGGGCTATCAAGTTGAAGTGTTGCCACCTGCCAACCGGGAGTCGGTCCAGGTGGGCCTCGAGTACACCAATAACGAGATATGTTACCCGGCCATCATCGTGATAGGCGATCTGATAAAAGCCCTGCAATCCGGGAAATATGAACTCTCCGACGTGGCGGTTGGCATTTCCCAAACCGGCGGGCAATGCCGGGCCTCATGCTATCTCTCTTTGCTCAAAAGGGCGCTTATCGCGGCCGGCTTTGAAAGTGTCCCGGTCATTTCCCTGACAACCGGCTCACGCCCATTGAATGAGCAACCGGGTTTCAAATTCGACATCAAGCGATATACCTATAAGGCGATGCTAGGTATGGTTTTTGCGGATGCGCTATCAGCCATGTACCATGCCACCGCGATCAGGGAATTGCACAGGGGCAAAGCGCTCGAGTTGGCGGATAGATACCTGGGGATCCTCGAACACGGCGCACTGCCCCTGAAAAGAGATGTATTGCTCGGCACACTCGAAAGGGCCGTGGCCGACTTTAATAAGATTGAAACAGCAGACCGGGACTATCCAAAAGTGGGCATCGTTGGCGAGATATACGTCAAGTACAATTCCTTCAGCAATCACAGAGTGGTACAGTGGTTGATGGATCAGGAACTCGAAGTGGTTGTCTCTCCCCTGACAGAGTTCTTTTTGACCTGGCTTGTCGGCGCCAAGATAAAGGTCCAATCGAACTTGAAAAAGCCTGACCTCCTCTGGCTCTTGTCCCCTGTGCTAGAGAGATACGTGCAGGCCCTTCAGGACGACGTAGAAGCGATTATGAGGGGATTCCGCCATCATCATCCCTACCACACGATTCACCATATTGCTCGAAAAGCGGAAGAGATCGTAACCCTGACACACCAATACGGCGAGGGATGGCTGATTGCGGGGGAAATCGGGGTACTCGAAGAAAGTGGAGTTCAGAGCGTGCTCTGCTTGCAACCTTTTGGGTGTATTGCCAATCAGGTCATAGCCAGAGGGGTAGAAAAAAGGCTGAAAGAGAGATACCCGCAGTTAAATCTGCTATTCCTTGACTCCGATGCGGGAACCAGCGAGGTGAACTTTTTCAACAGACTGTACTTCTTCGTAAACCACGCCAAGGCTCCCCTGGCGTGAGTTACTCGCTTCGTGGGCTGAGCAAAAGCAACTGTGGTTTTGAAGCCCTCTGACCCCGGTACCCGGCATCGGCCGGAGCAAAGAAAGCGGGGGCGTGCCACTATCCACCGCAGCACCGACGTGCGCACCGGCACGCTGGAGGCGACGTTAAGCGTGGCGTAGGCCGCTCTCTATTCAACAAGCGACCGGGTAGCCCGGCCTGCAACCTGGGCTACTCTAGAGGTAAGAGTTCAATGAACCGAAAGTACTATTGCGTTCCGGGAGACACTTGTGGTACAATGTATTCAACGGTCTTTCCCCAGGTATGGGGGGCAACCAACCGGCGCATCGTTCTACGTGACAATAAGACAGTCAGGGATACTAGCCCCTACATTCCAAAGAAGGAGTCAGGGATGAGACACAAGCAAAGCCCCGTGTGGGTCGGGCACCAGTTGGCGCTCGTGCTGATGAGAGTTGTGGTGGCTTGTGCTTTGGCGTTCGTAGGACTGCCCGCTCAAGCGTCGTCTGAGCTTCCATTAGGTGAGGCTGACGCGCAGCAGATGGAACAACTGGAGCCCGAGGACCTGGATCTGGAGAGGGAACCGCAAGAACCACCTGGGTGGTGGTATGATCCGAATGTGGCTCAAGCTCCCTCAGTCTCGGAAGAATTGCAAGGGCCGCCAGTGTGGTGGCACATCCCCCAGGATGGTTCAGAGCTATCTAGTCCGGATTTCACTACCATAGACATAGCGGTTAGTCTGGGGGGCAGCCAGGGCTTGAACGCTGGGGCTATTCCCTTGAACATAAAGGTCACGGCTGATGGCAAAACGCCCGAGATCGTAATCCAGGTTGTCTCTGAAGACTTGCCAGACAGGGCTGTTTACGCTGGCTATGAGAAGATCCCTGATGGCGCGGTTCAGACCTTGGGAGGGTTCCAGCAGGCTAAGTTCATAGGTGGTGTGGGGCCAGACAATACGGCCGAGGTTACGTTCAAGTACGAGGCCTTGACTGTTGGCTGGATTAACTTTACGGTCAGAGTGTGGTCAGAGGACAATCTGATATACGGCCCTCAAAACCACTCGATTTATATCAGCCCAGTGGCCCCTACCTTCACGAGCATGAACGCCGCGGTAAGCCTGGGGGGCAGCCAGGGCTTGAACGCTGGAGCTATTCCCTTGAACATAAAGGTCACGGCTGACGGCAAAACGCCCGAGATCGTAATCCAGGTCGTCTCTGAAGACTTGCCGGACAGGGCTGTTTACGCTGGCTATGAGAAGGTCCCTGGTGGCGCGGTTCAGACCTTGGGAGGGTTCCAGCAGGCTAAGTTCATAGGTGGCGTGGGTCCAGACAATACGGCCGAGGTTACGTTCAGGTATGAGGCCTTGACCGTTGGTTGGATTGACTTTACGGTCAAAGTATGGTCAGAGGGCAATCTGATATACGGCCCTCAAAATCACTCGGTTTATATCAGTGCAGTAACCCCCACTTTCACTAACCTAGACATAACAGCAAGTCCTAGGTGGGGCAGCCAGGGCTTGAACGCTGGAGCCATTCCCTTGAACATAAAGGTCACGGCTGACGGCAAAACGCCTGAGATCGTAATCCAGGTTGCCTCTGAAGACTTGCCGGACAGGGCTGTTTACGCTGGCTATGAGAAGATCCCTGATGGCGCGGTTCAGACCTTGGGAGGGTTCCAGCAGGCTCAATTCATAGGTGGTGTGGGGCCAGACAATACGGCCGAGGTTACGTTCAAGTACGAGGCCCTGACCGTTGGCTGGATCAGCTTCACGGTCAAAGTGTGGTCAGAGGGCAATCTCTTGTATGGACCTGAGGGCCACTGGGTCTATATTCGAGAGACTGGACCGTGGGTTACTACCTTTCCGCCTATCATTAGCAACTTTGGTGTTGCCTCTCGGGAACATCGGCAGGTGACTTTCAACATTGATGTTTCAGGCAACCCGGATCCTCAGTATGAGTTGGCCTGTAGCGGTGATGGTGCGGAGGCAACGGTAGAGAACCACTCTTGCCTTTATCATGAGCCTGGAGAGTACATTGCCACATTGACAACCTCAAACTACGTGGAAGGGGTCAAATACTCCGAAGTTGCCACCACCACGGTGACTGTACTCGACCCTTCTCTCTACCTCCCCTTAGTGATGTGCAACCACTACTAGGCTTGGCACAGACCCTGGATCTTGGGACTCGTCCGAAAATAACTTTGTGTTCTTAGGCATCGTTTCAAGTTGCTGAAATAGCGACTTTACACTTTGCCCGCGAGAGTCTTCGGGATTTCGGTGCGCTACCCGTACAGCGTCACCTCGTCCACCACCCCGACGATGACGGCGCGCACAGCGCCGGGATCAAGCCCGAGGATCTGTCGCGCTCCGTTCCCCTCGTCTATCACCAGCACCGTGTCGCCGGGGCCGGCCTGCGCCACATCCACCGCGATGTCGTAGTAGCCAGTCTCCTGCCCGCGCAGGTCAACCTGGTCCACGAGCAGCAGTTTGCGCCCCTCCAGGTGCGGAATCTTGATCGTGGCGACTACCGTGCCGATGACCTTGCCGATGTACATCGTTAGTCATCCTCTCCTTCGACCTGGCTCACCGCCACGAGCCCCGCCACGAGTACTCGCGGTGGTACTCGCGGTGGCAGGACAAGCGGCAAGTGGTGCCAGATGGCGGTGGGCTGCTGGCGGCGCGGTCCGCGCTCAATCTCGACTTCGTCCACGATCCCCGTGATCGCCAGATCCACCGGCACGAAGACCTCCGGCAGCGCCTGCGCCGCCTCCCGGCTGCCGACGACGAAGACCAATTCGCCGGGCCCGGCCTGGGCCGTGGCGTCGGCCGCGATGGTGGGCCGCCCCTGCGGGTTCAGTTCTTCGTCCAGCAGTTGTACGACGAGGAACTTGATTCCTTCGAGCCCTTCGTACTTGCAGGTGGCGACCACCGTGCCAATCACACGCGCGAATTTCATAGCCTGTCCATCACTCTGGTCCGGAAGCGGGTGGCGTCGGCGACGTTCTCCCACATCTGCGGGTGGAGTTGCGGGATGACGACCTGCCGCACCAACAGGTCGGGTCGCTCCAACACGCCCACGCCGATCTCGACCGCCGCTTCCACGTCGGCGACCAGGCCGGAAAAGAGCACGATGCCCTTGCCCCCTAGCCCATCGGCCAGCCGCACCTCGACCAGCCTCACTTCGGCTCCTTTGATACCCGCGTCGGCAGCGTGGATGGCGGCTGCGACCGTAGTCGTTTCAATCACACCCAGGGCGTCCGTGACCCGTGGCACACGGCCCCCACCGATGGCCTCCACCACCTCCGGGTGCACATGCGGCAGGTAGACGAAATCCACGGTGGTATCACCGCCCACCTCGCGCCCGGCCGCCAGGGACTCTTCTACGTCGGCCACCTCGCCCCCGACCAGCACCAGGTATTTGCCGGGCTGCACGGTGCCGGCCTTGATCACGTCAATCGGGGCGCGCTTGACCATAGCATCGGCGGCCTGGATGCCGGCGGCGATGCTGCTGAATTCGAGTAGAGCAAGGGCTGGTTCAACCATATGCGTAATGCGTAAAAGGTCAGTCCGCGAGCATTGAGAACCGAATCTGATGAAAGCGCCAGATGCCTTCAGTCTTTGCAAGTACAGCAGTGAACAACAATGGCCAGAGGCGGCCTTCGCCCGTTAGGCCACTAGCAGCTTGTCGAAGTTCAAATAGCGGTCAACGAAGCTATCGATCCACTTGGCCTGTGTACGCCGTTTGATTGCCATACTGACATACTCCAACGTCCAGTCTGTAAAGGTGTCAAAGTTCGAGAGACAATCGCGATAGTCCCTCACGGCGTTGGCGCAATACTGATTATCTTTTGGATACAAAAACACAAAGAACCCGTCATCAAAGTTATCTGCGCGACGAAGGCTACCAACGAGCAAATGGTCTCGCCATATCTGTTGCAGTGGTTGCGCTTTGAGTTGCACCAGTTTATTTTTCTTGAAACAGCTCATTGCCTTTGCGACTTCCTCGTATCGGGGACGATGTTGCGCTGCTTTTCCCTGTAGGTTTTCGTGGTATTTGACCTCAATACCGATAAAACCTCGCCCACCTTGCGCCGTTCGGAAAGTGACATATACATCAAATGCCGAATTGTCACCGGTATATCGGCCATCACCCCGACCGGGAGAATATTCAAACTCAATTCCCGTTACTTCGCCTACCCGTCCGAACGTGAGAGTCTCAAACACAGCTGTGGCTAACGTCAAGTCTTGCTGGAGTTCTCCAAACAGGTTGAAACAGAGTGGTTGACTTGAAAGCAAATCATTGAAGATCCGTGGACGCGCAAAAAATTTTCCTTGGCTTTTTTGTCTGTCCATCACTTCTTTCCGAACAACTTCGCGAATAGCATCTGTCAGATAATTGGCCAGAGTCTCTTCGGCCCAGGGCATCACGAGTCGTGATCCCAACAGTCTTTTGCCTTTTCGACCAGAGTGTGCTCCGACATCGTAACCCTGCTCGGTACGCCAAATTGACTGCAGGATGCGAGCGCGTCGCTGAAAGTCACTTTTGTCGACTCCTTCGAGGACATGGTACTCTTTCGCGAGATTGTCGAGATTATCCACGATTGGACCCCCTCCACAGAGACTCGATTATTGTTTCGGCCGGCTAACCGCTACTATGCCTACACGATTCGGAAAGCATCCTTCAACACACAACGGCGGACGCGGCTAAAACTGATCGGGTTGGTGATCCCTTCACCGGTGGGGCTGGCGATGGTGAACGAGCAGAAGCCCTCGCCGCCGTAACCGACGCCGGCACACGAAGGGCCGTTCTTGACGAAGATGCTACAGTCCATCTCGCGCGCCATGCGGCTCAGGTGATCCAGGTTCTTGGAGTGCATCACCGCCGTGTGCCGGAAGCCGCGCTCGGCCACCTTTGCCAGGTCAATGCCCTCGTCGGCGTCGCGCACGCGAACCAGCGGGATGATCGGCATCATCTGCTCCGACAGCACCAGCGGGTGGTCGTGCTCGACCTCTGCCAACACCAAACGGATTTCGTCGCCCACGTCAATGCCGATCTCCTTAAGCAACACATTAGCGTTCTTGCCGATGAAGGCCTTGTTCATCGTGCCGTGCTGCCCGGCCGGCGGAACCTGCGTGAAAATCGTCTTAGTCAGTCGGTTGAGTTGCCAGGAGTTGATCTCGTGGGCTCCGTGGTTGCACATGAGACGCTTGAGTTCGTCGGCGATGGAAGCGACGGCAAAGATCTCCTTCTCGTCAATGCAGATGATGTTGTTGTCGAAAGCAGCGCCGCGCACGATGTCACGCCCGGCCTGTTCCAGGTCGGCGGTCTCGTCCACCACGACCGGCGGGTTGCCCGGGCCGGCGCAGACCGCCCGCTTGCCGCTCTGCATCGCCACCCGCACGACCCCCTCACCGCCAGTGATGGTCAGCAGTTGTACGCCAGGATGGTGCATAATCTGCTGGGCGGTCTCGATGGTGGGTTCGGCTATGGCACAGATCAAGTTGGGCGGCCCTCCCGCCTCGACGATACCCTCGTGGATCAATTGCACTGCGTGGTTGGAACAGGCACGCGCGCCGGGGTGCGCGTTGAATACGACCGCGTTGCCCGCCGCCACCATCCCGATGGCGTTACAGATAACACTGGACGTGGGGTTGGTGCTGGGGATGATCGCGCCGATCACACCGTAGGGCGCGTACTCGACCAGCGTCAGCCCACCGTCACCACTCCAGGCGGTCGGGGTGAGGATTTCGGTCCCGGGCACCCTGTTGGCGTTGAGTAGGTTCTTCTCGATTTTGTCCTCGTAGCGGCCCATCCCCGTCTCTTGCCAGGCCTCGTAGGCCAGGAGTTGTGCGTTTTCCCGCACCACGCGACGGATATGGGCGATCATCTGCTCCCGTACCGATAGCGGCATTTCACACAGTTGCAGGTAGGCGCGGCGTGCAGCCGTTATGGCGCTGTCCACGTCGGGGAAAAGGTTGTCGCCGTGGCGCAACGCCGGGGCGGGTGGGGGAGGTTGTTTGGCCTCCAGCGGTTCCGGCAGTGGGCCGTGGCGCACGCGCTCCCCCTGGCGCAACTCGGCCATCACCTGCTGAACGATGGCGTCAATCCGAGTCTCGTCAATCATCAGTTGTCCTCAGCCTCAACCTCAGCCTTATCATACTTCACCACGCCGTCCACCTCCAGCGTGTCCACAATCGCCATGATGACGGCGTCACATGGGCGTCTGTCCGTCAACTTTGTCTGGCGTGCGGAACTGCCGGTGGCGTAGAGCACCACCTCACCCATCCCAGCGCCGACGGCGTCCGCCGCGACGCGGTAGGCCCCTGTTTCCTGGCCCTCAATGTCGATTTGTTTGAGCACCAAGAACTTGAGGCCGTCCAGCGTTGGCTCCTTGCGCGTGGCGACCAGCGTGCCCACGACTTTCCCTAATAGCATTTGGAACTCCGTATGCGTGAAACGTCAAACGTGATACGTGAAACGTATCACCCCGTCACCTTGTCACCTTGTCACTCTTCGGCGGGCGGGCGACCCAGGGGCAGGGTGCGGTCCACGTTGAGGTGCGGGCGTGGGATGACGTGGATAGCGACGACCTCGCCCACTCTCTCGGCTCCACGGGCACCGGCTTCGACGGCCGCCTTGACGGCCGCCACGTCACCGCGCACGATGGCGGTCACTTGACCGCCACCGGTCTTCTCGTAGCTCACCAGTTCGACCCTAGCCGCCTTGACCATGGCGTCGGCTGCCTCGACCATAGCGGGAAAGCTCTTCGTCTCGATCATACCTAATGCTTCAGTCATAGTATCCTCCTGATTTGGGAAACTGGTAGGTTGGCAATTAGGAAATTAGGAAATTGGGGGGCCAACTCACCACGTTTACCTTTCCCAATTCCCCAATTCCCCAATCTACCAACACTAATCGCGGCGCTTGGTCTCGACCGTGCGCCCGCTGACCCCTTCAATAGCGGCAACAGCCGCGCCATAGCCAGCCATAATATCACGCTCTTCGCCGCCCAGGTAGACGCGCCCGAAACTGCCGAAGGCGCGCACTTCCAGAATGTTGATGTGAGCGGCCTTCTCCGCCTCGTTGGCCGCCAGTGCGGCGTAGGCTGCCGGCTCCACCTCCAGCACGTACAATGTCTGGCCTGCCAGCAACATGTGGCCGTGGCGCATGCGGTTGATAAGTTGCACCTGGTGGGCATCCACGTGGCGAATGATCTGACTGGAGATGACTCTGGGCTTGATGCGGTCCTCTTCCTGCAAACCTAGCGCCTCCAGGATCGCCACGCCGGCTGCCCGTACCTCAGCCTGCTCCTGGTGGTGCACCTCTAGCAAGCCATACAGCCGCTCGACGATCTGCATGCCTGGGCGGACCCGGGTGGATTTCAGCGCAATGTCGGTGATGCGGTTAATCTCAATACCGGGCGAGATTTCCACCCACAGCGACGTATCATTGGGCAGCGGCAGGAACCCACGCGCCACCGTGCCCAGAAACCCTGCGTGCTGTGGCTGTAGGCTGTCCAGGAAGACGTAAGTACGTAAGTCAACTGACATGCGCGTTCTCCTTTGTGAGAAAGAAACCAGGTTTTCAAGAAAAAACCTGGTTTCTCAGTTTTCAGCCTCTTGTATGATCTTGACGCTGGCGCTAGCGCCAATCCGGCTGGCACCTGCCGCGATCATTTTTTGCGCGTCTTCGTAGGTGCGGATGCCCCCCGCCGCCTTGACTCCCATCGTGGGGCCGACCACGCGCCGCATCAGGGCGACGTCCTCCAGGGTAGCACCGCCTGGCCCGAAGCCTGTGGAGGTCTTAACGAAGTCGGCGCCGGCCACCTTGGCCAGTTGACAGGCCACGACTTTCTCCTCGTCGGTCAGCAGCGCCGCCTCAATGATCACCTTGAGGATCGCATTACCGGCGTGACAGGCCCGCGCTATGGAGGCCACGTCGCGTTCCACCGTTTCATAATCCCTAGACTTAAGCGCGCCAACGTTGATCACCATGTCCACTTCAGTGGCACCGTCGCGAATGGCCTGCTGGGCCTCGAAGACTTTGACCTCGGTGGACGTGGCACCCAGAGGAAAGCCGACGACGACGCAGACGGGAATGTCGCTGTCCTTCAGGAGTTGCGTGCACAGCCTCGCGTTGGCCGGATTGACGCACACCGAAGCGAAGCCGTATTTACTCGCCTCGTAGCACAGTTGCGCGACTTGGTCCTGTGTCGCATCGGGTTTGAGCAGCGTGTGATCAATCATGTGGGCCAGACGGCCGTCAGTGGGCGCGATACCCAGCGTACTGGCGATGCGGTCAGCGCCGGCCTTGACCACTGGTTGCACCCGTTCCACGTAGTTGTGGGCTGAGATGGGGAGGGCAACGGCGTCGTCCGCCCCCGCTACAGCCGTCTCCTGCTCCTCTTGCAGCAGGATCAACACCTGGCGGGTGATTTGTTCAATGATGCGCTCTAGGGTTGCTTCGTCAAGATTTCTCATCGCTCATACGAGTCTACAAATTACGAGTTTACGAATCACGAATTTACGGATCTGCGACATCCTTCAAGAAACGCCGCTCAATCTCCATAATCTTGTCCACCCGCCGAGCGTGGCGCCCGCCGCCGAAGGGGGTCTCGAGCCAGGTTTTGACAATCTGCCGGGCCAGGTTGGGGCCGATCAGCCCAGCACCCAGCGTCAGCACGTTGGCATTGTTGTGCTCGCGGCTATTGGCGGCGGTGGCCTGGTCGTAGCATAAGCCAGCGCGCACGCCCGGCACCTTATTGGCTACCATGCACGAGCCGATGCCCGCGCCGTCCACGACGATGCCGCGCCAGGCACGACCCTGGGCCACCAACTGCGCCACCGCAAAGGCGAAGTCCGGGTAATCCACTGAGTTGGTGCTGTCAGTTCCGCAGTCCACGACGCCGTAGCCCAGTTCGCCCAGATAGTCCTTCAGCATCTCCTTCAACTCGTACCCGCCGTGATCGGTTCCGATGGCAACGGTCTGCTGGCCTGGAGGGCGGGAAAGCGTGGGGGTGTGGGGGTGTGGGGGTGTGGGAGTATAGGAGAGGGTCACGTGCCGTTCCATAGCCACCTGCTGGGCCAGGGGAGTGATGAGTGCCCCAATGGGCACGGAAAGACGCCCGCCAACCGGAGCAGCCTGCACGTCCGCCTCCGTCACCAGGGGCCGGGCGGCTACCGGCTGGGAGTGTTGTGGCAATCCCAACGTGCGGTAGACCACACGGCGTACCATTTGGCGAACCTGATCCTCGTCCAGCACTCTGACTCTCCTTGTTATCACTCGAATCACCGGATACAGATTATATCACTACTAGGCATAGAAGCCAAATGTAATATGTAAGGGGATTTCGAAACAAATGAACAATGGGGTCAATGGGCTGCTGTGGTGGCGGGTGGAGGGGAGAAGAGGTCAGTGATCAGGGCGTCTATCGGGTCTGGGATGGGAACCAAGACCGAAGCACCGCCGGGCGTGACCCAGGGCTGGGTACAGGTCTCGTCAATGGCAGCCGTCGTTATCTGGTCGGCAGGAATGCGGCTGGTGATGACAGCCAGGTCCACGATCTCCCCCAGCGTCAGATCAGTCTCGAAAGCAGTCTGAAGGGCGGACCAGAGTTGCGGGGATTGCGCGACCAGGCCCGGCAGCAGGTCGAACTGCGTGACCCGGTCGCGCACGACCAGCACCAGTTGTCGCTGGCGGGCGGTGCGGTCGAAGTCGCCGCCGGGGGTGGCGCGGGTGCGGGCGTACTTGAGAGTTGTGGCACCGTCCAGGTGATGCTGACCGGCGGGCAGGTAGAACGGATCGTAACCAATACCGCTGTCCGGGTAGGTCGGGTCGGAGATGTCGTAAGGCACATCCACATCCACACCGCCGATGGCGTCAATCAGCGTGACGAAGGCGTCAAAGTCGAGAGAGACGGCGTACTGCACCGGGATGCCGAGGGTGGCGGATACGGCCTGGCGGGCCAGGGCCAGGCCGCCTGTCCCATCCTGCTCGCCCCAGGCATAGGCGGCGTTGATGCGTTCCTGCCCGTGATCGGGAATCTCGACGTAGAGGTCGCGCGGGATGGAAAGTATGACGATACGTTGAGCGGCAGGGTCCAGGCTGAAGAGCATCAGCGTGTCGGTGTTGTTGGTGCCGCCCCCCGGGCCACGCCGGTCAGTGCCCAGGAGCAGCACAGTGGTCGACCCGACCTCGGGGCGGGGTTTGGACAACGGCGTGACGGGTTTATGAACGGCAGGCGTGGGAGGTGCGTAGTAAACGGTAGGCGTCGGGTGGGCCGGGGTGAGTACAGCATGGCTGCAGGCCGTCAGCGCGATTAGTGCCAGAAGCAGGATAGAAACCAGGTTTTTCGGAAAAAACCTGGTTTCTCTGATCGTTCGTCGAATCATTGTTCTCCCTCCAACAAGTTCTCCATCAGTGTCTCGATCTCTTCCGGCTGGGGCAGCAGCACGCGCTTGCCAGCAGGTGTGGTGTGCTGGACAGTGCAGCACTCGTCGAGCGTGGCGGCGGTGATGTCATCGGCGGTGAGGCTGGTCGCCATGAGCGCCAGGTCAATCACGTCGCTCAGGGAAAGGTCCGTCTCGAAACCGCCCACGATGGCCGCCCAGAGAGTGGGGGCCTGGGCGATGAGGCCGGGCAGCAGATCGAGCCGCGTCACCCGGTCGTGCGCGGCCAGGATGAGTTGCTGCTGGCGGAAGGCGCGGTCGAAGCCAGGGGCCGGGACGACGCGGGTGCGGGCGTAGCGCAGGGCCGTCTCGCCGTCGAAGTGTTGCTCCCCGGCAGGGATGAGCAGCGGGGCGTAGTCGCCGTGGTCGTCTGGGTAGGTGAGATCCTCAATGGGATGGGGCACCACTACGTCCAGACCGCCAATCGCGTCAACCAACGAGGCGAAGCCGTCGAAGCGCACCAGGGCGGCGTGCTGCACAGGAAGGCCCAAGGTGGCCGAGACCGTCTCCTGCGCCAGTGCTAATCCGCTGGTGTCCTCGTCTCGCTCACCCAACCCATAGATGCTGCCGGCGCGCACCTGCCCGTGACCGTGCACCTCCACGTACAGGTCGCGAGGGATGGAGAGCAGGAAAGCGCGTTCGGTTTCGGCATCCAGGTAAAAGAGCAGCAGCGCGTCGGTCTCGTCAGACGTCTCGCTCTCTCCGTCGATGCCAAGGACGAGAACGGAGATGGACGTGGAGAGACCGCCGAGGGGTGGACGAGGTAGCGGCCCCGCCGCGGGCGATGGGCTGGTTGGGGACGTGGGACTGGGGGCCGGCGTGGCTTCGGTCAGCATAGGGCCGGTGATAGCCAAGGTATGAATCAGGCCGGCGAGACCCGCGACGAGAATCACCAGTGCGGCCACCGTTGCCAGGCTTCGCCATGAGCGCTCAGCCGAACGGTGGCGCGGGAGCGGGCGGGGCGCCGGGCGCTGCTGCGCCCGCCGGCGTGCCACTGCCTCCCACGAGCGGGCGGGCGACAGCGGGGCCTGCTCTCCCACGGCGCGCAGTGTCGCGGTCAGGTCTTCCGCCGTCTGGGCCAGCGTCTCCAGGCGGGCGCGGCAGGCAGGGCAGGCGCGCAGGTGGGCCTCAGCCTCGGGCGGAGGCTCCTCTTCGAGGCAGGCCAATAATCGTCGGTCGTTGAGATGTCTGCTCACGGCACGTCCTCCACACGGTAGCCCATCGCGACAGATGTCTCTTGCCCCAGCAGACGGGCCAGCGTCCGCAGGCCATAGGCGACGCGGGACTTGGCGGTGCTGACCGGACAGCCGAGGGCCTGGGCCAGCTCGGGGTACGAAAGGGACCCAAAGTAGCGCAGGATCAGGGCCTGGCGCGACTTGCGTGGCACTTGCTTCAACGCTTCCCACACCATCTGTTGCACCCCCACCAACTCGAGCACGACGTCTGGCTGGTGAGCGGGATTTTCGTCTTCAGGCTCGCGCCCGGCATCCAACAGGTCTTGTAGCGAGAGCCACTGGAAACGGCGGCGGCGCTGCAGGTCCCGGCAGCGACTGGTGACGATGACCTTGAGCCAGGTGACGAAGGCGGCCCGCTCTGGGTCGTATTGATCCAGGTGCTGGAAGGCATAGATGAAGGCATTCTGCGTCGCGTCCTCGGCATCCTGCAGGTTTTGCAGTAGCAGGAGAGCCAGCCGGAGGACGGCCGGGTAGTGGGTCTGGTGTAGTTTGTGGGCAGCAGCCTCATCGCCTGCCAACGCACGCTCGATCAGGTCTTGGGTCATCGGGTTAGCCGGTCCGTGGTGATCACCACCACAGTTCTTATACGCAAGAAGGGGGGCAGAGGTCGGGTTTTTGGGGTAGGGAAAAAGCCAATCCTCTCGGCGGCAGTGCTGCTTGACGTTCCTACAGATTTGCCCTATACTGGACAATGAACGGCGGTCATTGAAAGGAGGTCTCTGTCGAGTGGAATGATACAATAGACTTCGTGTTTATGCAAGCCTGTCCGGTTTATGCGAAGTAATCTTCGCATACTACACGTATGCAACATCGGCCTTTGTCGGTTTGGAAAATAGCCAGCCGACAACCTTGTGGCTTGGAAAAGAGAAGGATATGCGCGGGAAAGTCGTCGCTGCTATTGCGCTCGTTGTAGTCGGACTGGCGATCATCCTTGTTGTGCCCACAGCCTACGAGGGGCCGTTGCTACTCTATATCAATGAGCAACACGCCATTCGCTTGGTAGACGCGATGGGACTGGCGGTGGCGATACCGTCTTGGCTGTACCTCAATCTACTTGTGCTACGGCTGTGGGCCAGACGACGAAAACTCTGAAACCGACAGGCCGACGTCGCATAACACGCGCTTTGCGGCTGCGCCCAAATTCCCGCCTTTTTTGCCAGGAAGAGGCACGGTAAGCGAAAGGCAACTTACTGGTAAGACAACCTGAAAGGTGAACGACGGCGGGAACTCCGCAAAGCGCGGACATGTTAGGCGCAATTTTGAGTGAATAAAGAGGGGGACAATCATGGCGAGCACTAAACATACGGGCGACCGAGCAACGAAACGGATACGCTGGATTGCCCGAATCTGGGGCACCGTAATCATTGCATTCGCTCTACTTATGCTCATCGGCTATGCATGGAACTGGGTGACAACTGGTAAAGCAGACCCGCATGCGGTGGAGGACTATCCCCCCATTGAAAACCTGATCCCGATCACTTTGGGCCTGAGTGTCCTGGGATTGGGCATTGCCTGGCGTTGGGAGGGATTGGGAGGAGCGATTACCATTGTTTTCCAGCTGGCAACCCTTGCGGTGCACCACTGGTTGCTCTCTCCCCGACCCTATCCCTATCCATTGACGATAACAATCGCCACTCCTGGAATATTATTCCTGGTGTGTTGGTGGCGATCGAGAAAGAGGATAATTCCTCAAAACAGCGCCTAACACGGGCTTTGCGGCTCACTTGTTCGCCCAAATGCTTCGCACTTCGCAAAGCCCGGAAACGTTAGACTAAAGGCACGAAAGGAAACAAGATGTCCAAGCAACTCTTGCTGACTATTGGGCGTGGTTTGGCAATGTTGGTGGCGGTGTACGTGCCTACATTTGCCGTCGTGTCGGCCGTCGTCATCTCAGGGGCCTCGCTGGAGGCTGCGATTCCTGTGATGATAGGTGTCAGCCTGGGAATCGCGTTGCTCCTCATGGCGACCGTCGGTGGCAGGCGGTTCCGATCCTTTGGGTTTCGTCTCGCAGGGGCTAAGGTGCTTTGGGGGAGCCTTTGTCTGGGTGTGGCGGTGGCTGTTCTCCTGCGGGGGCTTGCCAGGGTGATGGGCGTGCAACAAGCCTCCATGGCAGAGTTGGCGACCTGGCAGGTCGTCTTGTTTTTCTGGGTAGCCGCCCCGGTTCAGGAGGAAGTGATCTTCCGGGGGTTGCTGCAGGGGACACTGCAGGGTGGTTTTCCGGGCCTCATCCCGGTCGCCCGGTGGAAGTTCTCAGTTGCTGCCCTCGTCTCGGCGGTGGCGTTCGCACTCGTGCACCTGGCGCTGCCCACTGTTGGGGCGTCGTCGGGAGCAACGGCCTTTGTTGTGGCCAGCGCGCTGATCCTTGGACTGGCGGCAGGGCAGTTGCGCTGGAGTACCGGAAGCCTGGTGCCTTGCTTCGTGATCCATGCTCTGTTCAATATCATAATCGGCTGAAGGTAGAGACGATCAAGGAGGCACGTAGATGAGACTCAATAAACAGCACCATTCAAGGCTCTCGTTGATTCGCCGACTTGCTGGCTCACTGACTTCCGTCCTGATCATCCTCAGCACGCTTCTCTCGGCGTGCCAGGTGGGCCCTTCACCGGCACCGCCGACACCGACGCCAACCCCGCCCGCTCCGCTGCCGCCGCAGGTCATCCAGATGACGCCGGCCCGGGGCGAGGAACAGCCGCTCGACGCGCCGGTGCAATTGGTCTTCGACCAACCGATGGATCCGGCATCGGTGGAAGTCGCCTTCACCATCGAGCCATCCATCGCCGGCGACTTCGAGTGGCCCAGCCCCCGTTTGATGCAGTTCAAGCCAGCCAAGGCGGGCTTCGAGCGGGCCACCCGTTACAGCGTCGCTCTCAAGAAAAACGCCCGCAGCGCCGCCGGCCTGGCGCTGGAAGACCCAGTACAGTTTCATTTTACCACCGTCGGCTTCCTGGAAGTGACCGGTGTGCAGCCGGCCGAAGACACCACCGAGGTCGCCACTGACGCCAGCATCACCGTCCTCTTCAACCGGCCGGTGGTGCCGCTGGTTGCCATCGAGGACCAGGGTAATCTTCCGCAGCCGCTCACCTTCGTGCCGCCGGTGCGCGGTACAGGAGAGTGGCTCAATACTTCCATCTATCTGTTTACTCCAGATGATGGCTTCGAACCGGCCACCACCTACCAGGGGCGGGTCGCCGCTGGACTGTCCGACACCACCGGCGGCGTGCTGGCCGACGACTTCACCTGGGAGTTCACTACAGTTATGCCGGCCGTCGTCACCACCCACCCCGACGCCGATACCATCTACGTCAGCACCGAGCCGACCATCCACATCGCTTTCAACCAGCCGATGGACCACGCATCCGCCGAGGCCGCCTTTGAACTGAAGTGCCTGGCCACCGGCGATGTCGTCGCCGGCGCCTTCGAGTGGCACGACGAGGGATTGGTCCAGCCGCGCGGGTACGCCTACGAACCCTACCAGTGGTCGTGGAGCCGTGGTGAGGGCATAGAACGGGTTGGCGTGGAGACGATGAGTTTCACCCCCGGCCAGCCGCTTGACTTCGCCACTCCGTATCGGGCGAGCGTCGCCCGTGGCGCGAAGGGGGCCAGCGGACAGGCCGGCACCCAGAAGCCCTACGTATGGGCCTTCGAGACCATCGCGTATCCGCGCGTCATCAGGACCGATCCGTCCGACGGCGAGGAACGCGCCGACCCGTGGGGCGGGTTGGAGATCACCTTCGCCAGCCCGATGGATACTGAGTCCATCAACGGCAACTTCACCATCAGCCCCCCCGCGATCCCCCCCAACTCTGGGGGGGAAGCCCGCCCCACCGTCGCGGCGACGGAGGTCTTCACCTACTGGTGGGATAACAACACCCAACTCGAAATCTCCTTCCCCATCGAGCCCAATACCGACTACGAAGTGACCCTCAGTGGCGACGTCCAGGGACGCTACGGCCAGGCACTGGGCGAGGACACCATCATTCGCTGGCGCACCCGCGCCCGGGACCCCCTGGTTTACCTGCACGCCCCCGATCGTATTGGCACCTACGACGGTTACACACAGACGGTGGCCTACGTGACCGCCCGCAACGTGAGCCGGGTCAACTTCGCCCTCTACCGCATGCCGCTGGGGAACTTCCTGCGCGCCAACGGTGATAACTGGTGGCGCTACTGGGAGGACTACAGCGGCGACGAGGAGAGCCTCATCCGCCAGTGGTCGCTGGACGTGAAGCCGCCGCTGAATCAAAGTCTCATCTACGGCACCAACCTGACCGGCGACACGGGGGGACAGGGACAAGCCCTGTCCCTACAGCCGGGCCTGTATTACCTGGAGGTATGGGCCGACCCCGAGGACGTCTATCCTGAAGCATATCCGTTCACGCCAGTCGAGATCGAGAAGGAAATGCTGGTCGTCTCCCGGCACAACCTGAGCCTCAAGACGACCGGTACCGAGGCTCTGGTCTGGGCGACCGACCTGCGCTCCGGCGACGTGCTGCCCGACCTGCCCGTCGTGGTGATGGACGAACGGGCCAACGTCCTGGCTGAGGGGACGACCGGCCGGAATGGCGTCTTCGTCGGCGATGAACACCGGCCACTAGAACCGTGGGATCCCGTTTTCGCCTTCGTTAGTGACCCGGACAACCCAGACGAAGATTTCGCCGTGGTCACCAACCAGTGGGCCGAGGGCATCACGCCCTGGACATTCGACCTGCCGGTGGATGACTATCTGGACCCCTTCACCGCCTACTTTTTCACCGAACGGGCCATCTATCGCCCCGGCCAAAAAGTCTACTTCAAAGGGATTCTGCGGGAGGACGACGACGCCCACTACTCCCTGCCGCCTGAGGACGCCGAAGTCAACGTCGTCATCTGGGATGCAGAGGGTACGAAAGTTTTCGAGGACGACCTGCCCATGAGTGACATGGGCACGCTGGACGGCGAACTGATGCTGGGTGAAGAGGCGGCTCTTGGTTACTACTCCATCGAGGCCACCTACGAGAAGGAATACTTTAGCACCGGCTTCCAGGTCGCCGAGTACCGCAAGCCGGAGTTCCAGGTGACGGTCGAGACCGACAGGCCGGAGTACGCCCAGGACGACGAGAGCAACGTCACCGCCCAGGCAACCTATTACTTCGGCGGCCCCGTCGCCAGCGCCGAGGTGCGCTACTCCATCCTCTCCGCCGACCACTTCTTCGACTACCAGGGCAAAGGCTGGTGGGACTTCACCGACTACGACTTCAGCCGCTACCAACGCGAAGATTACTACGGCTTCTACGGCGAACTGATCGCCGAGGGAACGGGCACCACCGACGAGGAGGGGCGCTTCACCTTCAGCCTTGAAGCCGACATCGCCGCATACATCGCCAGCCAGCGCTTCACGCTGGAGGTGACCGCCACCGACGTCAATAACCAGGAGGTGAGCAACCGAACCGAGGCAATCGTGCACAAGGGACTGTACTACGTCGGTCTGCGCCCCGAACGGTACGTTGGGCGAGTGGGCCAGGAGAACAGCGTGGACATCATCACCGTGGACTGGGCCAGCGCCCCATCGCCCAACCGGGAGTTGACCGTCGTCTTCGCCGAGCACAACTGGTACAGCGTCCGCAAGCAGGCGGAAGACGGCCACTACTACTGGGAGAGCAGCGTCGAGGACGTGCCGGTCTTCACCACCACGGCGACGACGGACGACGATGGCGCAGCGGTGGTGGACTTCACCCCCGAAAAAGGTGGCGTTTACAAGGTGACTGCCAGCGGTCGGGGCCCCCCGCCCCCCCCCCGCCCCGGCCGGGGGCGTGGG
>JAUWNP010000187.1 GCA_030612585.1 Anaerolineae bacterium
CCATCCGGGGAGACCATGCGCCAGGGTTGCACGAAGTCGGAGGAATCATAGGTGAAATCCACCTGGCCGAGTTTGTGGATCCGCCCGTCCAGGATCAGCGCGTTCTCCGTGGCCGCTGAGGTGTCGCCAAAGCCAAAGCCCAGGTTCAGCCCGACGCGCCGCCCATCCGGCAGAAACCCCGAACCGCTGGCCCAGACCCAGAAGGACTTGTACTCCCACACCCCACGGCCCCAGTCCAGGTTGCCCAGGCTCTCAGTGGGACGCAGGTCGGTTCGCTCACCCCCATACTGGATCCAACCTTCCGCCGGGAGGCAGTTGACCTTGCGGTTGTAATAGAAGCGCTTTCTGGAGATGGGGATCACGATCACCATGGATTCGTGCTCAGGGGGAAGGTGCAGCAGGATTTCGGCTGCCAGCCCCCTGCCTGCGAACCCGGGCCACTCCACCGAGATCCGTCGTGCTTCCGGCTCTGCCCGAAAGACGAGGCGTGCTTTGCTATTCGCGAAGGCGCTCGTGCCCTCGGTGCTGTTCCTCGGCAGCAGGATGCCCCGCGCCAGAGGCAGAGTCAGGGTCTCCTCGTGGTACTTGCGAGTCTCAAAGTCCACCACGTAGGCAAAGACCTGACCGGCGTAGCCCAGGTCGGCCAGCGTGAAGGAGCAAAAGCGCGTGGGCGTGGTCACGCCATAGTAGTCCCAACGCTTGATGCGGAATCGCTGCAAAGGACGGAGCGCGTAGAAGCGCGCAGCCTCCAGGTTACAATCCAGCAGCGGCTGGCGTGCCCATCCCACCTGGACGATGTTGCCCTGCGCATCAAGTAGCGGCGAGGCCCCGCCTAGTTCACGTTGCGGTTGAGTGTCTGTCATTTCGCCTCCTTATCTTACGGTACCCTATCAATTGTCCCCTCAATGGTCAGCCACAGCGGCCCACGGGTGACGCGCCAATTGCTCAAGCGCGATTGTTCAGCCAGTCGCGCCGCTTCATGAGGAGTGTAGGCTGCGTCGCGGCTGCCCAACGGCTCGTTCACCCGGCGCAACGCTGCTGGTGCAACTACGTGAGTGACAAACCACAATAACAACCAGGCCGGCGCGGCCATGTCACGGCGCAGGTCAAAGACCAGGAAGGAACCGCCGGGACGCAGGACGCGACCGATTTCGTCCAACGCGGCGACCGGATCGCTCCAGTGGTGCAGCGACAACGTGCTGATGACGAGGTCCAGTGAACCGCCCGGGAACGGAATCTGCTGCGCGTCCCCCCGGCGAAACGAGACACGGTTCGTCACACCAGCACGCCAGGCGTTGTCTCGGCCCTGGGCCAGCATCTCCTCCGATAGGTCAATGCCTGTCACGTGTAGCCCAGGTGACCGGTGTGCCAACTCGATGGCCAACTGTCCCGGGCCACATCCCACATCCGCAGCCTCTCCGCACCCGGTCATCCCGATAGCACGGCGCACGACGAACCAGCGCAGCAGCCGCATAGGCGGCATCGTAGCCACCCACCCGAATGCTCGTGCGACTTCCGGGTCATCCAGGCTTTCCTGGCTGGGGATGCGTGCACGCGGGCGGCGGTTGTACAGCCACCAGCCGGCTGCGACCAGGACACTCGTCAGGCCGACGAACATCCGTTTCCAGTGGGGGTGTCTACCAGTACGCATCGGCATCGCCGGCGGCGTCAAGGAACTCCTCGCGCTCCTCTTTCAGCATCTCGCCAAATCCACAATCTCTATCGTGCCACAAAGCAATCCACGTGTCGCGCATCCTCCAACCGTAGACACTCAAAGGTCACCTGGACGTAGGCCCCCGGCCCCCACCAATCCGGGTCGGCCGCCAGTCTATCCAGATCAAAGATGCGCTCCCAACTGGAGACAATGGCTGCGTGCCAGGGCTCCGGCGGCGGCCACGCATGGGGGTCGGGAACAACCGCATCGAAGTGCTGATAGAAGTCGTCGAACTCGGTCTCGTCCAGAGCCAGGTAGCCTCGGTTGAGCACCGCGTGCCAGGCGTTGAAGTCGGACACGAGGGCTTCTTCGTCGAGTAGTTCCAGTTCCAGGCGCACGCCACGGGTGGACCGGGGCAGGTGACCGGCGCGGCGCAGATCGGGTTTGGGATGCGCCCACCCCCACCAGGGATACCGACCGCCATAGCCGGGAATACGCGACCGCATCTGCTGGCGCATCCACCGGTAGGCGAAGCGAAGTTCCGACGGGATGCGCCGGCCGTCGGTGTAGAGGCAGCCGCTGGTTTGCAGTCGCTCCCAGGTTTCGACCGGTTGAATGGTCCACACTCGCAAGGTTCCGTCCCTATTCCTTCTTGGATTCCTGGGGGAGGGCTTTCCACCGCTCCACCAGTTTTTGCATCCGCGCCTGAAAGGCCTCCAGCGATTCGCGCTCGTCAGGCTCATCCCAGTACGTGACGACGGTCTCAATCATTTCCTGGCGGTCTTCCTTGAGCGTATGCACGATGTCTGCCACGGCTTCAGCCGCCATGTAATTGTGCTCCCCCATAAACTGGACGTACTTCTTGAACGAGGCCAGGTAACCCTTGACCCGTCGCTCCGAGTCAACCCAGCATTTGCGCGGCAACCAGTCGGTGATGAAGTCGTACACAGTCCAGGCGGTGATCTGACCGCCGGAACGCAGTTCGTCAGCCTCAACGTCAGAGTAGTTGAGGTAGTGGTCGGTAAGATTCTGGATGTTGAGGACGTGCTGGTACAGAGTGTCGTCCGACACGCGCCCGCGCCAGACGTGGATAAAGTGTCCCAGGATGGAATCGTTGTGTTCTTGAATTTGCTTCAGACGAATGTCGTAATCGTCACTCATTGCTTTCACCGGTCGAACTTTGCGCGGTAATCGGATAGAAAATCAATGGCGTAACGCTGTAAGAAGTGCGGGGTAGCATTTCGACACATCGCCTCGGCGTCGGGCCAATCTATGTAGTTTCGATCAATAGCACCTCGGCGGAAGGCAGCCTGGATGGTCTCCACGGCATCTATGCCCTGCAGGTCGGCCAGCAGGTCGGGGTGTGGTCAGTCCTCTGACCGGCTCAAGTGCCGGACTAGACTGTCGATATCGGGCGTGTGATTTTGCTCGCTATTTTTCTTGATTTGCTTACGGCGCCGTCGCTTCCGTGTCTGTTTCCGTGATTTCCCCTGGGGCCTGCGTACTGACCGCAGCAAGGGGAACGACACGACGTCGTCGTCCAGCACCTTCCGCAACTTGTGATAGGCTGGATGTTCAGGATCACAGGCCGCTTGTTTGACCGTCACGTAATGCCGCTCCAGCCGGGCCACGTAACGTGGATCTCTCAACGCGGTCTCCTCTACGAGTTGAAGCAGATCCTCGGCGTATTTGCTCTGCGGGTTCATCGGATCGAGGAATGGCCCGGCCATTTCGTCATGCCGATCAAAACTGTAACTGATGGAGGCCAGGAAATGGTGGGGGCGTTTCTCCTCCGCCACGTTGATCATGACTCGCCGGCAGTCACAGGCCGGGTCGGGGCAATAGAACTCTAGCAAACCGTAGGAACCAACCGGTAGCCCATCTCGCGGAACGAGCAAGTGTAGCACGCGTGTCTCTCGCGCTGCCAACTCAGGGGCGACGGCGAACAGTGGGACCAGGTGCATTGTGTTACCTCCTCAACAAGCGAAAGTCTCCAGAATGTAGACCTGTCATTCAGTCTTCTTCCCCAAGTCTACGGCGGATTTCTTCAAAGTAGTCGCGGAACTCGCTGGGGATGATGTCAGCCTTGGACGCATTAGGCAGAATGGAGTCGAAGTACCGTTCCAATTCTCCAAACTCGATCAAGCCCTCGTGCAGCATGAACATCACGTCTTCCAGGTCGGCTTCGAATCCGCGTGAAATCTTGCTCAACGCGATGCTATACAAGTCGAAGATGTAGACATCCAGTTGCCCATAGCGCCCGACTATCTGCCGCCGTTCGTAGGCCTGCGGTGGCAAGGGGATGAACTCGGCCAAAGGCACTGCCTCCGCGTCGAGACGCATCTCAGCCGACAGCTCGGTGACCGCCGCCTCAAGCTGCTCGACCAATCCCACATCCGACTCGAACGTGTAATCAACATCCAGCGTAGTGCGGGGGTTGCCTAGCAGGCAGAGTGCACTGCCCCCCAACAGGTAGAAGTCACCTGTGCCAGGATAGCGTTCGCCCAGGCGCTGAAGAAAAGCCTGCAGAGTAGCCAAGGTTACTGGTTCCATTGGATTTCCTTCTCCCAGTGGTGTATCAACTTGTGTACTGCTTGCTCGTATGTCCCTACCCAGTTCACCGCCGCCTGCGTCCAGTGCCGCTGTTTTCGCCCCAGCAAGGCCAGCCTCTCGCGGGGTGTTCCTTCGGTCGGCAAGCCCAATTCCACCGAGAACAGATCCGGCAGCCATTGCCACTGCACCGTCAGCAAGGGCCGTAGGCGGTTGGCGTGCTCCTGTTGGAGAAGTACAGCCGCCATGTAGAACCACTGAAGGATCAGCCTCTCACGAAGTCGCAGCCGCTCCAGCGCACCAGGCACGGCTTCCGCGTACTCAGGGTGAGATAGCAAGACAGCAATCACAGCGGTGCGGACACGGGCACTGGGCTGCTGTACCAGTTCTGCCAGTAGTGTCTCCGGTGGGCGTGCCTTATCAGCCTGGTAGGATGACTGACGCGAAAGGTAGCGGACCCCCAACAATCCTAGTTCCGCGACGAGTTTTTCTTCCTCGGTGAGTATCTCAGAATTTGAGTGGTTCATCTGCGAGTCCTTGTCCAGCGATCTCCCATGTACTGCACTTCGCCAAGCCCGCCGGAGGTGGTGATGTGAGTAAGCCAATTATACCATACGAGAGGTGATTAATCGAGTGTCGAGATGTTGATGCGGGGTCATCATCACCACCACACCTCCTCCAGTGCAGTGAGACTCCTGGGGAATCCATCCACGGCAAGGTTACCAATAGAACCTCTAAAGGAGCCTGGCTTGCACGGGGGATGGTGCAAAACCGTCTGCCTGGGCTTCCAACCATTCTCGTAGAGTCAAAGAGGCCGTCAGCAAGGAATTGGGAAAGGGAAGTGCACCTTTCTGTAGCAATTGCCGATTTCCATCTGGAACATCAGGGCTATCGAGCACAAAGACCGGCAACCATTTGGCCTTGAGCGCTTCCATCGCTCCTGCCCAGGTGCCCCCTTTGCCCGCGTCACTGGCAATGATCAGCGCGTAATCGGCCAGCGCGTAAATCAGCTTATTACGGCCCATCGCTGCCCCTACGCTGAACCCGGCCTTGGGCGAATAGGGTGTGACTAAAGCCAGGTCCCCATTCACAAGATTAGGTCTTGCATCTGGAGCGCGAATCGCCTTTTCCAGGCTATGCGCCAGGATGCCGACCGCTGTGCCGCGTGCCTCTAACGCGGCTTTCGCAGATATCGCATCTACGCCGCGCGCACCGCCGGAGTATAAGACCAATCCCTCGCTGGCACATGCATTGCCGATGAAGTCTGCACAAGCCTTCCCGTGATCGTCCACATTGCGAGATCCAACAACAGCCAGTCCCGGCTGCCCCAGTAAGGCTCGCTCGCCGGCTCCAAACAAGATAGCAGGAGCAGCGTGTTTAAGGCGTTGTTTCAGTCGTCGAGGGTAACGTGCATCAGCGCGTGTCACTACCCATATTCCTAAGGATTCCAATCGCTCCAACTCAATCGCAAGACCACCGCCGCGACCCAAGAGTCGAGCCAATCGCTCGGCCTCGTTATCTGATAAAGACAGCGCAGTTCTCAAATCACCTGCCGACACACCTAGCAACCCGCCAGGAGTCCCCAAGGACGAACTCAATAGTTTGCGAGCCAGGGAATTCCACTCGCGCAGGGTAAGCGGCTTAGGGCCTGTTTCATTGGACAAGCCCAAGCGGGAACAAAGGAGCAACATTGCCTGGGAATCAGTGGTCAAATCCATATTCATACCTTTCGGGCAGTGGCACGCGCGAGGACAAATGGGTATACGACACCACTACCATGTGTTCTGAGAAGCCATCCAGCCAACGTAAGGGTCCAGCGAGAGTCAACAATGTCATCAACCAACAACACAGGCCCTGATGGAATATTCGCTGATATAGCCAACGTGCCCCGAACATTGCCTGCCTGCATCGTACTGTTCGCCATCGTCTTCTGTTCAGGCGCATCTTGGGCACGAACCAACGCAGGGATAAAAGGCAGATCCAATGCCTTGGCCAGTCGTTGAGCAAGATTGGGCACCAGGTGAGGATGGCGCCGGGACGGAATTGCCGTTACCCATTCAGGCGGCGGGTCTGTCTGCCAGCGGCTCAGGATCAGATCTGCAGAAGCACGTACCAGATCATCGCAGAAATGGTTATGAACGTACTTGCCCTCACGGACGAGTTTTCCCCAGCCTGCGTCGCCGTAGTAACACAATGCTCGGCCTGGCGCATTTTGCTCTTCCTTGGGTATCGTGGACTTACGATCTGGGAAAAGCCCTTGAGGCCAACGCTTGCGCGGCTTAATGACGACATTATCCCGTTTTAGAAACTCGATCGCTTCAGCAACAAGCGCGGGAGAAACTTGTGCAGATAGGCCTCTCCCTCTGCAATTCGCGCACCTACCACACGGTTGGGCTGTCGGGTCATCGAGTGCACGTGCCAGGAACTCCATCAGGCACCCTGTGTGAGCGACGTATGCCTGCATCTGCGCTAATTCCTCGCGTCGCAGCCTGGTCACGCGGTCAATCCGCTCGACGTCTGGCTTCCAGGGGTTCAACGTGCGAAAGTAGCGCTTTGGTCTTGACTCCACGTCAACAGCCACGGCTCCATCAATCTCTAACAGTTTCAGGGCTTTCTCTGCCATAGAGTATGAGACGTTCACTCGGCTCAGTATTTCGTTAAACGAGAGTTTGTCGGCCTTCTCCAACGCGCTGAGAATCTCGGACATTATCTGCGCAGGCGGAAAAGCGCGGCTAATGAAGTAATCTTGGATCTCGTCATCCTCACGCCCGCTCAGGAGAATGCCATAGGCTCTGTCCAAAGCACGTCCTGCACGTCCCACCTGTTGATAATATGCCACAACTGAGCCGGGACGCTGAAAGTGAATCACAAAACCAAGATCAGGTTTGTCAAAGCCCATGCCGAGCGCCACTGTTGCCACCAGCGCTTTGATTTCGTTATTGAGCAGAGCCTGCTCAAGTTCCTCCCGACCTATACTCGCATCGTTTCCAGCATGGTAGGCTTCGACTTGAAAGCCTTTGAGCCGTAACCACTTGGTCACTCTCTCCGTGTCTGCGATGGTCAAACAGTAGATAACACCGGTCCCCGGAAACTTTGATAAATTCTCGACCAGCCACGCCAGGCGCTCGCTTTGATCGGCAAGTCGGATATTCTGCAAGCGAAGCGACGGGCGCGCCAAAGGTCCCCGTGATACTGTGATCCCAGGACCTAACTGCAATTGCACGTCGGCAACTACACGGTCATTTGCCGTTGCTGTGGTGCCAAGAACCGGTACACCCTTGGGTAAGTTGCGCAGAATACGCACGATCCGACGATAATCTGGACGAAAGTCGTGGCCCCAGTCAGAGATACAATGTGCTTCATCCACCACAAAGAGCCCCACCCGTCCAGCGATTTTCGACAATAGAGACTGAAAGCGGGGGTTATTCAACCGCTCGGGAGAAATGAGCAGTAGATCACAAGAGTCCGAAGCCAGTGATTTCTCAACTTCATCCCATACTTCACGATTGGAACTGTTAATCGTTGCCGCACGTACGCCGATACGGTCAGCCATTTCAATCTGGTTACGCATCAAGGCAAGCAACGGGCTAATCAGCAAAGTCAGACCAGCACCCTGTTCGCGTAGCAACTTGGCAGCCAGGAAGTAGACCAGGCTCTTTCCCCATCCTGTGCACTGGACAACCAGTACACGTTGGCGCTCGACAACCAACATTTCGATGGCTTCCCACTGTCCAGGGCGGAAATCAGCATCTGGACCAAGCATCTGTCGGAGAAGAGAATGTGCCCTTTGTCTCACTGTGCAAACCTCCTCGGTATCAAGAACATCACCACCATCGTGCGCAAAAACCTCCAGCGCGGATGCGGTCGCCGTGCCAGGTCAGGAAGTCTAGTTCGCCGCCGCCCTGCCAGGCCAGATGCCCCACATCCAGGCAGATGCTGGCCCCCTGTCTGATAGTCCTATGGGCGAATTCCATTGCAGACCCGCCCCCGGGGACGGTGGCTGAGAGCGTTGAAAAGGATTATGTCTTCTCCCCCCGTGCTCGTCCTCCCACTACAACCATCTCCTGATGATAGTCGGGGCCGTAGGGCAGGGGAGGGAGCAGAATCTCGCCGTAGACGTCGCTTATCTCCAGATTGGCCCGGTCGAACATAAGGCGCAGTTCGGGCAGTGTGTAGAGCCGCACGCTCTCGTGGTCATCCCACAGGTGTGTCACACCATCGTTGTCGGTGAAGCGGAAGAAGCCGTGGCTGATGCACGTAGTCGGATCAAACCGGCTCTCCGTCCAGTAGATGCCCTCCGGCCGCTCTTGCCAGTAGCAGCGACACTTTTGCCGCTCGACGAAGGTGTGAGGGTCCGAAAGTTGCAGCAACAGCCGCCCGTCGGGCTTGAGCGCCCGGGCGATGCCCTCAAGTACCCGCTGGTTGGCCTCGTCATCGAAGAAGCCGAAACTGGTGCCAAGTATGACCAGGGCGTCAAACTCCTCCCGGTAGGCCAGCGCGCGCATATCTCCCTCGACGAAGGTGACGTTGTCCAGTCCCTCGGCGGCAGCCTGCTCGGTGCAGTAGCGCACCAGGCTGGGGGCGATGTCGAGCCCGACCACCTCAA
>JAUWNP010000292.1 GCA_030612585.1 Anaerolineae bacterium
CCGAGCGTCCGTGCCGAATGAGAAAGAGACGAGTCACTGCGTTACTCCCCAACGATCAGCACTTCCGCTGTCTGGCGCGTACTCAATACGTACTGATAGCCATCCAGCCTGTGCACCCGCACACGCTGTTTTACCTCCCGCACCATACCCTCCAGATCGGCGATAGAGGGAATGCCGTCAGCACGATATGAGATTACGAGCGTGGCATCACGGAACCGATCCAGCAAACGGGCAAACGCGCCGTGAATCGCCGCTGGCTCCCCCCAGGGGTTATGCACCGACTTCAGCCTCCGATGTTTACTGCGATAATCTACCAACGTGGGCCATTCCTCATACCGCGCCAATCCCTCCAGGAAATGATAGAAGTGATGGTAATCTACCCCGACGCCCCGCTGCGAGATGTATGGAGGGTCAATGTAGACCAGATCGTAATCACCTTCGACATCCCAGGCGTCCTCATTGAGCACGCGGTTGGCCTGACCATTGTCAACCACCAATGCATTGGCCTCGTCCACGAAAGCCCGAAAATGCACCTCGAACGGCGTGTCCCAGGTCGTCTTGTTGCCAAACGAGCGCTCGACATCGGCAAAACGGAGGTACAAGTTCTTGCGGTGGAACAGATTGAACGGTCGCTTGACCAGGCAGGCTTGGAACAGCGCATAGTAGGCCAATGCCCGCTTGTACGGATCGGGTAGCGCAGTGATGTTCTGCACGACAATGTCCAGCCACTGGTTCTCCTCATCGGTGTAGTAGATGTCCTTGAAGGTATCCGCGATAAAGGTACGATACTCCCGCCCAGGCTGACGGGACAGCAAGCCTTCTACGTCCTCGACGGTCAGGTGCGTGGTGTTGTTCTCAATCAGCGCCAGGCCCACAAGGTAGTTGAACCGCAAAACGTCGTTGTAAGTGACCTGCCTATCCTTTTGCTTGAGCCAGTAGCCGACGACACCTGTGCCACCAAAGGCATCCAACACCGTGTCGAACGAGAGTCCTCGAATGTGCTCCCAAATCCACTTAACCAGCCGGGCCTTGCTGCCCTGGTAACGAGTGCTGGGGATAAACTCCGTCTCGATCTTTGGCAAGTCAAGCACTAACTGTCTCATCAGTCTTCCAAGCGGGTGATGAGGTCCAGACGGTTGCGATAACGTAGATACTCTCGCAGGTTGCGGAACGGGGGTGCAGAGAGTTCGGCGGCACGTGCCATATCCCGGTTCAGATACTGCTGCCAATACTCATTGAAAATCGCCTCGCCCTCTTCCCCCAGGTGCACAAACGGCCCCTTGCCCTCCCGTAGCGCCGCCAGGTCAGTGATCGAACCAATGTTGCGCGTATTTCCGCTGCCCGGACGGTCGCTTGCCACACGCCACTTCTCGTGGAAGAAAACCTCAATATCGCGAATTGGAGGCTGGATATGCTCAATCTCGTCCACGACGTGAATACCCGGCTGCTGGCCCGTAATCTGTGTGTAGACGATACCTACCACATAATGTTGGCGATAACTTCCGTATCGAAACGTTACGTTCTTGGTACTCTCTCGATTGCGAAAATAGCCTGTGAAAGCACCCAGAGTGAACCCAGATACCCGCGTTGACGCGCTCCCACCCCGCCGGGGAATCCGGTAGGTGGTCTTGAGGTCAATCGCATATTGTGCTTGCTCACCCACGACGCTGAGATCGGGGTAGAAGTTCTGGTACTTGGCCAGAATCACTTGATAGTCACAATCCTCCCAAAAACATGTGATAGGCGGAAGGAGCATCAGCTCAAGGGCTTTGGAGATCACCTTCGTGTCACTGCCCAACGAGTACACACGCCGGGCAATGTCCACAAAGCCTCGCAGTGTCCAGAGTCCATCTTCCGTCTGCAATTCTCGCCCCAAGCGGGTAAGCAACACTCCGAATTCAGCAGCAGGAAACATGTTTGCTCCTATCACCTGCCCATAATAGACTGCACCGCCGTATACACATCCACCTCTCGCGCCGCGATGCGCTCCGCCCACGCCTGCAACTGCTCCTCCCCCACCCTTTCCACCGCCCGCTCGAGCAACTCCTGCCGCAGGACGTTGCGCAACTCCGTCTCAATGCGGGCGCGCTCCCGCGCGGCCCAGGTGCCGCTGGCGCGCAGATGCTCGCGATGCGCAGCAACCGCCTCCAGCACCTCCGGCACACCGCTGCCGTCCAGCGCGATGGTCTTCAGGATGGGCGGCCGCCAGATGTTTTCGCCCACCTCGCTATGAGGACGGGAGGTATTCCGGCTGATCACCATCTCCAGCGCACGCGCTGCCTGTGCCGCCCCCGGCCGGTCCGCCTTGTTGACCACCAACACGTCGGCGATCTCCAGCAGGCCAGCCTTCAGCGCCTGCACCTCGTCTCCCATCCCCGGCGCTTCGACGACGACGGTCGTATGGGCCGTGCGCGCGATCTCCACCTCCGCCTGGCCCGCCCCGACCGTCTCCACCATCACGACGGCGAAGCCGGCCGCATCGAGCACCTTGACCACATCGGCAGTGGCCCGCGCCAGCCCGCCCAGGCTGCCGCGTGTCGCCATGCTGCGGATGAAAACGCCGGGGTCGCCCGCCAGGTCGCGCATGCGCACCCGGTCGCCCAGCAGCGCCCCGCCGGTGAACGGGCTACTGGGGTCCACCGCCACGACGCCCACCGTCGTGTCCTGGACACGCAGCTCCTTGGTCAGTTCGTTGACCAGCGTGCTCTTGCCCGTGCCCGGCGCGCCGGTGACGCCGACGACGTGGGCCTGGCCGGTGTGGGGATAAAGCGCGGCGAGAGAGGCGCGAGCATCCGCGCCGCCATCCTCGATGCAGGAAATGAGGCGCGCCAACGCGTAACGATTGCCGCTTAGGGCCTTGGTGACCAGTTCCACGTCAGCCCCCGGTCAACTGCCGGCGGATGAAATCGGCTATCTCCTGAGTATTGGCCCCCGGCCCGAAGATGCCCGCCACGCCCAGCCCCTTCAGCGCCGGCACGTCCTCGTCGGGGATGATGCCGCCGAGGAAGACCTTGACGTGGTCCAGTCCGGCCTCACCCAGCCCCTTGACCACCCGGGGCACCAGCGTCATATGCGCGCCCGAAAGGATGCTCAGACCCACCGCGTCCACGTCCTCCTGCAGCGCCGCTTCGACGATCATCTCCGGGGTCTGACGCAGGCCCGTGTAAATAACCTCCATCCCGGCGTCCCGCAGCGCGCGGGCGATGACCTTGGCCCCCCGGTCGTGCCCATCGAGGCCCGGCTTGGCGATCAGAATGCGTAGTCGCTCGCTCATCAAGTTTCACCGCTCCTTGTTGTAGTTATCTCAGGTCGGCATAGATTATACAACAGTTCACATGAGTTGGAAAGCAAGGTCAATGAACAATGAACAATGAACCAATGACCAATGTGGGACGTTTGGCTTTTTGCCGCTCTGAAGGACCTGTTCAGTCTGTACGAAGACGTATTAGCAGCGGCGGTCGTGGGGCAAGCGCCCCCTGGCCGTCGTCGTGCCCGTGGAAGGAGCCGAGGGACAGATAACGGCTGACGCAGTACGGGAATTCCTGCAGGAATTCGTGGCCGATGGGGTTATTGCAAAAGTGGGCGATGCCCGGCCACTACGCTTTTGTGAAGGAATTGCCGAAAACCAGCGGGAGCAAGATTGACAAGAAGGTACTACGCAGTCGATACTCGACTCCCCCTGCCGGCTGGCTTCGAGCCAGTCAGGTAGTGGCCCGCCCCAAAATGAAGAAACTGCAAGTACCGAGGCCACTGATCAATGATCGGCAGTGTCCAGCATCTATTGGTATCGGTGCCGCCCGTACTCACGCTCATAGCACGCGGAACGTAGGCGGCAAAAGTCCCTGTACTTCGCGCTGTTGCGGTGGGCATTGGAGGAGGCAGGGGTGATGGAGTTCAATTTTACTGTCGATGCAATGTGAGGCCGACTTCATCGCCTGACATGTACCAAGGCCTCTAACCCTTAGCGCAAGATCTCAACTTTGTCTACATAAGCCCAGATGTTATAGAACTCATAGTCCTCATTAGGAGTATCGGGATTGTCGGTATTCCAAACCTCGAACCGTATAGTAATCTCTGACGCGGTGTTATACGAGGACAAAGGTAAGGTAACCTTGGCCCATCCCGTATCTTTCACAGCCTCTGGCGGGAGAGGCCAATCCATATCATGACATTCGAAGTCGTGATTATCATTGCCGTCGGCGAAAACCGGCGAGTTGTTAATTCTTACCTTAAATGCATCGGTAGTGGTTACATATTAACTGATGGGACACCACACTGTGTTGTAGTAGTGGAGATACATCTTCAGCACCGCTTCGTGATAAACGTCTGACTTGGAGAACGATAGCGTTTTCCGCACAAATCGAGCCAGTCTCTGCCGCA
>JAUWNP010000046.1 GCA_030612585.1 Anaerolineae bacterium
TGCGGCAGAGACTGGCTCGATTTGTGCGGAAAACGCTATCGTTCTCCAAGTCAGACGTTTATCACGAAGCGGTGCTGAAGATGTATCTCCACTACTACAACACAGTGTGGTGTCCCATCAGTTAATATGTAACCACTACCACCAATGGGTTCATCATCACCAAAAGTGGTACCGATTGGCAAAGCAATCGTTCGTCGCTGGGGTTCAAAGGCATTGGAACATATTGCCAAAATGCATTTCAAGACAACAGATCAAATTCTAGGGCGTCGGCGGTAATTCGGATATAGGAATCCACCAACCTGAACGTCAACGGTGGAGAAGGGGCCAGGTCTATGACCCGAAATCTACAGGATAAGGCGCAGGAGCATATCAATCGTAATGAGTGGGAGCAGGCGGTTAGTCTTTTAGAACAAGCCAGGCAGAAAGAGGCTGAAAACCCCTACGTATTGGGGCCTCTAGCCTTTTGTTGTTCTCGGCTGAAGCGGTATGCACAGGCCATTGATCTTTACAAACAACTATGTCAGTTGCAACCTGACGTTGCCCGTTGGCCTTATGGTTTGGGTTATCAGTACTATGACCAGCAACAGTATGTTCAAGCCATTGAGCATTTTAATCGGGCTTTGGAAATTGACTCTAAATATATCGCCGTTCTTTATCGCAAGGGCTATGCACTTTCCACCCTCGAAGGCAAATGGGGAGAAGCATTAACCACCTTTGAGCATTGCCGCAAGGCTTATCATGCTTTACTAAATGGCGATGCCAAAGATAGAGAACGCAAGCATTACGCCAACGGCTGCTATCAACAGGGCAAGCTCTTCCTTGAAGCTGGTAACTATCGGTTGGCCGAAGAACGATTGCACGAAGCTGTAACTTTGAAACAAGATGATCCCAATGTCCACTATGCTATGGGCAAGGTCAATCTGAAAGTTGAGCATTTTGACCGTGCAATTGAAAATTTCAAAACAGCACAACGACTGTCTAAACAGCCTCAACATTACATCCTTGACTTTCTAGCACGCGCTTATACCGGTGCCGGTCAACTTCAAGAGGCTATCAGAGTGTATGAGCAGATGCCGCCATCTATCCACAACCGCCCTTATATTCTGCGCAATATGGGGAGCGTCTATGCCAAGCTGGATTTGTTAGACAAAGCAGAACATACCTTCCGAGAGGCGGTGAAAAAAGAGCATCGCAACCATAACGGACATTATGAGCTAGGGTTGGTTTATCAACGACGAGGCAAATGGCTTGAAGCAGTTCAAGAGCTAAAGACTGCAATTGCATTGCGTCAGAAATATTATAGCCGCCCCTTTCCCAATGCCGAGCAAGCCCTGGCCGACTTGTTAGTTGAGCATCCAGAAGCAGCAACTACGCCGGCTTATGAGCAGGTCAAAATACCGGCTTCGCCATCTGGTCGACCTGTAGGACAGGTGAAGAGATATTTTGAGGATCGCGGCTTTGGCTTCCTGGAAGTTGAAGACAGCAAAGACGATCTTTTCTTTCACATCACGCAAGTGGAAAGCCGTGATGGTGTGCAATCTGGCGAATACTTGGAATACAGCATTGGTGAGGGAAAAAAGGGGCCTCAATCTGTTAATCTCAAAGTTTTGGAGAGTCCCAATTGAAACGAGAATCCTATTGAAGTAGTAGAAAAGGTTGCTTTGGTATAGGGGAAAGGCTGGCTAACCAATCGCTGCACCCGACCGCGCTACGCGCGCGCAAATCGGCGGCCAAACGCGCATTTAGCGTACTTTCTAGCGAGGTTGCTCACGCCGCATCCGCACGGCGGGTGAGCTCACCCGTTATGGTGCGACACGAAGTTGTGCAAGTAGCTGTTGTGATCGTCGTATCATCAGGACTCACGGCGATACGACGAGACACAACCCGGCGTTCTGCCGCCGGTATGCTACCCGGACACGCGCCACTGGTAACGGTGGGGTGTGAAGCTCCGGGGACAAGTGTATCCCTCATCCCAACTAGCGAACGCCAGGGATGGCAACGGAACCGCGAGGGAACGTTGCGACTATCAGCACCAAGGTGGTCGGGGGCTCGGATTGTGTAGTATGGTTAACACATGTGAACCGCTGATAAACGTCGTCAATGAGAACAAGCCAAAGGTGCTGACTTGCCTCAAAAGGGCATAAAGGCTTGGGCCAAAAGGCAAGGGGTCAGGTATGAGTGCTCCTAACTCATTCATCGCAGATGTTGCGCCCCCGGCGGAGAGGCGGAACCTAACCTAACCTACGCAGGTACTTGCGCAAAACGTGGTAAGCCCGTAGGTCTCCCGGTGGACACGGCCACACGGGAAAGCGAACTGCGAGGTGAGCCGATGGGCCTGCGGGTAGGGGATGGTGGAAGAAGCGAATGCTTCCCTGTAATGGGGAGGATAGAGGTTGAACCTGGAGAGTGCGCCGTGAGAGCACTCGAAAGGGTACATCACCTCACGCGAAAGCGGGCAGACTTCCTATCCAGGTCGCTCGTCACGAGAAAGTCCGGCGAACCACTTTCGAGAGGGAAAGCAAATGACGGCGGGCTTAGTCCTAGCTGGTGCGCCCTCTAGTGTGACGAAAGTCCACGTGGTGGCTCCAAGCGTGTATCGTGAAGGTATGATAATGTGGTATGATTATCACAGCGGGTCCTACCAGGGGGCCTTTTGAGCGGCTCGAGCCGGATGACGCGAAAGTGTCAAGTCCGGTTCCTAGGGGGCTGGGGGGCAGTAATGCCCCCTGGCTACCCGACCGGCTCAAATGGGGGACATAGATGAGAGAAGACTTTGAGGTCTCAATTCATTTCACACACTGCTTCGACGTGAATCCCGATGCAGTGGACGAATATGGAGCCTTCGATGTGTCGCTTATCAACGACCTTCCGCTTTTCATAGATCCGTTCTTGCTGTTCAACAGCGACAAGGCTGAGTATCAGTCACTACATGAGGGTATGATTCGCTACCTACGCTTTCTCAGAGACAAGGCGATTGTCGGCGCTACGACACCCGCTCTGATTCGTGCTTGGTATACCTTTCCTGAACTCAAACAGACCTGGCTGGGCTTCTCTCAAGTAGGAAACGCGGGCAGGGGTCTCGGTCGCGACTTTGCGTTTTCACTGCACAGGAATCTGCATACTGTCTTCTCTAGTTTCGGCGACGAGGAAGTCACACAAGGAAGTCATTTAGAGAAGCTGACCTTGATCAGAGATGGCGTCGGCAGAGACAAGATAAGCGATTTCACCACCAACCTGATCAAGGAGTATCTCCTTCGCTTCACTCAGCAATTTGCAGAGGTTCACCTTCCGCCAGATCGAACCAGTCGATTTGCCGTTCCCAAGGTCCGCTTCAATTATGAAACGGAAACATGGCAACCGGGCTTGTTCGTTCTACCCCGTTGGCGCGATGATTTCGTTGTACTCACCCCGAAGGACATGCTAACGAGGGATGACATTTGGATAAACAAGTCGGACATGATAGGGCAGTACGACCAGATCGTTGATGCTCTCCCCGACGACCAACTCCGTGCACAACTAAACAACTACCTCATCCGGGTACTTCCTGAGAAGCCAACTGCAGCTGAGAAACGAGACGCCATCACCCTCACCATCCGCCGGTATCCGGAGTTCCTCGAATACTACATCCGGTACAAGGAAGAACGAGGAGATGACGCCGTCTTCGTCAGCGAGGACCAAGTCGCCTGGTCGCAATGTCTCTTCGTTGATCAAACGCGTGTCCTGGCATCACGCCTGCTGCAATACACCGGGTTTTACGATCTTGTCGGGGATACTCTCGCCGAGGCAAGACAACGCGCCGAGTTCCTGAAGGATGTGGTCGAGAACAAGGGCGGATGGCGACTCTTCTATGTGAATCGTGAACCTGTGAGACGCGAAAGGGACCTTCACATTCTCTATCGGCTTACTTGGTTCGCAACACCATCTGACGTGAGCCGGGAGGTCGACAATGGTCGTGGACCTGCTGACTTCAAGATCTCACGCGGTAGTCTAGACAAGTCCATCATCGAATTCAAGCTAGCCAGCAATTCCCATCTGAAGCGCAACCTCCACAAACAGGTGGAGATCTACAAGAAGGCCAGCGACGCTGATAAGGGCCTGAAAGTCATCATCTACTTCACTGAGCGCGAGTACAAGAGAGTCATGGCCATACTTGGTGAACTTGGCATGAAGGGAGACCCGAACATCATTCTGATTGACGCGAGGTCCGATAACAAGCCCTCCGCGTCCAAGGCATGAACTCTCCGATCCTTGATGGTAGATCAGTTGTTCAGTCGTGGCCGTCGCCGATCAAGCCGCATAACAAGCGGATGGAGCCGACCTTGCTGTATCGGCGCTCAAATGCTGATAGTTGGTGTTCCGCAGAATGCCTTTGCAGCGGAGTAGCGTAGCATAAGCCGCAAGGCGGCTCATCCGCCAGCCGTTCGGCGGCTGCGCTCTCCCCCAAAAAGCGGGGGAGGCTTCCCGCCGAACGGCGCGGCGGAATCCGCTGCTTCGTCGTCGGGGCTATGCATTTCAACAACCACTGTACGGGGCTATCAAAAATCGTAAACGGCAACTGCCGAGCCGCAAGACCCGCGCCGCTGCCCCTGTCCCAGATGGTAGGCCAGGTCGGCCAACGCCCGCCGCTTGACCCGCTCCGGGATATCGGCGTCCATCCGCCGAACTGTATCCCGCCGCAGCATCCGGGAGACGAAACGGGCATACAAGTCCCCCCGGTTGCCCGGTACCGACTCTCCCGCCGCCCCCGCCTCCTTGATCAGCCACAGGATGAGGGGCGTCCGGGCCAGCGCCCGCAGCCGCTCGTCCAACCGGACGTACAGGTCATCCCCGCGCTCGTTCAGGTGCTCCACCAGGTAGGCCCGCGCCTGCTCGTCGCCAATGGTCTGCACCACCACCGCCCGCCCCACCTCCCCTCGCAGCCGCCGCCACAGTTCATCCTGCGCCCGGCTGGTCAGGATCACCGGGTGACGGGGATAGGCGGCCATCCAGCGCACCAGTTCACCGGTCAGCCGATCCCGATAGGGGGGTGGCACCTCGTTCAGCCCATCGAATAGGAAGATGCAGCGGCTTCCTCCCTCCTTGAGCAAGGCGGCCAGCGCCCGCTCGTCGTCCAGACGCAGGCAGCCTGTCTCCTGAAGAAGCGCCCGCACCCACGTCGCCAGCGGGGTGCCGTCGTAGTGGAACAGCCGCACCAGCACCGGCACGGTCGGCTCCGGCCCCGCGCATAGTTCCCACGCCAGCCGCTCCAGCGAGACCGTTTTGCCGGAGCCTGGCTCCCCCAGCACCAGGAGCCGGTCGGCGGCATGGAGCATCCGGAGCAGATTCTCCCTCGGCCCCAGCCGTCCTGTCTGGTAGGGGGAGGCCTCGATGGGAAGTGTGACCCCTTCCTCCTGGATGTAGGCCGGCATCCCACCCCAGCGGGCGCGGGCCTCGGCCTCCAGACGCTCTCGCAGGGTGGCCTGGTGGCGAGTCACGGCGTGGGAGGAGGGAATGGTCACTTCCGCCCCCTGGTAAACCACGGTGGTCAGGGTAATGGACACGCCCCGATCAGCCAGGAAGAACTCTTCCACAATATCCGGGTGCCGCTTCACCTTCTCGTCAAGTTCGGTCCCAGCCCAGAAGTGGCACTCCATCTCCCCGGCGCAGCGATCACGCACCTGCTGGCGGGTGTTGGCCGAAACGTCGCAGGTGACGAGGAACACCAGCCCCGCCGGGCGTTGGTCCTCCGGCAGCGCCAGCACCTTCTCGACTTCCGCCAGCGCGTCCTTCGGGCCAAAGCGTTGCACCCGCTTGCACTGGAAGGCCCACAGCACACCCTCGCGCCAGGCGACGATGTCGCGCCCCTGTTCGCTGCCCGCCGCGCCCAGGTGTTCGGCCCGTTCGTACCCCTTCGCCAAGCTCACCGCCACGCCTGCCACGAGAGTACTCTCGCAGTGGAGTACTCGCGGTGGCAGGGCAGGCTCCTTCGACAGGCTCCCCTCGACTACGCTCGGGGCAGGCAGGGCAGTCTCCTCGCGCTCGACCAGCCACAGGCACAGCCGCTCAAAGTCACGCGGCGACAGTTTGTCGAAGGGCAGGGTGTGGGTTGTGCCGGTGATAGAGGGTTGGGACCCGGTCAAATGTGCGCCTCCTGTGATCTGTCTACCGCCACCACTGCGATTTCGGGTATCTTCTCAATACCTTGGGGGAACGCGACCATCTTGGTCGCCAGATGCCAGCAAGATGCTGGCGTTCCTCCATCTCATGTGTCTTGTACACCCTACAGGCGTCGTGGCAGTTGTGTCACGTCCCGCCTGACTTTTCTCAGGTCTTCTGCGTTGGGCCGCCCCCTGATATCCCCCAGCCGGCCCCGGGTACTCGCTTCCTCTGAGCCATGGAACTCACCCACCACGTACCACTCATCCAATACGGTAAAACCCAGGTGCTCGAAGAACTGCCCGGCATACTTGCCTGCGGGAATGGCCTCGTTGATGCCTGTATGCGGCCCAGAATACGTGCAAAAAATCAGCGCGTTCTTTCCAGGGACTTTCGGGGCGCCCACTCTTACGCGACCCTGCCTCCTATACTCAGCGAACTTACTCTTCAGGAACTTATCCACCGGTTTAGGAGGAGACCATTGATAGGACGGAAAACCGATGCAGATCAAGTCATAGTCATAGAAGTTGATATCTGCGGCTTCCTCCGTCCTCTTGAGCAAAACCTCAATGCCGGCCGCTTCCAAGGCTTCGTTGATGGCCAGGGCCACTTTCTCAGTGTTCCCGGTTTTTGACCAGTAGATGATGGCGGCTTTCATTATGTATGCACCTCCGGGTCTCTCTCAACTCTCTGCGAAATGCCCGCTGCAGCAGCGTTTGGAACACGAATAGCGCGAAAAGGCACGAAATGCACGAAAACCTTTCGCGTCCTTCGTCCACTTCGTGAGTTTCGTGGTTCACAACTCCCCCCGACAGTTCTTTAGTATACTTTCCCCTCCTGTTTTGTGCAAGCGTGAGCAACGCGAGGTGAGGGCCTTGTCGCTGCTCACGGGAAATCGTAGCAGAACGAAACCCAAAAACGCTTAGACTGCCGCAGGGCGCGTCTAGTGGTATGCCGGCCGTTGAGGGTTTTTTTGGGGGGTTGATGAATTTGCCAAACGCCGCAGAGGGGCTCTAAAGGGTCTTAGAGAGCCTCAGAACTGCTACGATTCCCCCTCACGGGAAATCGTAGCAGAACGAAACCCAACTGCTACGTTTTCCCCTCACCGCTGCCGGTTGCCATTCGGCGCATAACCGCGTAGAATACGCATAGGGAACTTCGTTCCAATGACAAATGACAAATGAACAAATGATAAACTCTCACCAGGCCAAGGTGGAGGATAAGCCGGAGGTCAAGAGGAAGCACATCTGGAGGAAGACGATCAGCGGCCTCAGTGTGTTCAGTGCCTCAGTGATTCAAACAGGAAGGTCAACCGGCACAACAGAACGACGGCACTGACGGAGAGGAGATCAATGAAACGACTGATCCTTGTTGCAAGTGTGGTTATTCCCATAACGTTCATCGGGTTGCTCCTCAGCAACGATGGCGGGGTTACGCCAGGCAGCGGTGAGGTGAGAGATACGTCTTCTCAATCCTCCTCCTCCACAGTCAGAGCGACAGAGCCGTTGACCCTGACTGAGCAGATCTACCTGTCCTTCGCGCGTAGAAACTTTCCGCCGGTTGTCCACGTGCCAGATGGTGAGTATCTGTTGGTTGAGTACTGGACGCATAGCGTGCTGGGTGTGAATTGCGCGGGCCTCTGTATTGATTTTCCCACTTACCACTTTAATCCGCAGAGCGGCGAACTTACCGTTTATCTACCAGAATCCGCTCTGGTGCTGGACGAAGACGACATCGGCTACATCGGCAGAGGCGAGAGCCTGGGCGGTGTGGGTTGTGGTGCCATCAGCGACTTGACCAGAATCCAATCGTGCCCGTCGTCCATAGATGGCATAACATTGCATCACGTGGACGAGACCGGGACTATAACACTGGAGCACGAGAACGAAATAATCGTTCTGGAGGTAGGTGAAGCCTGGATGAGCGACGAGGAGACCGAGGTCTGGGACTGGCTTGGTGTGGGATGCGTCGTGACCAGCACTGACTACATTACCAACTATGCCTTTCAGGATCGAGATAAGATCACCTACATCTGGCCTTTTCGGGTGCTCCTACCGGTGGTGGTGCGCGATGAACTTCTGAGTTCAGGATAAGATCATCTACACCCAACTCTGATGGCAAGCGTTCGGGGTTAGCCTCGGCTGCGGGATTATTGTGGGCGCGAGAGTTTGCCTTTCAGCACAGTGTGTAGTAAAATTAACACGCGTATTGAGTAGGGAAAGAAGGAGCACTATGGCCGGACAGGCGGTAACTCTGACCTTACCTGAGAAACTCCACCGGCGTCTGCAAACCAGGGCTCGGGCCACCTCGCGATCCATAGACGAGGTGATGGTGCAGGCATTGAGCCGTGCGTTGCCTCCCCCGGTGGAAGAGGGCCTGCCAGTCGAACTTCGAGTCGAACTGGATGCCATGGAACGTCTCTCTGACGAGATGCTCTGGCAGATCGCCCAGAGTACCATGAACCCGGACAAAGTAACCCTCTACGACGCACTACTGGAGCGGCACGAGATTGGCGTCATTACCCCTGAGGGGCGGGAACTGCTGGCCCGGCTGCGTGAGGAAGCCGAGGCCTTGATGCTGCGCAAGGCCCATGCTTACACTCTCCTGCAAAGCCGGGGCCATCGTCTTCCCACTCTTGAACAACTCCATGCCCGGCCATGACCCAGGAGCACATCCCCGCAGAACTGCGTCGTCAGGTGATGCAAGATGCTGGTCACCGGTGCGGCTATTGTCTTTCAGACGAGGCCCTGACCGGTATGCCCCCTCAGCATTGATCACATCATCCCCAGGGCCACCGGTGGGGCCACGGAGCAAGAGAACCTGTGCTTGGCCTGCCGGCCCTGCAACGAGTTCAAGGGAGCCCAAACTCACGCCACTGATCCAGAGAGTGGTGAAACTGTGCCGCTCTTCAACCCACGCTGGCAGGATTGGTATGAGCACTTCGCCTGGAGTTCTGATGGCACACGTATTCTTGGGCTGACGCCGATAGGCCGCGCCACAATGATCGCCCTAAGGCTCAACCGCCCCATGCTGGTGCGCGCCCGCCGTCGCTGGGTGGCCGCTGGCTGGCATCCACCGGAGGAATGAGCGGTCGGCACCGGACTATGACGTAGGCGTCAGTGTGGGCGTGGGCGATGCGCCGGGCGGTGAGGTCGGAGTCTCCAGCGGGGTGGGCATCGGCAGATAGCGTCACCTGGACCTCCGGCTCGCTCAGCCCGAAGGCGGCCAGGGCTTCGGCGGGCTCAGCCGAGCCGTCGCCTACGTCAGCCATAGTGCTGAGGAACACGTAGCGCGGCAGGCCAGCATAGGGGATGGGCTCGTACTGGCCGCCCTGAGCGGTTCGCGAAGGTGTCCGGAAAAGCCGCAACAAGTTACGGACTCCGAACCGAAGAGGATGGCTGTTTTCGGAGCAGATTCACGCAGGGCAGGGGAAAAATCAGCGTGCATCTGCGTCAATCTGCGTCCAAATCCAACGGGAGGCGCACGGTGAACCTGGTTCCCAGCCCCACCACGCTCTCGGCAGTGATGGTGCCGCTGTGGGCCTCGACGATCTCCTTCGTGATCGCCAGTCCCAACCCAGCCCCCCGGCTGCGCCGGCGGGACTTGTCCACCTGGTAGAAACGCTCGAAGACACGGGGAAGTGCCTCTGTCGGGATGCCCTCGCCAGCATCGGTGACTGCCACCGAGATACCACGTCCGTCCTCTGTCGAGCGTGCTGCCAGAGTGACCTTGCCCCCGGCGGACGTGTGCGCCAGCGCGTTGTCGAGCAGATTGGTGAAGACCTGCGCCAGCCGGTCGGTATCGCCGGTGGCGAACAGAGACGCAGGAGCATCGAACTCCAGGGCCACGCCGGCCGCCTGCGCCTGGGGTGACAGTTTCTCGACGCACCCTTGCAGCAGTGGGCCGAGTTCCACCCGGTCGCGCGCCATCACCGTCTGCCCGGCGTCGAAGCGGGCCAGGGTCAGCAACTCGTCCACCATACGGCGCATGCGCTCCGCCTCGTCGTGGATGACGCGGGCTGCGCGGGCCGTCGCCTCGGGCGTCGCAGCCGTGCCGTCGAGCAGCGCCTGGGAAAAGCCCTGGATGGAGGTGAGGGGAGTCTTCAGTTCGTGGGAGACGTTGGCGACGAAGTCACGCTGCGATTGCTGGGCGGCCTCGACCTGGTCGGCCATGGTGTTGAAGGAGCGGGCCAGGCTTTGCACCTCAGCCGGGCCTGAAACCGGCGCGCGCGTGCCGGGCTTACCCTGGGCGATCCCCTCAGCCGCGCCGGCCACCCGCCGCAGCGGCGCGGCGACCGAGCGGCTGACCAGAAGCGCCAGCAGCACCGAGATCACCAGTGCCGCCAGGCCGGCCCACATCAACGGGGCCATGAGGTTATCGCGCGCCCAGATCAGTGCCGCGCCGCGAGGCTCCGGCACGGTAAAGACAAGCATCTCGGGCGCGGGAGGGGCCGGCCATGGCAGCGCGACGAAGAGCCACGTCCGCCCTTCAGGGTCGGTGAAACTCCCTTGCATGCCACCCTCGGGACCGCGCTCCAGGCGCACTCCCGCCAACAGGTTTTGGCCCTTCCACTCATCCCGGCTATCGAGGGCGACACTGCCCTGGGGATCAAGGAGTAGAACACGTACGCTTCGGTCCTGGTCAACCCGCTGCAACAGAGGAGCCATCTGCTCAGGGCTCACGTTCCTCCCGCGCGCCGCGACGGCGGTCATACGGGCCAGGTTGCCCAGCCGCTGGAAGGCGAACCGCTGTTGCACCTGGCGGACGCGCAGCACCACCAGCAGCGCCAGCGCAGCCACGAGCAGGCAGACGAGGATGACGATGACGTATGAAAGAAGCAGACGGGAACTCAGGCTACGGAACATAGTAGCAAATGGCGAATAGTGAATATACGAATTACGAATCTACAAATCACGAACTCACGAGTTTGTACCCCACCGCCAGCACCGTCTCAATCTCGACGCTGGAGGAACCACCCAGTCTCTTACGCAAATGGGCGATGTGGACATCTACGGTGCGCGTCTCGCCGTAAAAGTCGTAGCCCCAGACCAGGTTCAGCAGTTGTTCGCGGCTGAGGACAATGCCCCGATGCTCGGCCAGCGCCAGCAGCAGATCAAACTCCTTGGGGCGCAGTTCCACCGGCTGCCCGGCGACGATGACCTCGTGGCGGGCCGGGTCTATCGTGAGATCGCCCACGTGGACGGGGGCCTGTGGTCGGGCAGCGCGCCGGGTGCGGCGCAGGATGGCCTTGACGCGGGCGACCAGTTCGCGGGGGTTGAAGGGCTTGGTGACGTAGTCGTCGGCCCCCAGTTCCAGCCCCACGATCTTGTCCACGTCGTCGTCGCGGGCGGTGAGCATGATGATGGGGAGATCGGGCGCGGCAGAGCCTGCGCGCACACGACGGCAGACGTCCCAGCCGTCCACCTCGGGCAACATCAGGTCGAGCACCATTACCGCCGGGGGCTGGCGACCGATCATCTCCAGGGCCTTGGCCCCGTCGCTGGCCGACTGCACGCGGAACCCCTCCTGTTCAAGATACATCCGCGCCAGTTCGATGATGTTGGGTTCATCGTCCACGACCAAAATCGTCTCTCCTGCCATTGCTCCTCCCGCCCGCAATTGTACCCAATTGCCTCTAAAAGGCAAGACCCCGGGTGACCGGGGTCAGGACACGTTTTCCGACCAGACGTAGCGTCGAATGATCCGGTGGCAGGGACGATGGTCACCCCGCTATGAGTGAGGTTGAAGCCGATTCAGCCTGAGCCGCAAGCAGCACCTTGACGCTGAAGCCTGCAGAGGTATAATATCGGACAGGTAAGACGTGAGAGGCAAGAAGATGCTGAATGCTGACTGACTACCGTGTTCGACAACGAGAATACCTGCTAGAGATCAGCCGTGCCCTCGCGGCGCAACGCAACCTGGACGAGTTGCTGCACAAGGTGCTGGAGGCAGCGATGGATATGCTGGCGGGACAGGCCGGCCTCATCGCCCTGCGTGGCCCTGACGGGAGTTTTGCCATCCAGGCCAGTTGTGGCCTCCCCCAGGCCTTGGCACCCTACTTCGAGCCGTTGCTGACAGACATCCCCGACGACGTTGACCGGAGCCGGTTCCATATTCCAGGCCTGGCAGACAAACTCGGACGGATCGTATCGGGCCTTGGGCTGCGCCTGCAACAGGTAGTGGCGCTTCCGATGGTCATCAAGCGAGAATTGATCGGCGTGCTGTACATATTTCGCGCCTACGGAACTCGCTTCACTGCTAACGATCGCCAAGTTCTCGCCAGTTTCGCCGACCATGCCGCCATCGCAGTCCACAACGCGCAACTCTACGAACACCTCTCCCAGGAGAAGCACAGGCTCGATGCCATCCTGGAGTACAGCGCCGATGGAGTGTTGATCCTTGATCCAGCCCACCGCATCGTCGTCTTCAACCGTGCGCTGGCACAACTGAGCGGCTGGCCGGCGGCCAAAGCGGTGGGTCATCCTCACGACGAAATCGTCCGCTGGGCACATCTGGAGACAGATCTGGACCTGGGCGACGCGGCTGCCGGCGGCTGGCCGCTGCCGCCAGCCCGACCGCTCTACGTCGAAGGGGATTTGCGCCGGCGCAATGGCGGAGTCGTCAGCGTCGGCATCACCTACGCGCCGCTCTTCGACCGCGAGGGCCGTCTGGTCAACATCATCGCCAGCGTGCGTGACATCACGCGCTTCCGGGAAGCGGATGAGATCAAGTCCACCTTCGTCTCCGTGATTTCACACGAACTCAAGACCCCTGTCGCGTTGATCAAGGGCTACGCCGACACGCTGCTCCGCAAAGATGCTTGCTGGGACCCGGAGACGATGCGGGAGAGCCTGACCGTTATTTTGGAGGAAGCCGACCGTCTGAATCGATTGATTGACAACCTGCTCGACGCCTCACGACTTCAGGCTGGCGTCCTGCCGTTAGAAATGGATCAGGTGGCGCTGGACGCGCTGGCCGAGCGCGTGGTCAATCGTTTCCGCACCCAGACCAATATTCACGAGATTGTGATCAATTTCCCTGCGGATTTCCCAGTCATCGAAGGAGACCCAGGCCGGCTGGAGCAGGTTCTAAACAACCTGATATCTAATGCCATCAAGTACTCTCCCGAAGGCGGTCGTATTATGGTCAGTGGTCAGGCGTTACCCGACGAAGCGCTCGTCACTGTATCTGACCAGGGGGTGGGTATCCCGTTCGAGGAGCAGCCTCGCGTCTTTGAGCGTTTCTATCGCGGGGTACGTGAGCACCACCAGCGCACGCCTGGGGCTGGCCTGGGACTGTACCTGGCCAAAGCCATCGTCGAAGCCCATGGCGGGCGCATAAGGGTCGAGAGTGGCCCCATGAAAGGGGCCTCCTTCTCATTTGCTATCCCCTACCAACAAATCTTTAAGTGACCAGAGGCCCAGGCAATTGCTTGATGACATTAGTGCGCTCAGTATAAAAGGCAGGGCCGGGTCGTGAGACCCGGCCCTGCCTCATAATACGCTTGCCCGGCTTACTTGCTCTTGACCTCAATGACTTTGAGTTTGGTTTCCTCGGCCTTGGGCAGAGTGAGCGTCAGCACGCCGCTCTCGAAGACCGCCTCAGCCTTGTCCGTTTCCACGGGCACGTTCAGTGTCAGCGTGCGGGAGAACGCGCCGTAAGGCCGCTCCTGGAACAAATACTCGACGTTCTCCAACGGCGGCCGCAACTCGCCCTTGATGGTCAAGGTGTCGCCTTCGATGACAATACCCACCTCATCGGGAGTCAATCCCGGCAGTGCCGCGACGATGACGATTTCCTCCGGCGTCGCGTACACGTCCAGTGGAAGCCGGAACGGTTGTTCCCGCAAGTCTCTATCCCAACCCCGTGTCGGGCGGATGAAACTCTCCTTGAAGAGCCGGTCCATCGCATCGCGCAAGGTCACCATCTCGCGCATTGGAGTCAAATGTGTAACAGTCATGCTTTATCACCTCCTGGTTTCAGAAGAACATTGTGGGAGAATTTGATCCTCCCCTGTGTCCGTCTCGATTACTTGCCCTTGGCCTTGATTTTGATCGCCTTGGGTCTGACCTCTTCGGCCTTGGGCAGCGTCAGGGTCAGAATGCCATTCTCAAATTCCGCCTCGGCCTCGTCGGCCATGACGGAGGGAGGAACGACCAGCGAACGGCAGAAGGAACCACAGCGACGCTCGCGGCGGATATAGTTCTCCTTCTTGATTTCTTCCTCGGCCTTGGTCTCGCCTCTGATGGTCAAAGTGTCACCGACGATGCTGACGTTCAGGGCCTCGGGCTTGATCCCTGGAACGGCGGTCTTGACGACGATGGCCTCGTCGGTCTCGTACATGTCCACGGCGAGTGATTGCATCCCGACCGAGGCCGGCCATCCGACCCGTGACTGCACGAAACTTTCTTCAAAGAGCCGATGCATTGCATCCTGCAGGCTGACCAGGTCGCGGAAGGGTTCCCAACGCACCAATCTTGCCATTTCTACACCTCCTCATATCAAGGTTGATTTTGAATCTTGCGATCATTCATATTATTACACAGGTTCATTGGATTCACACAAGAGCCGCATTAGAAATACATTAGAAACAGAACGCCCCCGCGCACATTGCGGGGGCAGGGGCTCGTAGTTATCTTGACAATGGTATCTATGAACCTACGCGGACTGTCCCAGTCGCCGATGGACAGTGAATGACTGGCCCGACCGTAAAGAGGTGTTTCAGGCTAGCGCGGCCTCACCCTTGCGAAAGTCCACGAAGCGATACCCCACCCCGCGTTCGGTAAAGATATAGCGAGGATGGGATGGGTCGGGCTCAATCTTCTTCCGCAGATAGGTGACGTACAGACGCAAGTAGTGTATCTCCTCGCGGTATTCGTGGCCCCAGACCTTGGCCAGCAGCGTCTCGTGGGGCACTATCCAGCCCGCGTTCTCGATCAAGTGGTAGAGCAGGCGGAATTCGGTGGGGCGCAACTTGATGCGCTGGCCTTCGACGATGACGTGTTGGCTGTTTAGGTCCACGCTCAGATGGTCATCAATACGGAGAATGCCCTGAGCCTGCGCCATCGGGCTTTGAGTGCGGCGCAGCACCGCCTTGACACGGCTGACGAGTTCGCGGGTACTGAAAGGCTTGGTCACATAGTCGTCGGCTCCCAGTTCCAACCCGCGCACTTTATCCTCCTCGTCAGCCCGAACGGTCAGCATAATCACCGGGATGCTAAAAGTCTCGCGCAGTATCTCCAACGTCTCGAATCCGTCCAGTTCGGGCATCATCGCGTCGAGGATGACCAAGGCGGGTAGGTTCGTGCGCACCTTGTCGAGAGCCTCCAGGCCGTTGTGGGCTTCTATTACCCGGTATCCCTCCAGCTCCAGGTTCATACGGATGAACCGGGTCATGCGAGGTTCGTCATCCACTACCAGGACAAGTTCACGGTGAGCAGACATATACTTATTAAACCACAGAAAACGTCAAAAGACAATTTCAGCCAATTGGAAACAAGACCCGGATGGCGATCGTGATCAAGGTGATTGCGGCGTGCCGTCCAGGACGCTGGTCGCCCGTTCGCTGAAGTACAAAAGCACCACGCCGATCACGACCAGACTCCCACCCAGGAGTTGGGGGATGGTCAAGCGCTCGCCCAAGAGGCAAAAGGCCAGCCCGGTTGTCAGCACCGGCTCTAGCGTGGTGATCAAGTTAGCCGTGACAGTTGGCAGATGCGTCAGGCTGACAGTGTACAGGCCATATCCGCCCAGAGTGGGGCCGATGGCCAGCAAAACCAGAATCCCCCATCCCAGGGCGGCTTCATGCCACCCACCTGGCCCAACCGCCAATGGCCTGGACAACCACAGGAACGTGTCGGGACGTTGCACGAGCAACAGGAAGGCCGCCCCGAGCGTAAAGGAGTACAGCGTGGACGTCCATGGATTGACACCCCGCCTGGACGAACCCTTGCCCAACAGACTGTAAGCGGCAAATACCACGCCATTCGCCAGGCCGATGACGATGCCGGCCGGGTTGGCCTGCCAGGCCGCCCGGTCGTGCGCACCGGATACGAACACACAGCCGACGATGCTCAAAATCACCGCGCCGATCTTGAGCGCGTCCAGCCGTTCATCCAGCCAGCGCCAGCCTACCAGCGCCGTGAAAACCGGCGAACTGTGAACCAGCACCGTGGCCACTGCCGCCCCATTGAGCGCTACAGAGACCGTCCATAGCGCATGTGAAACGGACAGGACAAAGCCGTAGAGGACGAAAAACAACACGTGCCGGCGTCCCAGATGCAACAGGGGCCGGGCCACCAGGGCAAGTACTCCAAAGAGTACACCTGCCACAATCAGGTCGCGCCAGAAAGCCAGCACCAACGGCGGCATATGGAAGCGCGTGGTCAGGTAGCCGATAAAGATACCGGTTGATGACCAGATGACCGTAGCGACAAAAGCAATGAGATAGCCGCGTGTGGAGGAATGTTTAGTCATAAGCAAGTCGCCAAAGGTTCTTGTACTCAGTCCAACATCATCACCCGCACCCGCGCGCCGGCCGGCGCGTGGGTCCATTCCTCTGGGATGATCGCCAGCCCGTTAGCCTTGACCATCGAACTCAGGATGCCCGACCCCTGCCCGCCGGTGAGATAGGCGCGATACGCTCCCTCATGCTGCTCGACGCGGACGCGCAGGAAGTGGCGGCGGCTATCCTTGTGTTTCACCTCGTCCATCAGCGTGGCCTCCACGACGGGTCGCTCCAATTCCGCCAACCCCATCATCTTCAGGATAGCCGGACGTGCGAACATCTCGAAGGAGACCATCACCGAGACGGGATTGCCGGGCAGGCCTAAGACGGGTACAGTTTTAACCCACCCCGGCCCCCCCGAAGCGGGGGGGAGACCGACGCGGCCGAAGGCCAGAGGCTTGCCCGGTTTCATGCGCACCCGCCAGAACCCAATCTCTCCCTCAGCGGCCAACACCTCCTTCACCACGTCGAAGTCGCCTACCGAGACACCGCCAGAGGTGAGGAACAGGTCCACGCCCTGGGCCAGCCCCGCCCTGATCTTCTCCGTCAACTCCTCCACCCGGTCACGGGCGATGCCCAGCATGACAGGTATCCCTCCGCACTTGACCACCTGGGCAGCGTTGGAGTAACTGTTGGCGTTGCGGATCTTCCCCGGCGTCAGGGGGGCGTCAATCTCCATCACCTCGTCGCCGGTGGCCAGGATCGCCACGCGGGGGCGGCGGGTGACCAACGCCTCCTTGTGCCCCAGCGTGGCCAGCATCCCCACTTCCTGCGGGCGGACAAAGGTCCCTCGCCGCAGAACCAACTCCCCCCTCCGCACGTCCTCTCCGGCGGGGCGGACGTACTGGCCCACCGGGACCTCTGTGAAGACGTTCACCCACTCCCCCCCCGCTTCCGTATCCTCGACGCGGACGACACCGTCGGCGCCCGGCGGGATGGGAGCGCCAGTCATGATGCGGATGGCCGTGCCGGGCGTGACCTCCGTCTCGGGGATGTAACCCGCCGCAACCTCACCGACGCAACGCAAGCGCACGGGTGCCCCGCGGCTGGCCCCACCAGTATCGGCAGCCAGCACCGCGTAGCCGTCCATAGACGAATTGGCGTGGGGCGGGATGTCCACATCGGCATAGACGTCCTCGGCCAGGACGCGGCCCAACGCCTCGAGAATAGGCACCCGTTCCGGTTCCAAAGGATGGAACTCCCTCAGCACCCGTTCCAAGGCCTCCTCCACGCTCAACATTGCTCCGGCCATCTCCCTTGCTCCTCTGCCCCTCTGCTCCCCTGCTCCTCCGCCCCTCTGCTCCCCTGCTCCCCTGCCCCCTCGCTCCTCCACTCCGCCCCGTCCGCCCACACCTCTTTCTTCCACAAGGGCACGATCTCCTTCAGCCGGTCAATCGCGTAGCGCAGCGCGTCAAAGGTATCCTGGCGATGGGCAGCCGAGAGGGCGATGACCACAGCGGTCTCCCCCACCTCTAGCCGCCCCACCCGGTGGACGATGGCGACCTCGCGGATCGCCAGCCAGCGGGCGCGTATCTCGTCACCGATCTGTCGCAGTGTCTCCTCCGCCATCTCCGGGTAGGCCTCGTACTCCAGGCAACGCACCTCCCGGCCATCCGTCTCGCCGCGCACCACGCCGACGAACGTGACCACCGCTCCTACGCCTGGGTCCGCCAGCCGGGCGACGACCTCGTCAACTGATATTTCCTCTGTCGTGATCTCAAATCGCTCCGTCGTTTTCATCCCCTCTGCCTCACTCCTCCATCAACTAATCCGCTATCAGTCCGCTCCTCCATCAGACGCTGAAGCTCCACTCGCACCTGTGCAGCCACTTCGGCGGCCTCTGCGTCACTGCATGCCAACTTCTTCATACCAAGCCGATAGAGGGTCATCTTGATGCGAAGATGCATAAACACCGGCTGGCTGCCTGCCGGCATGTCTGGGGTACGAGGAATAACGTAGAAGTGGATGTGCTTGACCGCTTCGCCAAAGGAACAGACGTAGACCTTGGCGGGCTTGAGCACTCGCGAGAGTGCCAGACAGGTGTTCCGCATAATCAGGCCGAAGGCGGCTGTTTCTTCTGGTGTGAGTTCCGCCAGGTGCTCACAGTGCCGCTTGAGTTTGATGATGAGGAAGCCCCGCAACATGATCGGGCTGACACAATGGTCCACCATCCAATACTCATCCTCATAGATCACCCCACCAGGGGCCTTGAGCCTGCCAGCAAGCACATCACAAGCCATACACCCATCTACGTACACTCTCTTGATTTCTCCGTTCCTCAATCTGGTGCATCACCCCCCGCCGACCGGCGGCAGGCAAGCGACCTCGTCCCCATCGTGCAGTTCGGTCTGCATCCCAACGTACGCCCGGTTCACGGCGACGCTGACGAAGCGAGTGTAGGGACGTAGCACGGGGTACTCCTTCGTCAACAGACCAATCAGCTCCCCCACCGTCGTCCCCGGCGGCACCTCCAGCTCAATCTCCCCCACGCCCAGCGCCTCCCGTGGCGCTGCAAAGAACTTCACCCTAACCCTAACTCGTCCGTTCTCCATTCTCCATCCTCTCCTCTCTCCTCTCCATTCTCCATTCTTCATTCTCTCCTCTCCACTCTCCGCTCTTACCGCCACTCTTACGCACCAGACGGATGTCGCCGATGCGCATCGTCTTCTCCACCGCCTTCGCCATATCGTAGATGGTCAGGGCGGCGACGCTGACGGCGGTGAGCGCCTCCATCTCCACGCCGGTCTTCCCCCGGCAGCGCGCGGTGGCCGTGATCTCAATGCGCGACGCTTGCTCGTCAATCTCAAATTCCACGTCCACTTTGGTCAAAAGCAGCGGGTGGCAAAGGGGAATCAGATCGGGCACGCGCTTGGCAGCCATGATCCCCGCCACCTGCGCCACAGCCAGCACGTCCCCCTTCGGCACCCCCTGCTCGACGATGAGACGCAGCGTCTCCGGGCGCATCGTGACCTCCCCTTGAGCCACGGCCACTCTCTCCGTATCCGCCTTCCCGCCCACGCCTACCATCTGGGCGCGCCCTTTTTCATCCAAGTGTGTCAATTTCATATTTCGATGTACCCCACAAACACTTGACCCAGAGGACTCCCCCCGGGTCAGTTTTATACCCTTTTGTTGAATAGTAATTCTAGTCCATTCCTGCCTTCAAAAGCTCCTCTGCCTCTTCCGCCCCTGGCAGTAGACCCATCTGCTCCTTTAGGTCGGCTAAGTCATGCAGAGCCTCACGCAGAATGAGCTTTCTCTGATCTAAAGCCAAGCCAGCCTGGTAATCTTGCAAAGCAGATTCGGGCTGATTGGCGGCTATGAGGTAGAGAGCAAGATTGAGCTGCTCCATTGCATCTGTCTCTCGGCTTAGGCTAGCGCGAGCACGCTCAATAGCAACAGTGAAATCAGAGGCGGCTTGTTCTGGGTATCCCAGGGCACTATGGCATAGTCCTCGCTCATAAAGAGACCAAGACCGCTTCTCGTCAGAATCAAGTTCGATGGTGTGGTCAAGAACAGTCACAGCCCTTTTGTAGTGACCTGCTCGACGTAGGGCCATTCCCTTGCTGATCCAGGCCCACTCGTAGTCGGGGTTGAATTCGGTGGCGCGGTCGAGGGCGGCGATGGCCTCCTCGTAGCGTTCGGTCTGAGCCAGGGCCACGCCCTTGGCATACCAGGCTTCAGCGAGGTCGGGCTTGAGTTCGGTGAGACGGTCGAGAACGGCGATAGTCTCATCGTAGCGCCCAGCCTGAGCCAGGGCCACGCCCTTCCAGGCCCAGGCCCACTCGTAGTCGGGCTTCAGTTCACTGGCGCGGTCGAGGGCGACGATGGCCTCGTCATAGCGCTCAGCCTGAGCCAGGGCCACACCTTTATTGCCCCAGGCCCACTCGTTGTCCGGCTTCAGTTCGGTGGCGCACTCCAGCGCGGCGATGGCCTCATCGTAGCGTCCGGCCAGGCGCAGGGCCTCTCCCTTGCTGGCCCAGGCCCACTCGTAGTCGGGCTTCAGCTTGGTGGCGCGCTCCAGCGCGGCGATGGCCTCCTCGTACCGCTCGGCCAGGCGCAGGACCTCGCCTTTCTGCGCCCAATCCCACTCGTCGTCGGGCTTGAGCTCGGTGGCTTTGTCGAGGGCGGCGATGGCCTCCTCGTACCGCTCGGCCTGAGCCAGAGCCATGCCTTTCCAAGCCCAGGCCCACTCGTAGTCGGGCTTGAGCTCGGTGGCTTTGTCGAGGGCGGCGATGGCCTCCTCGTACCGCTCGGCCTGAGCCAGAGCCACACCCTTGCTACCCCAGGCCCACTCGTAGTCGGGCTTGAGCTCGGTGGCGCGATCGATGGCGACAATGGCCTCCTCGTAGCGCTCAACCAGACGCAATGTATCACCTTTCCAGGCCCAGATTCGCTCATCGTCAGGGGAGAGTTCAATGGCTTGGTCAATCTGAGACAATCCTTCATCCCAACGCTCCATCCGGCACAAAACACGACCCCTACGCCCCACAGTGACGGCATCATCGGGATCCAATTGAAGCGCCTCATCGAAGGCGGCCAAGGCCTCGTCGTAGCATTCCAACCAACCTAACACTCGACCTTTGGTCACGTACGCCTCGGCGTTCTCGGGATTCAGCCCCAGAGATTGCTCTAAAGCATCCAGCGCTTCATCCTCTTGATCTGACAAGTAAAGACATTTTCCCAGCCGGGTATACAGTGCAGAGGATGGGCCACTCAGTTGGAGTGCCTCCTGGAGAGCTTCAGCGGCCTCGTCGTAGCGTTCAATCTCCTCCAGAGAGGTACCCAGCGCAGCATAGGCGGCTGCACGGGTTTCAGTATCCTCCTCTGTTGCATAGTGCAACGCCTGGTGGAGAGTCTTCTCTGCCTCGGCGCATTGCTCAGCGTCGTTCAGCACCAATCCCAGGGCTAGATAAGGCGTGGCTACCTCGGTATCACGTTCGATGGCCTTATGCAGGTTGGCGGCAGCCTCCTCGTACTCACCCGCCTCGCGTAGCACCAGTCCCAGGTTGACGTAGGCTTCCTGCACCCGACGGTTCATTCCCGCTTGGTCTGTTGTATCAGTCATATGCTCAATCATCCGTTTCTCGTGGTCGCCGACCGAGGCTGCCGGAGTAGGTCTCCATTGCAGTCTCTGAACGAAATTGCATTACCTTATCCCAATCCCAGCGATCCATAGACATCCCCGATTGTTCTCGGAAGGAAGGCAGCATCGGCTCAGGTTTGTGTTCCAACCGGCGCAGATCCTCACGTATTCCCCTGAGATCCTCACGTGTCCCCACGACCTGTCGATGGATTTCAGTTTGCATTGCTACATCAGCCACACGGCCCTTGAAGGTACGGGAGAGTTCACGGGTCAAATCAACCAGAAGATGGGTCAGAGGACTGGCTGAAAGATGTTCTGTTGTGGCTAATGTCTCCAGCACGCAACGGGCCCGGGCGGCGGCATCATCAGAGACACGGGTAACATATATCCGACGCCGAGCCTCAATGCACAGCAGGTACTCATCAACTAGGCGGGTCTCGCTCTCCAGGTCGGCTTCGGCGAATGCCTCTCTGGCTTGCTTGAGTTGTTCTTTCGCCAACTCCCACTTTCCCTGCAAATAGGCCAGCCGCCCGCGCTCACGCAGGATGTGAGCCTGCACCAGTTCCGGCGCGCGGCTGGCTCCCTCAGCCTCCCAGGCGCCCTCCAATTGGTGCTCGGCCTGCTTCAAGAGTTCTTCACACTGCTTTCCTTTTCTCTCCTCCGCCTGGCTGAGAGAGCGTAGAGCAGCTTCGTAGAGGCGGCTGGTTGGACGCGGCACGATTGGCTCTGGGGGTTCGGGATAAAACGCCTCCACACTGCGAGATAGAGCCAGCCGCTTTTCAGGATCATCACTTAGCCGATACAGTGCTTCACGCTGTCCCGCTCTCTGTTCAGAGATGAGAAAACCTTCCTGTTTCAGCCGCTGCACCTCGGTGCGCACACTCTCGGGATTTAGCCCGGTGGCGCGCACCAGTTCGGCAATGGTGAACTCACGCAAAAGCAGCGCGTTACGCCGCACTTTGAACTTGACTTCACCGTATTCAGTCATATTCTCGCCTCCTGGAGAGCGTAGACTCATGAGAGGAACATTATTATACCATATCTTGCTCAAATGAGCAAGATATGACGAAAAACTTTAAGAATTCTCACCGCAGTGGCGGTAACATCTCAAAAAGAGTCCGTACATCGGATGAAGTTCCAATCTTTGCGCGCAGCCGAGGACGGTTTTCATCGAATTCCTGTTCCAGACGGTTTATGAACTGGTTGGGCCAGAAATTGCTTTTGCCCTCCTGGGGTTCGAAGGCAGCAAGTTCCCAGGTCATTGCCAGGAAACGTTCCGGTTCACCCAACCAGTCATCGAACTGCCGGGCAAAGCGGCAGGCTAGCCGCGGAATGCGGTTCAGCCCCTCGTACAGGTGTTCGCCGAAAGCAGCGATTTGCTCTCGAACAAGCGGGAGGTCGAGGGTCAGATCCCATCCCCAACTAGCCAGGAAAGCATCGGCGGCGTGGAGCAACCAGCCATCGTTGAATCGTTCGTTGCCGTAATCGAGAGCAAATATGTGGGCGACGTACTCGTGCATAAAGAGGTAGGGATAGGCCAAATATCTGTTAAAGTCGCAGTCGAAGGTGAAGCGCACCAGGATGACGTCTCTCAACTCCTGATTTAGCTCTTCAGTCGGATAGTTAGCGCAAAATGAGAGCTCTGCCCCTTTCTCATAGAGAGAAACTAACTGGGCTTCCCGATCCAGACGGGCTTGAGTCGCGGGCCAGGGAGAATCTTCGTAGAAGTAGCAGGCCATTTGTCGCCCCTGCTGGTGCAGGGCTTCTAGGTCATCTCGGTATGACCAGGTTGAGCAGGCTGCTCTCGCTGCCTCGACGACTTCGTGGAATGCCTTGACAGCCTCAGGGTTCCGATCTTTGAGGCCGCCTACGTCACTGAGCAGCATCTCACCCACTCTTTCAACTGCTTGCTGCAAATCACGGGGGTTCTCCTTCTGGAAGAGGCGTTGTTTCAGTACTTCGTTGAGATACTGATAGCATTGATCACACGTCAAGCGGTGATCAGTGCGTACAGTGTCTTTGAGCGCCTGCAGATGCTCCAGCAGTTGGCGGCAAAACAGCGTATAGGCATTCAGTTTGACAGCGACGCCGTCAGGGAGACTCATCTTGAAGTCCTGCTTATTTCTTGCGCTTGATCTTCCGACGCCGCTTCTGCCGAGTCTTGAAGCGCCTCTTGAGCGCGGGCAATACAATCTCTTTGTACGTCTCCAGTGCAAGGCCGGACAGCAAGGTGAATCCCACAACGATAACCGCATCGGTGGGGAAGGTCTGCTCTACTTCGGCCTGTATCTGTTCCTTGTTCAGCAACTGCTCCTTCCCAGCTTCGCGCAATGCATTCTCAATGGTGGGCAGTATCTCAGCTTTGACTGAGGAAACGGTATCGGGAAGGATGGGTTCGATAGTTAGCTCAATGTACTCAGCTTCTCGGGAGTTTGAAACCATTGTGGCCTCCTTGGAGTAGAGTAATTGCAATCTTGGATGAATTGTACAGTCATTCTGATTTTCATGCAACTCGCAGGCTCGTGAAGTTGTGAATAGGCGACACATGCCGCTAACTACGAGAACTACCCTCCAATCTCCGACATCACCCGCTTCTCCGGCCTCTCCCACTCGTCCAGAGATGCTGCATCGACTTGCTCTCGATACCTTTCAGGAGCAATCCCTTGATCTGTCTCAAAGCCCACCGCCGAACGCTTACCAGGCCCTTACCATCACTTGGTTGTAGTACCCGATTCCTGCCTCAATGTCGTTTCGAGACACATCAGGCCAGTAAGCATCGGCAACGTAAATACAGGCATACGCACTCTGCCAAAGCATAAAATTGCTCACACGCCGGTCGCCGCCTGTACGAATCACCAGATCAACGTAAAGCCATAACAAATCTCCAGCACATCAGGTATGTGCTCGAAACCAGCCTTGTGTCCGGCGCTTCTGGGGAGCCCACGTCGTTGCGCCCAGCGCCCATTGCCATCCATAATGAACGCGATGTGTTTGGGAATAACCACTGTTCTGTTCACAAATCGGTCTCGTCCCACCAGGATTTGGCAGACTTGAGAAAAGCCACACCGCTCTCAATGACTGAAAGTGCGCCTTCCACCGAATCCTCAGCAGGGTAGTATTCTCGCACAGCCTGACAAAACCCTCGAATAGTTTGGCTCAAAGGCGTGTTCCTCGGCAATAGTTCAATGGCATCTTCTTTGGGTAAGCACCAGACTCTGATGACCTCGTCCTGTTGAAGCGTGAGAACCTGGTAGAGTACCGGCCAGACCTTCGTGCAGAGCAGGCGAATGCTACGTGCCATACGCACTCCGCCGTGACCGAGGAGCCTGCCCATGATGAACGGCGGCATAGGATTGAGTTCCATCAGTGCCCTCTGTGCCGACTCTCGCAGTTGTCCAGCGGTCGCCTCCGCCACCGGCAATCTGCCCGCGACCAGGTGATACGCGCCCGGAACAGGACCTACGAAGCCTTCCGGTAATCTGCTCGGCAAAGTGGCGCATTGAACGTACCGGAACGGTGCTGTGTCGATCTTCGACAAGTCTCGATAAATGGACAATCCCAATCCGAGAGGAAGTTGCCCTTGCGCTGTGAAGGCCAAATCTTCCAGGTACAACTGAAAGTCAATGTCACTGCAGCCAGGGATAACCCCACCCTTCACAGCGGAACCGTGCACGATCAGCCCGATAAACCACGGCTCTGTGTGCTCCAGGTAGACGGTGGCAACCTCGCGGACAATCGGCCTTGCCTCCGGCGTCAGATTGGATACATCCACTTCCACTCTCTAATCTCCAATCTCCAATACCTATCCCCCAATCTCCGACATCACCCTGTTCTCCGGCCGCCTCGACTCGTCCAGATGATGCTGCATTGGCTTGTTCTCAATGCCTTGCAGAAGCAGCGCCTTGATCTGGGCGACGCCCGCCCCCTGGCGCAGAGGTGTGCGCAGGTTTATCTCCTCGTCGGAGAGCAGACAGGGGCGCAATTGGCCGTCGGCGGTGAGGCGCAACCGGTTGCAACGATAGCAGAAGTGCTCGCTGATAGGGGTGATGAAGCCGAGAGTACCCTTTGCCCCAGGCAGGCGATAGTAACGGGCTGGCCCGCCGCCGGGGCTCATCTTAGCCGGCTCCAATTCCCCCAGCGCAGCCTCGATTTTCTGTCGAATCTCCCCCGCCGTCACGACCCTCTCCCGCCACTCCCCGCTCGCCAGCACCCCGTTTCCCACCGGCATCAGTTCGATGAAGCGCACGTTCCACCCCGCCTCCATCGTCTTGCGGGCGAGGTCCACCGCCTCGTCGTCGTTCATCCCCCGGATGACGACTGTGTTGATCTTGATCGGCTCCAGACCCGCCCGCCGGGCCGCTTCCATCCCGTCCAGGACGTCCTCCATCTGGCCCAAGCGCGTGATGCGCCGGAAACATTCCGGGCGCAGGGTGTCCAGGCTGACGTTGACCCGCTGGAGACCCGCCTCGGCCAAGTCTGCGGCGTAGCGCGAGAGGAGGATGCCGTTGGTCGTCATCGCCAGGTCGTCAACGCCGGGGATGCGGGCCAGATTGCGCACCAGGTCTACGATGCCCAGCCGAACCAGCGGCTCGCCCCCGGTCAGCCTGATCTTGCTGATACCCAACTCGGCGGCGGCTCGCACGACCGTCTCGATTTCCTCATAGCGCAGGATTTCCTCGTGCGGGCGACAGACCACCCCCTCCGGCGGCATGCAGTAGACACAGCGTAGATTGCACCGGTCGGTCACAGAGATGCGCAGGTAACTGATAGGACGATTATAAGCGTCTAAGTGAGCCATAGTCAAGTCCTAAGTCCGACGTCCTAAGTCCGACGTCCAACGTCCGAAATCAGAAGATGTGGACCGCCGAGGCTTTGAAGGCAATGTAGACCTCCAGTCCCTCCCTCAGTTCCATCTCCTCCAGCGACCTCCTGGTGATTATACAAGTAAAGTCTGGCGGGACGCGCACGGTGACGTAGACGACTGTCCCCCTGTCCGTGATGTCCACGATGCGGCCACGGAAGGAATTGCGTGCGCTGGAACGGAGCGGCTCCCTGGAAACGACGATCTCCTCCGGCCTGATCGAACCGTGCGCC
>JAUWNP010000123.1 GCA_030612585.1 Anaerolineae bacterium
TGGCCGACGAGGTCTACCGCGAGTTCACCTATGACGACCAAATCGCCACCAGCGCGTTCCATATCCCCGGTCTGGAGGAGCACGCCGTCATGCTAGATAGCATCTCCAAGCGCTATTCCGCCTGCGGCGCGCGGATTGGCTGCGTCGTCTCGCGCAACGCGGCTTTTATGAAGGCGATCCTGAAACTGGCGATGGTGCGCCTTTCGGCCCCGGCGCTCGACCAGATCGGCGCTGCCGCGTGCGTGCGCACTCCGCCCGCCTACTTCGATCGCGTGCGGGTTGAGTACACCCGCCGCCGGGACATCGTCTTCGAACGTTTGAACCGCATCGAGGGAGTCATCTGCCCCAAGCCAGCAGGCGCTTTCTATGCTATGGCCAGGATTGAGGGGCTGGATACGGAGGACTTCGCCCGCTGGTTGCTGACTGACTTCGAGCAGGACGGCGAGACGGTGATGGTCGCGCCAGGGGCAGGCTTCTACGGTACCCCGGGCCTGGGCCGCGATGAGATTCGCATTGCCTATGTATTGGAGACGGAGACACTCGCGCGGGCGATGGATCTGCTGGCGGCGGCCATCCGCCGTTACCGCCGGGAACGGACGGGATAAGAAGATCAAACCCTGGCGAAGGTTTGACTGCATCTTTATTCGTAACCTTCGCCAGGGTGACTGTTAGTCAAGGAGGAGGAGCTATGGCCACCGACGAATTACAGGGATTGAGGCTCGCTTTTGTCGGCAGCGGGATGATGGCCGAGGCGATGATCCAGGCACTGCTGCGCGCTGGCGAGGTGACCCCGGAACAGATCGTCGCCAGCGGCCCGCGGGTTGAACGGGGTGAGGAATTACAAACCCGCTACGGAGTGTGCGTCACCACCGATAACGTCACCGCCGCCAGCGAGGCTGGCATTGTGGTTCTATCGGTCAAGCCCCAGGTGCTGCTCCCAGTGCTGGCCGAATTGCGCGGCCACGTGCAGCCCGCCGCACTGGTGTTTTCCATCGTCGCCGGTATGCCCATCGCCACCATCTGTGCCGGACTCGACCACACAGCCGTCGTGCGCACCATGCCCAATACCCCGGCCCAGATCGGGGAAGGGATGACCGTGTGGACCGCCGCGCCAGCAGTCACTGAACCACAGCGTGCCCAGGCGCAGACCATCCTACAGACGATGGGCCTGGAGATGTACGTCACCCACGAGGACGCGCTGAACATGGCGACTGCCGTCAGCGGCACCGGCCCCACCTACGTCTTCTTGCTGATGGAGGCACTGGTGGATGCGGCGGTGCACCTGGGCTTCTCCCGCCGCCAGGCGCGCTTGCTCGTCGTCCAGACGGTGCTCGGCTCCGTCAAGTTCGCCCAGCGGTCGGATCTCCACCTGGCCCAACTGCGGAACATGGTCACCTCCCCTGGCGGAACCAGTGCCGAGGCGATCTACCAGTTAGAGAAGGGGGGGATGCGCACGATTCTCTCCAAGGCCATCTGGGCAGCCTACAAAAAATCGCGCTTGCTGGGGGAACGTGCCCAGCAGCCGATAGAAGGCCCGCTGGAGGTCGGTGGTGAAGAGAACAGCAGTTAGCCGTTAGCGGACAGTGACCAACGGCTAACTGCTGACTGCTAAGTAATCTTCGGCCCCGCCGTCCAGTCGTAGCCAATCTCTGGGTCGTCGGGAGGGATGCGTCCCTCATCGGTACCGTCGTACTCGTGCGATACGATGTAGAAGACGTGCGCCGGCCCGTTCAGTACCCGGTAGCCGTGGGCCACGCCGGGTGGGATCTTCAGCACGATTGGCGGCTGTCCCTCACCCATCAATAACTCCTGTGTCTCGCCGTGGGTGGGCGAGTCGGGCCGCGTATCGTAGAGTGCCGCCTTGATGGTGCCCCCCGCCACGTACCACCAGTCCGTCTGTTTCTGATGCACGTGCCACGCCTTGGCGATTCCCTGGAAGGACATCGTGTGGCTCCATTGGCCGAAGCCCTCCGGGAAGATGTCGTCGCTGGCGCGGATGATCTCGCAGAAGAAGCCTCGCTCGTCTGTATGGACCACCAGTTCTTTGACTTCGACGCCGTGTATCATTGGGTGCTCCTCACTGTATGCGAATCTCCCGCAGTGGCGCGGGCATAAACGTCAGGATGAAGATAACCAGTACTGCCAGCCCAAGGGCGCCCCGTCGCCAATCGAGCCGGGTGGCGTCGTCGAGCGGCGGCGGGTGGCGTGGGTTTATGATCAGGTTCAGGAAGCCCCACGTTATCCAGAACCCGCCGGCCTGGTTACCTGTCATCAGTAGCCATCCTCCCCAGCCCACCATCGCCGCGATGAGAACGTATCCCAGAGTGCGGGCCCTGCGGCCCAGCAGCGCGTAACTGATGTGCCCGCCGTCCAGTTGGCCCACCGGTATCAGGTTGATCATCGTGACCAGCAGGCCGGCCCAGGCGGCGAAAGCGACCGGATGCAGCCAGACGTCCTCCCCGTTGCTAGGGAGAATCTTCCCGAACACCAGGTATTTGGTTGCCAGGTAGAGCAGCGAATTACCTTCTTGCAGGGCGACCTCTACGTCAGGAGGAGGTGGTCCAACATTGGAAAGCGCCAGTCCCAGGATTAGCAGGGGAATGGCGACGATCAGGCCACCCAGTGGGCCGGCGACGCCGATATCGAACAGCGCCCTGCGGTTGCGCATCGGCGACCGCTGCACGATGACTGCCCCCATTGTCCCGAGGATGCTGGGCGGCGGCATAGGGATAAAGTAGGGCAGGCTGACGGGCGAACCGTACCGCCGGGCGACGAAGTAGTGGCTCAGTTCGTGGGCCAGGAGGATACCCAAAAGTGCGGCTGCGAAGGGGATGCCATACTGCAGGTGGGTCAGTGGCATGAGCAACGCCTCGCGAGCTGGTGTCTCGTTGGTAAGCATCCCAGCGTCTTGCAGCCCGTATCCGGCGCCAATGTAGAGCACGCTGAGGAGTGTCGCTAGAAACAGCACCACGTTGATCCACGTCCTGCTCGGCTTGTGCTCGATCACGCCTTTGATGGCGACGACCTCGTGGCCCCCACCCGGCTGATCACGGAGCGAGGCGGTGTAGTCGTAGTTGGCAAACCGCTGCGTCAGGTGCTCGAAGGCGGTCTCCGTGTCGCCATACACCTGGCCCCGGAAGGCGAGCACTGCGTCGGGTGGCTTTACCACCGTGTACTCCTCGACGCGCATCAAATCCGCGAGTTGCCGTCGTAACTGCTCGATCACCGTCGGCTCAGCCAGAACTGCCGGTTCCATATTTCTGTCTCCTTGTTCCCTCGTTGGCTCGGCCCCTGATTATACCCCATAAGAGTAAAACGTAAAGCGCAAAACGTGATCGTGATCTGTCCCTGTAAATGGCTATCTTATAGAATTACTCTACAACATTTGCGTTGTCCGCGAGAATCATGATCTGCTACTTGCAGACTTGCGACTTTGCCGCGCTATGCTTCACTTTTTTCTCCGGCGATGAGTCTCTCTATCTGACCGCGCATTGCCTGTAAGTGGCTGCCTGGCCAGTAGACCCGCCCGCAGCCGGGACAGCGGCGGAATTCGGTCTGGGTCTTCAATACGTAGGGAGGCACGCAGTCGGCGATTTCTGCGGGAGAGATGGGCTCCAGCACAGCGTTGCACACAGAGCAGCGGGAGAGGGCCGGGTGGGGTGGGCCGCCGAGCCCGTCCCGTACCTCCTGTACCTGCTCCTCCAGCACCTCCGACTGGATCAGCAGCGTGCGCAGGCCACGGCGGGCCGCCAGCTCGCGGTCGCGGGTGAGCAGCACGCGACCTTCGGCACGGGCACGGCGGGCCAGTTCGGGGTCGCTGGCGGCATTGTCATAGGCGGTGTCGTAGCCCAGCAGCCGTAGCCATTTCGCCAGTTTGCCCAGCATGCCGTCAGCCAGGAGTTGCAGTGGTTTGTCATTCATCGCGCTTGGCGAAAACGGTAGAGTCTGGTAAGATTGGTGGGTTAGTAAATGCGTACATTGGTAGTATTCTACTTGAAAGGGACAATTATGACAATTGAGACCTGGCTTCCTGCATTGCTGGGCTACTTGATCCCGGTGGGGCTGTTCCTGCTGGCGTGGGGTGGGATGGAACCGCAGCGAGCGCGCCGGTCGGCGACGGTGGGCGCGCTGGCGCTGGCATTGGCCGCGCTGGGGTACTTCATAGTGGGCTTCGCCTTCCACCTGGGCGGCGCGGGCCTGATGAGCGACCAGCCGGGCCTGGAAGGGCTGGTGCGGCTCTTTGCCGGCGAGGGGGAATTGGAGTGGGGGTTGATCGGCCTGGCCGGCTTCTTCCTGGCCGACGAAGCCGCCACGCCCGAGGCGCTGGCGTTGTTCGTGACCTATCTGCCGCTGGCAGCAACCGCGGTGCTGCTGCTCGTACTGAGTGTGAACGGACGAGCGCGCATCTGGCAGGTCGCCGTCGGCGGGCTGGTGGTGGCGGCAGTACTCTTCCCGGTGGCGGCCTGCTGGGTCTGGGGCGGCGGCTGGCTTTCTAACCTGGGCATCACGCTTGAGCGAGGACACGGATTCGTGGATCACGCTGGCTCTGTGGTGGTCTACCTGCTGGGTGGGATGGCTGCGTTGGGGGCATTGGTGGGGTTGGGGCAGCGATTGCCCCACGGCGACCCTGGCGAGCCGGCGGAGATGCCGCCAGCCCATTTCCCGCTGCTGGCGAACCTGGGCGCACTACTGTTTGGCCTGGGCTGGCTGGGCTGGTCGCTGAGTCTCCCCTTCCACGTCGCCGGGGCGGAACTGAACCTGCCGCGCATTGCGGTCAACGGGATGCTGGCCGGGGCGGGGGCGATTCTCGTCTCGCAAGCCTACTGCTGGATCACGGTGGGCCACGCTGATGCGCTTATGGCCGCGCGTGGGGCGGCGGCCGGGTTCATCGCCATCTCGGCGGGTGGGCCGTTCGTGCCACCGTGGGCGGCGCTGGTCATTGGTGCGCTGGCCGGGTTGCTGCTGCCGCTGGGGGTCTACCTGGTAGAGCGGGTGCTGCGCCTCCCCGACGGGACAGCGGCAGTATCGCTGGGTATCGTGGGTGGGCTGTGGGGATCGCTGGCGGTACCGTTCTTCGCCGATGGGCGCTGGGGGCAGGGTTGGAACGGGGTGGGGATGGAGGAGTACCACACTGTGGTCGGACAGGGCGTGACAGGCTTCCTGGCTGCGTCGGGCTTTATCGGTGATGGCCCGGGTCAATTGATCGCTCAACTGGCTGGGATCGGGGCCATTGGACTTCTGGCCTTTCTGACCGGCTGGCTGGTATTCCTGGGGCTGAACGTACCATATCGCCCGCGTAGGGAGCGTAAGCCGAAAACAGAGAAAGCGGAGGAAGCGCAGGAAGCGGGAGAACAAGAGGCAGAAGAACAAGAGGCAGAAGAAGCAGAAGCAAATCCCTAGAGTGACTTGCTAGGCCGCAGAAAAGTGATATAGTTATTCTATCAATCCGAAACGTTATTGTAACGCAAGTGAAACGCCAGGGATGCTGATTCTGAGTTATACTTAAGTCAAATCTGCGAGTTGGTAGTACCCCGACAGCGTGTTGGTGGACGTGAGCGGCACATGACTTGCTGCACCTTGTGACGTCGCCAGCACACTGGAGGAGTATAACCAACTCGCCAAAACAGGAGGAAAAAGTGAAAAGACAAAGAGCAATTGGGATCGCAGTGGGTGTGCTGCTGCTCGTGACCCTGGCGTGCGGCGGTTCTACATCCACACCACCGCCGCCACCGCCACCGACGCCTACGCAGCCACCAGCGCCTGTGGAGCTGCCGCCTACGCAACCACCGCCCACGGAGCCCCCCACTGCTGCCCCCGAGGTAGGGGGCGGTAAGGCGGGTGCCGTACCTACCACGGCGCCAGCCGGTGGTGGTGAGCCTGGTGGTAGCAAGGGGGGTGGTGGCGTAACCGGCCGCCCGGCCACTCTGGCGTTGGCCAACTACTCGAGCCAGGAAGTCTGCTACGTCTACATCTCGCCGGTCACCGAAGACGAGTGGGGTGACGACTGGCTGGGGGCGCAGGAGACGGTGCTCTCGGACTCCGATCGTACCTTCGAGGTGTCCGCCGGTTCTTATGACCTGCTGGCTGCGGACTGCGACGGCAACGCCCTGGATGAGCAGTACGACGTCTCCATCGCCGGGACGTTGGAGTGGACGCTTACCGACGTGGGTGTCGCCGAGGTCAACCTGACGCTGTTCAACGATTCAGGTTGGGATGTGTGCTACGTCTACATCTCACCGACCTCTAGCGATGCCTGGGGAGGTGACTGGCTGGGCACTGACATTGTGCCGGATGGCACGTCCTACACTTTCCAGGTGCCCATCGGCTCCTACGATCTGCTGGCTGAGGACTGCGACGAAGACGCGCTGGCCGAGGAGTACGGCGTTTCCGTCTCTGAAGATACCGATTGGACTCTCAGTCCTATCTGGGGTGAGGCCGCGACGCTGACGGTGTACAACGATACAGATATGCCAGTCTGGTACGTCTACATCTCGCCGAGTACGAGCGACTCCTGGGGAGATGACTGGCTGGGCAGTGATGTGATACCGGTGAATGAGTCCTACACCTTCGAGTTGACCGAAGGAACTTATGACCTCAAGGCGGAGGACGAGAACTACAATGTGATAGCCACCAGGTTCGACGAATACATCTCAGGTGACCTGGATTGGACGCTGTACCTGGAGGACTACGCCACGTTGACCTTGTCCAACGACTCGGGTTGGGATGTGTGTTACGTCTACATTTCCCCATCCAACGGCACCACCTGGGGCGACGACTGGCTGGGTGCTGACATAATCGTTTCCGGCGACAGTCGCACCTTCCAGGTCTCAATGGGCACCTATGACCTGCTGGCGGAGGATTGTGATCACAACACGCTGGCCGAGGAATACGAGGTGGACCTCTCCGAACCGCTGGAGTGGACGCTCACGCCGTAGGTATCCCCGGAAGGTAGCAACTCATCCGTGGAGCAGAATAGAGTAAACCAGGAGCCCGGTACATCGCCGGGCTCTTGGCTTCTGAGAGAGCGTCATCCCTGGTGTGGCACGATGCCGTATTTTCGCAAATCCGACAAATGTGGTATATTGTCAATGGAGGTAAGACGAGATGGTGACAACGAGAACGGACAAGCACACCGGCATTTCGATAGACATCCCGACCGAACTTCGGCGCCGCCTGCGTCTAGTAACCGCGCAACGTGATATTTCTGTGCGCCGGTATGTTGTGGAGACCCTGGAGGAGCGTCTGGCGCGGGACTGGACGGAACTGGTAGCCAAGGAGGGACTCGTGGCTCTGAGTGCGCGGACTGATCCGGTGTTGGCTGAACTGTGGGACAACGAAAAGGATGCTGCCTATGACCGGTTATAGTCGTGCCGACGTGGTACTGGTGCGTTTTGTATTCAGCGATGAGAGCGGGGCCAAGCGCCGCCCTGTGGTCGTCATCAGCAGTGACGTTTATCATTGAGGTCGGCAGGAGGCCATTGTGGCTGCAATAACCAGCAACGTGGAACGATTGCTGTCCGGAGACCATCTCATTGCCAACTGGCGAGATGCCGGCCTGCTCTTTCCATCAGTGGCTACAGGGATTATTCGCACGATTAAGCAAGCGATGATTGAGCGCCGCCTGGGCGTGATGCCTGCAAAGGATATGCAGGCCATTGAGGAGCACTTGCGTGAGGCGCTAGCCTTGTGAATCGCTGGTGGCAGGCTATTTCGAGGACTGAACCGTTTTTGCGACAGTTGTCCTCTGTGCCAGCGCCAGTGCGCGGGCGGCTGCCTCCTCCGGCGTGGCGGCGCGGATGATGGGCACAGGCGGGTGTCCCTCGCGCCTTGGCTCCCACGTCCCCAGTCCCACTACCGGCACGCCGAACGACAGCGCGAGCCCGATCTCGCTCAGCGTGCCATAACTCCCTCCGACGGCGACCACCGCCTGGGCGGTGCGTGTGATGATGGCGTTGCGCGCCCAGCCGATGCCGGTGACAATGGGAATGTCCACGTAGGGGTTGGCCTCGCTCCGGTCGGTGCCAGGCAGGATGCCGATGGTGAGGCCGCCGGCAGACTTGGCTCCCCGGCAAGCGGCCTCCATTACCCCGCGGAGCCCGCCGCAGACGAGTATCGCACCTCCTTCGGCCAATGCACGGCCCACGGCCTCCGCTGCCGCGGCCTCCTCCGCCGTCGGCGCTGAACCGCCGATGACGGCGATCAAGGGCCTGCCGCCGGATGCCGATGGCGGTTTCAGTCGTCGCACCAACGCCTGGCCTCCATTCTGGCCTGCTCTTGCTCGACCCGTTCCAACAGCACACCCCACGGGTCTGGCTCGTCGGCCAGCGCGATGAGTCCGCCACTCGGCACTTGAAACCGGGGGTCGCGTTGGGCGGCCTCAATGAACTCACCGTAGGTGTAGTTGGCCTGCACTTTCCACACCTCAACCATCAGGTTGGCCAGGTCCACGACCGTCATCGCGCGTTCGTGGTAGAGCAGCCCTAGTGCGATATCGAGGCTACGGGCCAGCATGTCTTCTTTGGTGTGGCCTTCGGGTACATCGGCTTCACCCCAGCCGGGGACGGCGTCAACTGAGATGGCCTCGTGCTCGACGACCGTGCCCGCGTCATCTACGGTGAGTTTGATCTTCTTTTTCCTGTGCCGCAAGCGGCGCAACTCTTGTTTCTTGCTCATACCGCGCTCAACCTCCTACGCATCACGCAGCACGCAATACGCCTGATGGGATCAACTCCCACGCAGCGGGAACTCCTCCAGCGTAGTATACTCCGCCCCCGTGGGCTTGAGCACGCTGCGGATGAGGGCGAAGTGGTCGGCGGGAACCTCGGCTAGCAATCCCACTGTAGTGCTGGCGACGGCTTCGCCCACCTGCGTCACGTCGCTGCGGGACGTGCGGCGACGTACCCGGCCCAGCGTCAGGTGCGGCGTGAAGCCTCGTCCCTCCGGCTCGTAGCCGAACGGGGCCATCACCTCCTCGATGGCGTCCTGCAGCGCCGCCATCCGTCCCGTCGACTCTTGCACCCCGACCCAGACGACGCGGGGGCGGCGCGGGTTGGGAAAGCAGCCCAGTTCCCCGACGGTGAAGGTACAGGCGGGGACGTGCTGGGCCACGGCCGCCAGCGCCTGCTCGATCTCAGGTAGTTTCTCCGTGAGGGTATCGCCCAGGAACTTGAGCGTCAGGTGGATACCCTCCACCCGCACCCAGCGCACGCTGCGGGACGGGATCTGCTTCTCCAGTTTCCGCTGGAGGGCGGCCAGTTTCTCTAACAGCGGGCGCGGGAGGGGGATGGCGATGAAAGCGCGAATGATCTCCATTTTGCCTGCCTTTGCTTGATGTTCGTTGCTCACTTCGACAAGATGCACTAGATTGCCAGATCAAATGGCAGGTCGCTGATGTCGCGTAGCCGTTTGCCATCTACCAACAGATTGAACATCTCACTCAACGTTTCATCACCGACATCTTCAACGGATTCACCCAACTCGTAGAGTGCCATGTGGTACACGCAATCCAAATCACCTGTACCCAGCGCGACCGAGGCTATCCGGCTGGGCAAAGGTTCAGCCGTCACGACGACGATGTGGGGCGTGTTTCCCTTACGGTTACGAATCAGGTTTAAGCCTTCGGTGCGTGCGTTTTGAGAACGGTCACTGCGAATCGTCCATTTGCAGGAGATGCTGGCGTGAAGAATGGGCCTGGGGTTTGGGAAATTGCTCGCACGCAGGGGCGTTAATGTGGCTGTATTGCTTTGTAGAATGTCGGCGTCCTGGTTGATTTGCTGGTCTGAAACAGGGCTTCGCCCCACCACAATGTCGGGTTTTACCAGATAGTCCCCCAAGGTCGCACGCAAACCAGGGTGTTGTGCCAAAACCTGGGCAAGGTCGGTCAGATGTTCGTACTGATCGAACTTGGTTACGTCCCCATGAACGGAGAATTCCCAATCACCGGGACGAAGATGTTGAATCAAGCGGAATGCCTTCTGGAGATAGTCGCGTGTCAATGATTCGAATAATGCACCTGCTCTTTGCCCTTTTGGAGGGCTGGGGCAGGGTGGGCATTTCATTCGATTCAAGATGCCTTGGGCTAACTGTATACTTCTCTTACTGCCCTTATCCGCGATATTGGGCACCCCTGCCCGGTATCCCAGAATCTGCTGACAGATCGTCTCGTGATACATCTTGCGCAACTGTTCCAGTCTCATCTGGCGCTCCTATTTCGTTTCTGGTTTAAGGAAACCGATTACATACTCTTCGTGCATCCGTTCCTCGATCTGGGAACGGATTTCTGTTCGGCGCGCTGGCATCATGCGCCTATCGCGGTCCAGCCTTCGTACCGCTATATGGGTCAATTCAAACCCAACCTGTTTTCCAATCTCTCCCAGGCAAACATCGGTTCGGGTGCCCATCCCGCGCATTGTGGATGAGCCTGCCACGACAATAGCGGCTTTGCCCGGCTTCAACACACGGGCCATTTCAGTCAGACAGCGCGTCATTTCCGAATAGTAGCGGTGCAATACTTTGGCCTTCTTCGGGTCAACTCGGGCGATACTGCCAACCACTTGACAAGCAGAGTCGGGCAACTCAATATACTCAACGCCTGTTACAGCATCGTGGCCGATGTATTCTCGGCGCAGTTGTGCAAGGCTGTTCAGCGAATGTTCAAACCACACCAATGAGAACTTATGTGCTCGCATGTAGTCAATGGCGTTCGAAGCATAGGGCGGAGAGGTAACAATGAGATCAACCGTACGATCACATAAAGGCAACTTCTGAGCGTCACCCCGAAGGATCTCAATCGTCCCACTTCCGCGCGTCAATGTAGCAAGGTTGTTTAGATTCTTGCTCAATCGTTTGCGGTACTCACCCAGTGCCGGACGAGGTGTTTTGGCTTGAACGCGGTGGGGGCGTGTGTGGGCCAGATCGCGCGCCATCGAAACGCCGCCCGACTTGGTAATAATGATGGCAGAAAACGCTAGTTCCAAGAACTCGCGGATACCGGGGTCTTGAACGCGCTCAATTTCTCGAATCAAGGCTATTAATTCGAGTTGGGTCGAGGGCAAGAACCAGTAGTCTATGAACTTGTGTTCTTCCTCTCCAAAACGGGCGTTCAGTTCCCGGTGCAGTTTGGTCCCATTTTGCTGCAAACTCTCTTGAGCACGGTGTAGGACCTTATTTCCCGCTGTAGCGGCCTCTTCCAACGCCAAAGGTGTGACTTTAACTTCACACAATCGCAATGCCATAGGATCAATGTCAAAACCAATGCCCAGTCGCCCGGCTAGAAATGCCTCCACAATCGTCGTCCCCGACCCCACCATAGGATCAAGTACAACATCTCCCGGTTCCGTAAGTCCTTCGATGAACTTCCTGGGCAACTGTGGAGGGAACTTGGCTGGGAAAGCGTGGAAATTATGGGAGGCATACGCGCTACTCTTGCCATGAAAATCGAGGTCACTTGACAGAAGATCGCTAAGACGCTCTCGATAACTAACGTCGAGGCGCGGTGTAGCAGATCGTTGGATAGTTGGGAATTCAAGTTGTTGTGAAGACATTCAATCCCTTTCGGTTGGTGGCAGGTCCAGCCCCGATTATAGCCGAACGGCCCCACTTGCGCAAATGCACAACGGAGCCATTTGCCAATTCGCCGCTTCTGTGCTAACGTAAGGCGCAATGCGTAACGACGCGCGATGGTTATGCAATACCCAATATCCAATATCCAAGGAGGTCATCTATGCCTATCAAAGTTCCGTGGCTCAAGGGGGTTTTCCCCGCCCTCGTCACCCCCTTCGTCAGGAAGACGGAGGAGGTGGACGAGGAAGCCTACCGCCGCCTCATCCGCTCTTGTCTGTCGAACGTGGACGGGCTGGTCACCAGCGGCACGACAGGCGAGTTCCCCTACCTCACTCGTGAGGAACAGCGGCGGCTCGTCGTCATCGGCGTGGAGGAGGCGGGAGGCAAGCCGGTTGTCGCTGGTTGTGGTGCTTCATCCACCCAGGAGGCGCTCGCTCTCGCCCGCGACGCCAAAGAAGCAGGCGCGGCGGCGGCGCTCATCGTCACTCCCTACTTCCTCCACCCCTCCGACAAGGGGGTCTACCAGCACTTCTACGACATCGCCACCACCGTGGATCTGCCCATCATCCTCTACAACATCCCCCAGGTGATGGACCGCTACCTGCCGCGCACTGTCGTTGAGGACCTGGCCGACCTGCCGAATGTCGTCGGCCTCAAGGACTCCTCCGGCAACCTGACTTACACGATGGAATTGCTGGAGTACGTAAGCGACCGTATAGACATCTTCGTCGGCCACGACGAGGTCGTGCTGCCTGCGCTGGCCGGCGGCGTGAGCGGCATGATCCTGGCCAGCGCTCAGGTCTACCCGGAGGTGTGGCAGGAGGTCATCCGGTTGACCGGCGAGGGGAAACTAGCGGAGGCCCGTGCCCTCCAGCGCAGCGTGCAGAAACTTTCGCGCATCTTCTGCCGGTACGGCGGGGGCGTGGCGGTGAAGGCGGCACTCAAGATGATGGGGCTTGATATGGGGCCGCCACGCAAACCTCTCAAGGCTGTCGGCGGGGCGCTCATCCACGAGACCCGCGCCGAAATCCGCCTCGAACTGGAGAAACTGGGCAAGATACCGGTCGAGGAGACACCCTTCGAGTACCTCGACGGCCCGCTCGCAGAACGCTTCGGCGACCTGGAGATCACGCCGGAGACTATCGCCTCACACGACATGCGTATCGGCAGTGGAACGGCTGGCGAGGGGTTGAACAAGGTCCAGATTGACCTCATCGCCGGGGGCAAGGAGACGGTGCTGGGCGATGCCTACGCGCTGCAACTGACCTACCCGCTGCACGGGCGCGAGGCGCTGACGACCATCCTGGAACCGGCGCTCACCGTGCGCCCCGCCACG
>JAUWNP010000043.1 GCA_030612585.1 Anaerolineae bacterium
TGCGGCAGAGACTGGCTCGATTTGTGCGGAAAACGCTATCGTTCTCCAAGTCAGACGTTTATCACGAAGCGGTGCTGAAGATGTATCTCCACTACTACAACACAGTGTGGTGTCCCATCAGTTAATATGTAACCACTACCAAATATTCAATCATTGAGGAGGTTTCAAATGTTCAACTGGATCTTGTTTATCTACTTGGTGCTGGTGTGCATACCAGGCATGCTGATTGCCGTGCGCGGTGCGCTAAAGACTATCAGCAAACTCGTCGAGGATAATCTGCCCCCTGGCAAAGAGATGCCCCCCATGCCGGTCATCCTAGTAGCCTCGACTGTTCAGAGCCTGATCCTCATTGCCGTTCCGGCAGCGATTGGGATAGCCGTTGCTTACCGAGTGGATTTGCACGCACCTTTCTTTGAGGCGCTGGTTGTCGGCGGACCGCTTTGGAATACAATCGAGCCGCAGGTTTTCCCCTCGCTCGCTGTTGGCATAGGCGGCGCTCTGATTTTTGTGGCCGCGTACTATATGTTTTTCCGGCCAAGGCTGGATGAACAGACGGTCAGCAGCATGGAAGAACTCAGAAACGGAATCGGAATATGGGGCCGCGTGATGTATGGCGGCATCGCCGAGGAGGTGATGACCCGCTGGGGCCTCATGAGCCTTCTGGTGTGGCTGGGGGCCTTGTTGGCGGGAAGCCCCAATCCTGCCGTCGTGTGGGCAGCCATCGTGATTTCGGGCCTGCTATTTGGCCTCGGTCATCTGCCCGGCTACCTGGCCAGCGGATGCAAAAAAACGCCGCTGTTCCTCGGTGCGATGATCAGCCTCAACTTGTGGGCGTCGCTGATATTTGGCTGGCTATTCTGGCAGGTTGGTCTCCTGGCTGCGATGGTGGCCCACATGCTGTTTCACCTGGTCTGGCTGCCATTCGATCTGTATTTCTACAAGCCCGCCGAACGAGACCTGGTCACTTGACCAGGTAAAAGACTACCCACCTGATCAGGCTCAAAACTCCCCGGTTGGCCGATGCGCCGGGGAGTTGTCTGTGGTACACTGGGAGTGCAAGATCAAGCAAGAAAATATTCAACAAACAGAAAGGAGTGAGAGGTGACAAAAGGCAACAAGTTTCTGAACGTGCTCCCGCCGGCGGCGCTGGCGCTGAGCGGACTGGCGCTGATCGCGGCGCTGGTGCTGAGCGGGTGCGGCCCAACGCCTATCAATGAGATGCAAGGAGACGCTGAGCCGCTGGTGAACCTGTCCATCGCCGACCTGGCGGATCGGCTGGACGTCGGCCCCGACGAGATTGCAGTGCAGAGCGTCGAACCGACCAAATTCCCTGACGCCAGTCTGGGCGTCCCGGAGCCGGGCAAAGTGTACGCCCAGGTCATCACGCCGGGGTACATCATCCGGCTGGCGGTGAACGGCACGGTGTACGAGTACCACGGCAGCGGGGATTACGTCGTGTTCGCGCCCACGTTCTCCCCAACGCCTGCCCCTGTGTATCAAGAGGTGAACATCCCGGAGGCGGGGCTGGTGTTCGAGGTGCCCGCCGGCTGGCTGCTGCTTGAACCGGAGTGGGCCTGGGCGTCCGATGGCGCCAACAGCCTGCGCCTCGGCGTCAACTGGATGGACATCCAGCCCCCTCAGGAGGTGGAGGCGGCGATGCTGCCCACCCCCTCACAGGTAATCCACTCAGAGCCGGTCGAGTTGGGCTGGGGCAGTGGACGGCGCTTCACCGTCGAGGTCTACGCCCCGGCGGCGCAGGGCGACGACACGCGGGCGCCCGTGCAGTCGGCCGAGACCCACGTGCTCATCGTGGTTAGCCAGGGGGACACCCGGCGGGCCTTTGACTTTTACGCCAGCGGCCAGACGGCCGAGCAACTCGCCATCCTCGAACCTGCGCTTCAGCATATGCTCGACTCTGCCGCCTTGCAATGAATTTGAAAGAATGGATTGACGTCATAAAGCGCAACCTCGGTCGCGGGCTCTTTCCGCACCAGACGTCGTTCACTCTGGTGCTTCCGCTGCGCCGGCTCATCCTCTCGCCGGAACAACTGGCTGACCGGTTGCACCTCGACGAGGCTGCGCGGGTGCTGGAAATGGGGCCAGGACCGGGCTACTTTAGCGTCGAAATCGCCCGCCGCCTTCCGCATGGCCGTCTCGAATTGTTCGACCTGCAGCTAGAGATGCTGGAAAAGACGCATCGCAGGCTCGCAACGGCAGGGTTGCGCAACGTGCGGTTCACCCAGGGAGACGCCTGTAATCTCCCGTTCGGCGAAAGCAAATTCGACGTCGTGTTTCTCGTCGCCGTCCTGGGCGAGACGCCGCATCCAGCCGCTTGCTTGCAGGGTATCTATCGAGCGCTCCGGCCCGGTGGGTTGCTCTCCATCACCGAGCAGCCAGGGGATCCGGATTTTGTGCCGCTGGCAACTGTCCGCGCGTTGGCCGAGCAGCAGGGGTTCAGATTCGTCGAGAGTTATGGACGGGGGAAGAACTATACTGCGAATCTTGAGAAGGGGGTGCAAAATGACAGCAAGTCAACTGGATCATAAACAACATCTATTCAAGCGCATCGGGGAGCGGCTGCGCCGGGTATGGAACGGCGTTGCCCCCGGCCCCCAGGCGTGGCGCGGGGCGGCGTGGGGGGCGCTGATCGCGCTGGCCTCGATCCTGCTGGTGACGGCCTACAGCATGTTCGCCCCCGCCGGGATCGCGCGTTTCGCCACCGGCACGCTCCTGTTCCTGGCCGCGTTGGCCCTCGCCGGTGGTTTGGTGACCCTGGTCTGGCGCATCATCAAGGGTCTTCCCACCTTTTACGTCTGGGTGATGGCCTGTGCGGTGGCAGCGCTCGGCCTGCTGACGTTGTTTGTGTTGCCCGTGTTGATCGGTCTCCTCGCGGCCGGCTTTGGCACCATCGTCGTTGCCTCGCTCCTGGGCGCAGGCGTTGCGGTGCTGGCGCGCGGCGGCTGGCGGGAGGCCACCAGGGTTCAGCGCACCATTGCCGTCGTCGGGCTGGCGCTTGGGGTAGTGGGGCTGGCCTTTGGCGCCGCCTGGCTGCTCGACGATGGGTCGCCGCTGGTGCTGACGCCGGACGCGGCGGCGCATGCGGGCGCGCAGGTTGAACCACTCGCCATGCCCGATCCTTCCCAACCGGGATCGCACGGCGTACAAACCCTGTTCTATGGCAGCGGGCGGGACCGCCATCGCGTGGAATACGGCGCGGACGTGGATCTACTCACCGGGCCGGTGGACGGGTCGGCGCTGGTGGAGCGATGGACGGGCTTGCGGACCGGCTACTGGGGCTTTGGCCCCGAAACGCTGCCCCTCAACGGGCGGGTGTGGTACCCGGAGGGGGAAGGCCCTTTCCCGCTGGTGTTGATCGCGCATGGCAACCACATGATGGAGGACTTTTCGGACCCCGGCTACGCCTACCTGGGCCAGTTACTGGCCAGCCGGGGGTTCATCCTGGTCTCGGTGGACGAGAATTTCCTCAACCTCTCTCTTTTTTCCGACGCGCTGATAATCAGTTCGTTGAAAGAGGAAAACGACCTGCGGGGCTGGCTGCTGTTGGAGCACCTGCGGGTGTGGCGCGACTGGAACGCGATCCCGGACAACCCGTTCTACCACAAGGTGGACCTGGACAACGTGGCCCTGATAGGCCACTCGCGGGGCGGGGAGGCAGTGGCGGTGGCGGCGGCGTTCAACAATCTGCCCTATTGCCCGGACGACGCGACCGTGCGCTTCGATTACGGTTTCGACATCCGCTCGGTGGTGGCCATTGCGCCAATAGACGGTCAATACAAACCGACCGGCCGGGGGACGGTGCTGGAGAATGTGAATTACCTCGTCCTGCACGGGGCGCACGATAGGGACGTGGTCTCTTTTTCGGGAGCCAGGCAGTACGCGCGCCTTCGCTTCACCGATGGGGGGAACTGGTTCAAGGCCGCTCTGTACGTCTATGGGGCTAATCACGGGCAATTCAACACGTCCTGGGGGCGCAAAGACCTGTTCGAGCCGTTGATGCGGGTGTTCAACCTGGAGCAACTGATGCCCGCCGAGCAACAGGAGCACATCGCCGAGGTCTATATCAGCGCGTTCCTCGAGGCCACCCTGCACGGAGAGTCGGGCTACCGGCCTCTCTTCCGGGATCACCGCCGGGCGCGGGAGTGGCTGCCGGACACGATCTATATCAGCCAGTACGAGGACGCGGGCACACGGCTGGTCAGCACGTACCAGGAGGACATTAACGTGGCGACGACCACGCTGCTCGGCGGCGCGCAGGTGGGCGAAAACCTGGCCGTCTGGCGGGAGCAGTTGGTGCAGGCCAAGTGGGGCGACATGGACAACCACGCGGCTTACCTGGGCTGGGACACGGACGCTTTGGCGACGACGGCCCGTTATACGATCCGGTTGCCTGAGCGCGGCTTGACGTTGACCCAGAACAGCGTCCTGGTCTTTTCGCTGGCCGATACGAACGAGGATCCAACCCCGGAGACAAAAGACGCAGGGCAGAAAGGTGAACGCGAGCCAATAGATTTGACGCTGGAAGTGGTGGACGGCGCGGGAGAGGTGGCCCGCCTGCCGCTGAGCCATTTCTCGTTCCTGCAGCCGCAACTGGAAGGGCGGATCGGCAAAGCCGCGTTCATGTCCCCTCTGCCCCGGTCGGAGGTGGTGTTCCAGCATTTCGAGTTCCCGCTGGCGGCCTTTGCGGCAGCGAACCCCGCCTTTGACCCCACCGGCCTGGCGCAGGTGCGCCTTGTCTTTGACCGTACCCGGCTGGGGGTCGTCGCGCTGGATGACGTCGGTTTCCGTGATTGAAAGCAGGGATGCTCTTCATTTGAGGATATAGGCAAGACGTGGTAAGATTATGGCATTATGACCACGCCATCCTTCGACAGTGCTCAGGGCGTTCCGCTCCTGACTACCAAACTCTATATTTCCCCCGTCCGGCCCAATCTAGTCTCGCGCCCACGCCTGATCAAGCGGCTAAACGCGGGCCTCCACCGCAATCTGACCCTCATCTCCGCCCCGGCCGGCTTTGGCAAAACGACGTTAGTGAGTGAGTGGATACACCATTTAGAAACCAGGTTTTTTCCGAAAAACCTGGTTTCTGGCCTGCCCCGACCCATCGCCTGGCTGTCGCTGGACGACGGCGACAATGACCTCATCCGTTTTCTGACGTATCTCGTCGCCGCCTTGCAGACCGTTGACGCCGGCATCGGCCAGGACGTGTTGGACGTTTTGCAGTCGCCGCAACTGCCGCCGCTGGCATCGCTTCTAACCTTGCTGATTAACGATCTGGCGGGCAACCGCGAGGGTAACCACGCGGGCAACCACAAGGGTCGCCCCCACGTGTTGGTGCTCGACGACTATCACGTTATCCACGCTCCGGCTGTCCACGAAGCGCTCGTGTTTTTGCTGGATCACCTGCCGCCGCAACTGCATCTCGTCATCCTCACCCGCGAGGACCCGCCTGTGCCCTTGCCGCGCCTGCGCGTGCAGCAGCAGATAACGGACATCCGCGCTCAAGATTTGCGCTTTACGGTCGAGGAAGCGACCCAATTCTTTAACCAGACGATGGGTTTGCGCCTGACCGCGTTAGACGTGGCGGCGCTGGAAAGCCGCACCGAGGGCTGGATCGCCGGGCTGCAAATGGCGGCGCTGACGATGCAGAACGTGGAGGACACCGGCGCGTTCATCCAGGCCTTTACCGGCGACGACCGGTACGTGGTGGATTACCTGGTGACGGAGGTGTTGGCCCGCCAGCCGCCGCACATCCAAACCTTTCTCCTGCAGACTAGCGTCTTGCAGCGTTTCAATGCCTCATTGTGCGACGCTGTGCGATTTGGGGAAGCCAAATCGCCCACCGAGCAGCAGGACGGGCGCGAGATACTGGCACAGTTGGAACGAGCCAATCTCTTTGTGACGCCGCTAGACCACCGGCGCGAGTGGTATCGCTATCACCATCTCTTTGCCGATCTGCTGCGCCATCAACTGCGGGCGCAAGAAGGCGAGGAAAGCGTGATTGTGTTGCACCGGCGCGCGGCTCTATGGTACGAGCAGCACGGCCTCGTAGGTGACGCGCTCTCTCACTACCTGGCGGCTCGAGATACGCCGGCCGCGGCGTCACTGGTCGCGGCCAATGCGATGCCGGCGTTCAGGCGCGGCGATATTCACTCGGCGCACAAGTGGTTGGAAGCGTTGCCGGAAGATGCTGTGCGCGCCAATCCGCGTCTGTGCCTCGATTACGCCTGGATATGCGTTGTTCACGACAACTATCCGCGCCTGGTCGAGTTTGTGACTGCGGTGAAATCCGCCCTGCCCGGCAGCGACTGTGAAAACGACGTGGCCTTTTCAGGCGAGTGGGCGGCGTTGCAGGCTTGGGCCGCTTTTTATTTGAGTGAGACACAAACCGCGCTAACATTGGGGCGGCAGGCGCTCGAACAATTGCCCTCCCAACGTGCCTTTGCGCGAGGAGTGATCTATATTTTGCTGACCGACATTTACACCGGCACCGACATTGGGCAGGTGTCTCAGGCTATCGCGTGCGGTAGGGAGGCGTTGACCGCCGGCCTGTCCAGCGCAAGTATCTTGGTCAGTCTGTATGCGGCAGACCGGCTGATCGGAGCGTTGGTTTTACAGGGCCAATACCAGGCGGCGGAGGCTACTTGTCGACAGGCGTTTCAATTTGTGCAAGAACGCGGGCTAACGTATGCTCATATCCTTGAGGTGCCATATCTGAAATACGCGTGTGTGCTTTACGAGTGGAACAGGCCAACCAAAGCCGAGCGTTTCATTCGTGATGGCCTGGCCCTGAGCAAAAAGTTCGGCGCGCCGAATAGCGGGGTGTGGGGCAGGTTGCTGCTGCGGCAAGCGCAGTTGGCGCAGGACATTGCTATTGACGCTATTGACCCATTGGCTAGCGATGAGACCATTGACGCGCTGTTACTCGAACTCCCCGACCGGCAATCTCGGCACCCAACGATGGCGCCATTTGCGGCTTTTCGCGCTCAACTCTGGGCCAGCGAGAAGCAGTTGGCGCGCGCCGAACGCTGGGCCCAAGACTCTTCCCTCACGCTGAGTGATGAGCCGTCGTGTGGACAGATACCCATCTATCTGGCGCTGGCTCACGTTTACCTGGCGTTGGAAAAATCGCTGCCGGATGTGCTCACTCTGTTGGAAAAGCTGCACCAATTAGCGTTGCGTAAAGGGCACGTTCAGCAAATCATCCAAATTGCTTTGTTGCAGGCATTGACGCTGGACAAATTGGGCCAGTTCCAGGCAGCCCAGACAACGCTCGAACAGTCCCTCACGTTGGCCGAACCCACGGGCATGATGCGCACCTTTCTCGACCACGGCCTCCCTCTGGTTCGCCTCTTGCGCCAGGTCAAACATCCCTACGCGACCAAACTACTCGCGGCAATCGAACCCGGCGCGGTGGAAAAAATCGAGTCAGCCCCCGGCTATCCCGAGGAAACGTTAAGCGAGCGCGAGATAGAGGTATTGCGCCTCTTTGCTCTCGGCCTGACCAACGCAACCGTCGCGCACCGGTTGTTCGTTTCTCAGAACACGGTCAAGTGGTACGCCAAAAACATCTATCGCAAACTGGACGTTCACAGCCGCGCCGAAGCGCTCGCCAAAGCCTACGAGATGAATTTGCTGTCCTGAACAACTCGCCCCCTCAAAACCTCCTTTAGCACCCCACAACCAACATCCAGCAAGACTACCCCCCCTGACTACCCCATTGGGTAGTGACAGCTACCCCCTGCCCGTGCTATACTGCCTGTGTTCAACCAATCAGGAGATAGCCAATTTTAATGTCAGATAAAACACAGCCGCTTTATCGAATTTGTGTTCGGGGACGTCTAAGCCAAACCGGCGCTGCCTGGTTCGAGGGATTCACGCTCACCGTGGACGAAACGACGGCGCCTCCCCAGACGCGCCTCGAAGGGCCGGTGATGGACCAGGCCGCGCTGCACGGGTTGATCAGCCGCATCCGCGATCTGGGCTTGACCCTGATTTCTGTCCAATGTATTGACGAAAGGGGGATGACGCTGGAGGTTCACAATGAAAACTTGAGTCGATAAAAACAAATGCGAATGAACTTCTGTTTTTTGATTGTGTAATAAATACACATATAGCTCTCAGGAGGAAACGATCATGAATAACTCGGCAGATTCGTCACGTTCACCATTATATAGCCCCTGGTTGTACTTTGTTGTAACTTTTGCCTGGACCTGGTTTTTCTGGGGACTGGGAATTTTGTTGCAGGTCAGTATGGAGTCCGCTGGCGGTGTCGTATTACTCTTGCTCGGCGTCCTCGGCCCAATGTTGACGGGGATCGGGTTTACTTATCTCACCCGCGATCGGGCCGGGCGACGGGATTATTGGGCGCGCGTCGTTGATGTGAAAAGAATAGGACTCAAATGGCTCCTGGTTATTTTGCTATTTACTCCTATTTTGAATGTCTTGGCTGCGTTACTCGACATCCTTTTCGGTGGGCAGGGTGCGGTCTGGGGACCAAGCATAGTGAATGTGGTATCCAATCCTGTATCCCTGGTTTTCTCGGCGCTGTTTGCCACCCTCATCCCTTTTATCGAAGAGTTGGGCTGGCGCGGCTATGTGCTGGATCGCTTACAAGAAACAAAAAGTGCGCTGACGTCGAGCCTGATATTGAACGTCGTGTGGTCTCTGTGGCACTTGCCCATGTTCTTTATTCCAGACTCTTATCAAGCCGGTCTGGGGGTGGGGACGCTAGAATTTTGGCTATTCATAGTTGGTATTGTGCCGTTGGGTTTCGCTTTTACGTGGATTTACAACAATACGCGCCGCAGTATACTCGCCGTAATTCTTTTCCATTCTATGGTTAATTTTACCGGTGAGCTCATCGCCATCTCTGAGCGAGCGGATACTTGTGCGATCATATTGTGGTTTGTGGCGGCGATTGGGATTACGGTGCTTTGGGGTGCTAAAACCTTTACCCGCCAGCCACACGGGCACAGGCACACGTCGCCGGCGTGACAACATTTGTAGAAAAGCAGGGAGGCAAGAGATGGAACAAAATTCGAGCAAGGGAGAAAACTCCCGCAAGACCGTGTATTACGCGGGGGCAGGACTGGCTATCGGGGCGGCCAAGAGATATTTCTATATCTTGAAGCCATTAATGCAACCCAGGAAATGTGAAACAAGGTGGATGGGAGGAAATATCAATGGATGAGAAGAATGGGATCGTCATCGAGACACATGGCTTGAGCAAATCCTTCGGCCAAGTCCAGGCGCTTTGCGGCGTGGACTTGAGGGTGCCACGCCATTCGATTTTCGGTTTTCTCGGCCCGAACGGAGCCGGAAAAACCACGCTGATGAAAGCGCTGCTGGGTCTGAGCCGCCCCACGGCTGGCAGTGGGACCATCTTTGGCCACGACATCCTGACCGAGAGTGTCGCCATCCGCGAGCGCATCGGCTACCTGCCGCAACAGCCGCGTTTCATCGAACACATGACCGCCCGCGAGAACATGCAATTCGCCGCCAAGTTCTTCTTTAGCGGCCCGCAGGCCAAAATCCAGGAAAGATGCGACGAGATGCTGGAACTGGTCGGATTGGTCGAAAAGGCCGATCGTCCCATAAAAGGATTCTCCGGCGGCGAGAAACAGCGCCTGGGGATTGCCCTGGCTCAGGTCAACTATCCCGATCTGCTTATCCTCGACGAACCCGCTTCGGCGCTCGACCCGTTGGGGCGGCAGGCTGTCCTGGATGTGATGGCTCGCCTGCGCAAGTACACTACGATTTTTTACTCGACCCACATCTTGGACGATGTCCAGCGGATCAGCGACACGGTCGCCATCCTGAACCGGGGCGAATTGGTAGCCAGCGGGCCGATCGAACAGATATTGAACAGCAAAGACGGCGTGGTTTACACCGTCGCCTTGAAGGGCGCACCTGCTGGACTGGGCGAGCGGCTGGCGGAACTGCCCTGGGTGGCGCATACGGCGGTGGCCCCGCGCAACGGAACAAGCGTCTGGCAGGTCAGCGTGAGCGATGAAGCAGCAGCCGAAAAGAACCTGCTGCGGTACGTGCTGGCTGACCCCGCTGTGACGGTGGCCGAGTTCAGCCGCAAGAAGTACGAACTGGAAGAAATCTTTATGGAGATTGTAAAAGGAGACGACGATGGCCGTTAATCTGGAACTACAACGTGTAAATGAATGGGGCGGACTGCGCGGCTTTGCAAATCTGTTCCGCAAGGAAAACCGCGCCTGGTGGGGCACCCGCCGCTGGTGGATCAACGCCCTGCTGTGGACGGTGTTGCTTGGCGGCCTGACGGCGATCATGCTGTTCGCGTCTGGCGAGGAGGTTAACGAGGCCACTGCAGCCGAAATTACCCAGGCCGGCGGGTTACTTGCCTATATCCTGTTGTTGGGATTGAACATTTTCTTCCAGTTCGGCGTCCCGGTGTTGGCGATAGGGACTGTCATCCTGGCACAAGACCTGATCATCGGCGAGAAGCAAAGCGGCGTGGCTGAATGGCTGCTTTCTAAACCAGTGACACGCCGTGCCTACGTTTTGGCAAAGGTGGCCGCCAATGCGCTGGCAGTGTTTGCTCTGTTGGTTGGACTGCCTTCCGTCGTGGCTTATGGAATGTTGTCGCTACGTATGGGCGCGCCGTTTCCTTTGGCGCCTTTCCTATCCGCGGTTGGGATCATGGCCGTACATACCCTCTTTTACCTCACATTAACTCTGATGCTGGGAACCATTTTCAACAGTCGTGGCCCCATCCTGGGGATTGCGCTAGGTTCTGTCTTGGGCGGGGGCATACTGGGGGGCTTTATAAAGCCACTATTTTACGTCACGCCCTGGATGCTACCGAAAGTCGCTTTGTTGGCTGCCACGGGTCAGGCGATCCCCGCTGAGATGGGAATTGCCCCGCTGGTCGCCACCATCCTGTGGAGTGTAGTTTTCATCTTTGTGGCGTTCGCCAAGTTCGAGAAAATGGAGTGTTAGTGATGTCAAGAAGGAACAGACGTGTTCAATACCATGCTTCAGCAATACCTGGTTTCTGATTTCCAATGTTGGGCAATAAAATATGAGCATCGGAGAAAGTAACATGAAAGAACAAGCAGAACATCAACCCAAGTGGCAAATCCCATTCTTTACCATCTGGACTGGGCAAGCGCTCTCGCTGGTTGGCAGCACCGTGACCCAGTTCGCCCTGGTGTGGTACTTGACCGAGACGACCGGCTCGGCGACGGTGCTGGCGACGGCGTCAATGATGGCGCTTTTGCCGGGAATTTTCCTCGGTCCCTTCATCGGCGCGCTGATAGACCGCTGGAACCGGCGTGTGGTAATGATCGTGGCCGACAGTGTCATAGCGCTGGCTATATTGTGCCTGGCCTATCTCTTTTGGATTGACGCCCTACAGATCTGGCACGTTTACGTCATCATGTTCATACGCGCCGTGGGTGGGAGCTTTCACTTGCCGGCGATGCAGGCCTCGACCTCGCTCATGGTGCCCAAGGAGCATCTGGCGCGCGTGGCCGGTATCAACCAGATGTTGAGTGGAGTGATGAACATCATCGGCGCGCCGCTGGGTGCGCTGCTGATGGGACTGCTGCCGATGCACGGTGTTATGCTGGTGGACATAATCACAGCCGCGCTGGCGATTGGGCCACTGTTCTTTGTGCATATCCCGCAGCCGAAACGCGCGGACGAGGGCAGGGCGCAGAAGCAGTCTATATGGGCTGATCTGGGGGATGGACTGCGCTACCTCCGGGGTTGGTCGGGCTTGATGGCGCTGATAGGATTCGCGCTGATATTCAAGATAGCACTGACCCCGGCCATTTCGCTCATCCCTCTCTTGGTATACAAACACTTTGGGGGTGGCGCGGCCCAACTGAGTCTAGTGGAAGCGGTCGCGGGGGTAGGCATCATATTGGGGGGGCTGCTTCTGAGCATCTGGGGTGGCTTTAAGCAACAGATTGTTACCGTGATGACGGCCGTAATCATATTCGGTTTGAGTTTTATTGTACTGGGCATGGCTCCTGCGGGGATGTTTGGGTTGGCCCTGGTGAGTATGTTTGTGGTGGGGCTGATGTTGCCGATGATCGACGGGCCGGTCATGGCCATTCTGCAAGGAACGGTAGCGCCAGAGATGCAGGGGCGTGTGTTTACCATGATGAACAGTTTGCTCAACCTGACCGGACCGATCAGCCTGGTCTTTGCCGGACCGGTGAGCGATTGGGTGGGGTTGCAGGTCTGGTATGTGGCAGCCGGGGTATTGTGTGGGGTATTGGGGGTGCTGGGCTTTTTCATCCCGGCGATTATGAACATTGAGGAAAACAATAACGGGGCTGCTGCCGTCGGGGCAAAGATGCCAACGGCAAACGCGGCGCCTGTGCTTGTGGAAACAGACTAACCTCACGCGCTTGAGAGAACCAGGATCTAGACAAATAAGGAGAGTATCAAAGATGAAGGAAACACAGTTTTTCCAAGTCGGGACCAACAACCAAGTAATTGAAACAAAAGGATTGAGCAAATCCTTCGGCGAGGTGCAGGCGCTGAAATCGCTGGACATGGCCGTGCCCGAACACGCCATCGTCGGCTTTTTAGGGCCGAACGGCGCGGGCAAAAGCGTCACCATCAAGCTGTTGCTGGGCTTGATGAAACCCATCGCGGGCAGCGGGACGATCTTTGGACTCGACATCGTCCGCGACGGCCCAGAGATTCGGCAGCGGGTGGGTTATCTGTCGCAGTCGCCGCGCTTTTACGACGCGATGACGACCCGTGAGGTGCTGCGCTTTTCGGCCCGATTCTTTTTCACCGGGCCAGCGCGCGAGATCGAACGCCGCATTGACGAGATGCTCGAACTGGTCGGGTTGGAAAACAAGGCGGACCGCCCGGTCAAAGGGTTCTCGGGCGGCGAGCGGCAGCGATTGGGCATCGCCCAGGCGCAGATTAACTATCCCGACCTGCTCATCCTCGACGAGCCGGCAGCGGCGCTGGACCCGATGGGACGCCATGCGGTGCTGAACATTATGGAACGGCTGCGCCAACACACGACTGTCTTCTTCTCGACGCACATTTTGGACGACGTGCAGCGGGTCAGCGACTGGGTGGTGATTTTGAACCGAGGCGAACTGGTCACCCAGGGACCCATCGAGACGCTGCTGAACGGTGGCGACGGGGTGGTATACTCGTTGCTGCTGGCTGGCGATCCCTCGGAAGCACAGGCCCGGGTACAAAATCTGGCGTGGGTGTCGCATCTGCGCAGCACGCGCGTGAACGGGCACACGCACTGGCGAGTATCAGTCACCGACGAAACGGCGGCAACGGCGGGCTTGCTGCGGACGGTGCTGACCGATGACCGGGTCAACGTGGTGGAATTTGGCCGCGAGAAGCAAGAATTGGAAAACGTCTTTATGGAATTGATACAGGAGGAAGAGAACAATGTCTGCTAATACTACTTTTCAAAGAGTGAACACGAACGGCTGGCGGCTGGGGCTGGCCAACCTGTTGCGCAAAGAAAACCGGACCTGGTGGAGCACGCGCCGTTGGTGGACCCAGGCGCTCCTGTGGGCGGCGTTCGTCAACGGATTGGTAGTCTTTATGCTTTTCATAATGCCGCCGATGATGGAACTGGCGTCAGAACCGCCGTTTTCCAGGGATGAAATCCTCACTCATGGCGTGCAGACCTTTTTCCAACTCAGCGCACTGGCCATGTCCATCGGCGTGATCATCCTGGTGCAAGGGGCGATCAACGATGAGCGGCAATCGGGAACCGCGGAATGGGTGCTGTCCAAGCCGGTTTCTCGCGCGGCGTTTCTGCTGGCCAAGCTGGTCGCCAACGGGGTAGGCATCGTGGTACTGTGGGTCGGCGTACAGAGCGCCATCGCCTACGGGCTGTTGTCGCTCAAGGCCGGGGAACCGTTCCCGTTGCTCCAGTTTTCGGCCGGCGTGAGCGGGTTGGCCCTGGTCCTGCTGTTTTACCTGGCCCTGACGCTGGCGGCCGAGGTGTTCTCGACCTCTCGTAACGTCGTGCTGGGCGTTTCGTTGGGGCTTTTACTGGGCGGGCACCTCTTGACCGGGTTCGTGGGCCAATTGGCGTTGGTGATGCCGCACGGCGTCACCCGGTCGTTGCCGGGCATCGTCCTGGGGCAGGCCGTTTCGACGGGCGAGGTGGTGACACCGATAGCAGTGACGGCCTTGGTCGCCATAGTGTTTGTCGTCGCTTCCCTCTGGAAGTTTGAGCGCATTGAACTCTAAACCAGGTGCGACGCACTTGCAAGTGCGTCGCACCTTCCCGCGCCCGCGCCTGATCGAACGGTTGAACGCGGGCCTGCACCGCAAAGTGACGCCCATCTCCGCCCCGGCCGGCTTTGGCAAGACCACGCTGCTGAGCAAACAGGAATGTGTAAAGCACCTGGTCACCTGACCAGGTAAAAGACTACCCACCTGACCAGGCCCAAAACTCCCTACGGATGTCGTTTATCCGCGTTGGCCGATACGGCGGACAGACAATGTCCGGGGGAGTTTTTTGTAGCATACCTGATGCGAACTCTCATCCCCAGGGTTCCTCCGACTTTAGTCCTAGATCTGACTCCATCTAACGTCGGAGGCGAGATCGGTCCTTTGCCCGATGCGGCTTGCAGCGTGATAGGCTATACTTGTTGTAGAATTGTAACCCTGGTTAATCTCAAGTTAACGACGAGGAGGCAAGAGATGGAACAGAATTCGAACAAGGGAGAAATCTCCCACAAGACCGCGTATTATGCGCATGAAGGAGATAAGGTTATGGAATCGCGAAAACGACCATTGTTGGGGCTTGTGTTGATTTCAGGCTCCTACTGTCTAGGTGTGGCTGCTTTGATTGTTGCGATGTTCTTTAATAGCGAGGAAGTTGGTGTCCAGATTGCCAATGTGCATGGCGTGCCTGCTCTTGCGGGATTTCCGATCTTGATCCTGACTTGTATAGTGGGTGCCCTTGTTGCGATTGGGCTCTATAAGATGACCTCATGGGGCTACTGGCTCACCCTGATTTACGTTTGCTACCTTCTTGTCGTCCCTCTTCTTGTAGGTAAGGTTCCCTCGCTTATCGGCAATATCACTTGGCCTTTGACTGTAGCGGTCTATCTCGTTCTCAGGAGAAAACAATATTTCGGCACCCACCAGAGCGCATAACAGGACGCTGCACTGGCGGGGATGGAGCGCCAGCCGAATCCCCGCCAGTGAGATTGGTCGCTAGATGCGCAAGGGCGTCACGAGACAGACTCTGACGAGTAATCACACACGGTTACTACTCACGCTTCCTGTGGTGCGTCATTCCGAGCGAGCGTAGCGAGCCGAGGAATCTCTACTTGCGATGGCAAGCGTGACCCCGACAGGAGATTCCTCGACTCTCTTCAGTCGCTGCGCTCCTTTCGGTCGCTCGGAATGACGGTGGCTGGGTAGTAACCACACACGTTATCTTCCCGGAATCAGAGAAGTTGTACTCAGAACCTGGAAAGAGAGGAGATGTGCCATGAAAGCAAAAGCAACCGTTCTACTTGGATTGAAGGTCATCATCCTGGCCTTTATCCTGTTCGGACTTTACTCGATAGACTTTATGGGCCTGGGCCCTTCGGCTTCGCTCAGGACAAGCCTGCTGGAGGAGGCATGGGCCGCGCCAGCGACACTTCTGCTCGTATCCTTCCTCCACGCCGCCGTTCTCAGTTGGCCCATCCTGCGATCCCGATGGACTGGCTGGCGATTGGTCGGCGCGATCTTTCTCGTGTTCTACGGCGTGACGACGCTCATGATCGCGATCGAGGCCGTGTATCTCCCCGAGGCGCTGCCCCCCGACCTGGTCGTCAAGTTGGTCGTCAATGGGGCCATCACTGCGGCGGTCTTTTCGGTACTGGCCGTCCTGATTCACGGGCGAATGGAACGGGTTGAAGAACCACAGGAAACCAACCTGCGCCTGATCATGCCCTGGACGCAATGGGTCTGGAAACTGGCGCTGATTGGGTTCAGTTGGGTCGTCCTGTTCATCCTGTTCGGCGCGTTGGTCTTTCTGCCGCTCGCCGGACGCCTGGCCCCGGCGGCCCTGGAGGAGTACACCAACATGGAGATGCCCGCCTGGATCCTCCCGTTCCAGGCGCTGAGGGCGGTGCTCTGGACAGCGCTGACGCTGCCGGTGATTCGGATGATGAGAGAGCATGCCCTGCCTGTCCCGAGCGTAGCCGAGGGAAGCCTGTCGAAGGAGCCTGCCCTGAGCCTGCCGAAGGGACGCTGGTGGGAGACCGGGCTTGCCGTCGCCCTGCTGTTCTCGGTGCTGATGGGCGCTAACCTGCTGAGGCCGACGGGCCTGCCCGTCGGGTTGCAGGTGGCCCACCTGGTGGAAGTGTTCGGCGAGAACTTGCTATTCGGCTGGATCGTCGTCTGGCTGTTGCATCGTCGTCACGGTCGGGGCATTCCGGCAACGGCTTGAGAAACTCTACGAAGGAGGCAGAACCATGAACAAGCGAATTTGTACACTGGCCCTGGCGCTGTTGACGTTGCTCTCAACCGGGCTGCCGACTCTGGCGCAAGGGGTAGACCCGCAGGGTCCCACCGATCCGCAGGAAGTGGAAGCCTTCGCGGATGCCTTTTTCGTCGAAAAGATGACCGAGTACCACATCCCCGGCGCGGTCTTTGTCCTGGTAAAGGATGGTCAGACTCTCTTTGCCAAGGGCTACGGCTACGCTGACCTGGAGAACCAGACGCCCGTCGTCCCGGAGGAGACGGTCTTTTGCGCCGGTTCCGTCGGCAAGTTGTTCACCAGTACGGCTGTGATGCAATTGGCCGAGCGGGGCTTGATTGACCTGGACGACGACGTGAACCAGTATCTCGATCTCTTCCAGATAAAAGACACCTATCTCGAACCGGTCACCTTCGCCCATCTGCTGACCCATACCGGCGGGTTTGACGAGCGTGAGGTGGGTATATGGGTCGAGGATATGTCGAAAGTCATGCCGCTGGGAGAATACCTGGCCACTGCCATGCCGCCGCGTGTGCGCCCGCCCGGCCAGGTGACCCAGTACAGCAACCACGGCATGGCGCTGGCTGGCTACCTGGTGGATGGGTGGAGATCGAGCCACTGCTCTTCCAACGGGTTGACGGCGGCGACTATCTGGTTTTCAGGGAGAACGAGAGCGGGTGCATCATGCACATGTTCCTCGGTAGCCAGCCCTACGTATCTTACGAGAGCCTGGCCTGGTATGAGACCAGCGTGGTGCATCTGGGTTTGCTCGGTTTTACTGCGCTGTTCTTCCTGTCGGCAATCCTGGCTGGTCCAGCCAGATACATAATTCGCCGTATCAAGCATAAGCCGTCACCCCAGGTCGAGCGACCGGCTCGGCTTGCCCGGTGGCTCGCTGTTCTGGTCATTGCTCTGTACCTGATCTTTTTCGGTGCGCGGGTGCTGGTCGGCATGCAAGTCACGCACGATGTGCCGCCCATTCTGAACACGCTGTTTGCCCTGCCCGTCCTGGCCATCGTCCTGACGATAGGATTGGCTGTTTTCACCGTGCTGGCCTGGAAGGATCGTTACTGGGGCATCCTGGGGCGACTGCACTACACCCTGGTCACGCTGGCCGCGCTGGCTTTTATTCCGTTTCTGCACTACTGGAATCTGCTGGGGATCCGGTTCTAACCGATAGTGGGATGGTACCTGGTCACCTGATCAGGCAAAAGACTACCCACCTGACCAGGCCCAAGACTCCCCGGTTGGCCGATGCGCCGGGGAGTTGTCTGTGTGTCTGCATTCAGGCAAGTTGACCGCGTTGCGGGGATGGGGAGAATATGATAAGATAGGGGCATCTGGAATGTCTTATTCATAGGTTGGCCGCGAAACATCACCAAGGAGAGCGAAATGGTCACGCCGCTCCTGACCACCAAACTCTATATCCCCCCCGTCCGGACAGGATTGGTCTCGCGCCCGCGCTTGATCGAGCGGTTGAACGCGGGGCTGCATCGCAATCTGACCCTCATCTCCGCCGCCCCGGCCCGCTTCGGCAAGACCACCGTGCTGAGCAGATGAATTCACCACGGCGCAACGCCAGCGTCCCGTAGCGAGAGGGAGCGGAGTGGAGCGGAACCGAGCGCAAGCGGGGGAAGGAGGTGCAAGATGAAGTATAAAAGCCCCAAGGGGCCATGGGTGATCATCACTATGGCTCTCCTGCTGATAGCCGCTATTCTGATCCTGGGGAATCAATCTCTCAAAGCCACAGAGAAGGCCACCTTCGACCAGTTCGACCAACAGTTGATCCGGCCGGCCTATCTTGGACAACTGCTCGTGGTAGGATTGGGCATACTGACCGTTCTGGTTGGCTCCTCTTATGCTTTGCTTTGTCTGCGAGAATCGTATGGCCGGGTTGCTGAAGAGCAGAGCAAAGTCCTGGCGGCCATAGAGGCTTCGCAGGACGCCATCTGGGTCAGCGACGCCGACCTCCGCGTGGTGATGGCAAACTCGGCGATGGAGGAACTGACCGGGCAGCGCCAGGAAGAACTGCTGGGGCAGACCTGCCGCCACTTATTGAGTCCGCACTCCCTCGACGGAGCATCCATCTGCAACACCATCTGTCCTGTCCTGCAATCGGCTGGCGACAGCGGTAGGGTCGAAGTGTGCCTCTCCACCCCGTCGGGCAAAGAGATCTGGAGCGAGATCAGCTACGGGCGTGTCACTGATACGGATGGTCGCCTGGCGGGGGTGGTACACATCGTACACGACCTGACGCGGCGCAAGGAGATCGAGCGCTTGAAGGACGAGTTCATCTCCATGGTCTCCCACGAACTACGCACCCCTCTTCACCACATCAAGGGCTTCGCCACCACCTTGCTCCAGACCGACGTGGAGTGGGACGCAGCGACCCAGCGTGATTTCCTGGGGAGCATCAACCGTGAGGCCGACCGGCTGACCAACCTGGTAGAGAAAATCCTCCACCTGTCCCGCCTGGAGGCCAACGGACTGCCGATGGAAAAAGAGTGGTACCAGGTCGTTGATCTGGTAGATGGGGCGTTACAACGGCGGCGCAATCTGACCGCTGACCGGCAGATGAGTCTTTGCTTGTCCCCGGACCTGCCGGCGCTCTTTGTGGACGGTCGGGAGATCGAAGTCGTCCTGATGAACCTGATCGAGAACGCCGTCAAGTGCTCTGACCCCGGCACACCCATCACGCTGGGAGTTGAACGCCGGGGCGACCAGGTGGTCTTTTCCGTGGCCGACCAGGGCATCGGTATCCCCTCGGAGCACATAGAGCGGATCTTTGAACGGTTCTATCGCGTGGAGGGTGAGGGGTGTCGGGACGCCGGCACCGGTCTGGGGCTGGCCATCTGCAAGCGCATCGTGGAAGCGCACGGTGGCCGCATGTGGGTCGAGAGCACGCCGGGGGCCGGTTCCCGTTTCTACTTCAGCACACCGGTGGATGGGCCAGGCAGCACCACGTAACGGAGGAGCGATGAAACGACCAAGAGTCCTGGTAGTGGACGACGAGCCAGAGACGATCAAGTACGTCGGCGCCAACCTGCGTGCGCGCGGCTACGACGTGCTGAGCGCCGAGGATGGCCAGACAGCGCTTGAGGTGTTCAAAGAATCCGTCGTGGACCTGGTCATCCTGGACATCATGATGCCTGGCCCGGATGGATTCGAGGTGTGCCGGGCCATCCGCAGGCAATCCGATGTGCCCATCATTATGCTAAGCGCGCGGGGGCAGGAGAAAGATATCGTGCGCGCCCTGGACCTGGGCGCGGACGATTACTTGACCAAGCCTTTTGAGGTGGGGGAGATGCTGGCCCGGGTGCGGGCCGCGCTGCGTCGCACTCCCCAGACCGGGGTCGCATCTCATCCTCCACTGATCATGGAGGATCTGGAGATAAACTTTGCCGCCCGGCTGGTGGCGGTGCGTGGCCGCGAGGTGCAACTGACCCCCACGGAGTACGACCTGCTGGTGCATCTGGCCATCAACGCTGGGCGGGTGCTCACCCACCAGGCCCTTTTGCAGGCCGTTTGGGGTCCCGAGTACAGCGACGAGACCGAGTACGTGTGGGTCTACATCCGGCGCCTGCGGTGCAAGATCGAGCCAGATCCCGGCAACCCCCGCTACATCCTGACCCAGCCCGGCGTCGGATACTGCTTCGTCGCACCACCGTAGGGCAGAACACCATCCTGCTCCACGCTCTCCGCCAAGCCTCTAGCAGGCACTGTACCTGCGGGAGGTTCGCTTTTTCAGGAATTATTCAGGGGGAAGGAGATTTTGTTCAGGCTCTATTCAGGCTGATGGAGTATACTAAGGAGAGAAAACTCGGCTACAAAGGACGAAAACCAGATGGACGTACACAAGATATGGGTCATCAGTCCTGATCCCGACACCCGGCGGCTAATCGGGCTTAATCTGAACAAACGGGGATTTGGCGTCCTGGAGACATCTCCCCAGGATGGGCTGGTGCCCTCTGGCACGGAACCGTTGATCATCATCCTGGATATGGACCCACCCGGCGAGTCGGGTTGGCAAGCAGCCGGTGTGTTGCGCCAGAGTCCCGGGCTACAAGGGGCGCCGATGATCTTGCTCCTGTCGGCCGCACCGGCAGCCAGTCGACTTGTTTCTCTTCAGCCCGTCCGGTGGCTGGAAAAGCCGTTGGCTATGGATGTCTTGCTGGCCCTGGTGCGGGAGAGCGTTGGACGACAGGGGGCAGAATAGGGCGCTGAGGGAGGCGCACAGACAAAAAAAGGGGGTAACAGATGTCCACTTACATCATCCTGCTCAACTGGACGCAGAAAGGAATCGAGAACGTCAAGGAGAGCCCCGGCCGACTCGATCTGGCCAAGAAGGCGTTTCAGGCAGCCGGAGCTGAGTTGAAAGAGTTCTACCTGGTGATGGGTCGGTACGACATGGTCGTCGTCGCCGAAGCGCCGGACGATGAAACAGTAGCCAATCTGGCCATCACCATCGGTTCGGCAGGTGCCATCCGCACCGAAACCCTCCGTGCGTTCACGGAGGACGAGTACCGAAAGGTCATCGCCGCCCTGCGCTGAGTAGTCGCCCAGAGCAAGTCGTCTCAAAGTGAAGTGCGCCTCCCTCGGATAAACACGCCCTTGGCAGACCCTCGGGTCTGCCAGGGGCAAATAGGGGCTAATGACATCGTCGTTGTCCCTTCTCTGCGATGCAAGGACTTGAACCACGGCGTAGCCGTCAGACAAGTCGGCGGTGGTTCCGCCTGCGAAGGTGCAAAGGCGGGTTACCACTGGGACAGTAGGCGCGGGCTGAAGGTTGGTGCGCCGTGGATGTAGTTGCACCTAATCTAAGGAGGTTGCCATGGATCGTAGACGCAGATCAAGTTTAGCCGCCGGGTTGGTACTAATCCTGCTCGGGGCGTGGTTCCTGGTTGCCCAGTGGGTACCAGGGTTGCAGACCTGGTTCTCCTGGCCGCTGACCATCGTTGGTGTTGGGGTACTCTTGCTGATCATCGGCCTGCTGACCGGAGTTCCGGCTATGGCGGTGCCGGCTTGCATCGTGGGCGGTATCGGCGGGTTGTTGTACTGGCAAAACGCTACCGGGAACTGGGAGAGTTGGGCCTACGCCTGGACGCTGATCCCCGGTTTTGTCGGCGTGGGCATCGTCCTGTCGGGCCTGCTCGGTGGAGAGATCCGCCAGTCGGTGAGTGGAGGCGGCTGGCTGGTTCTGATCAGCCTGGTGCTGTTCACGATCTTTGGATCGTTCTTTGGTGCGCTAGGCATTGTGGGCGACTACTGGCCGGTGCTGCTGATTCTGCTGGGCTTGCTGATCCTGATCCGACCCTTGTTTCGGTCCCGCTAGCATAGCCCACCACGCATTATCCAGGAGGAAAACGATATGAGTAAGAACACTCTGTTTTGGGGAAGTATCCTCATCCTGGCCGGCATCCTGCTGCTGCTCAACAGCCTGGGGATCCTCGACGTAAACATGTGGAGCCTGATCTGGCCCCTGTTCCTGATCGCGTTCGGCGTATGGGTGCTGTGGGGAGTTATCGTCGGACCACGCTCCATCGAAGCCGAGGAGGTAACGATCCCGCTCGAAGGCGCCGCGCGGGCCCGCGTCCGCATCCGCCACGGGGCGGGGCGTCTGCACGTGGACGCCGGCGCCGGAGCGGGCGAACTGGTGGCAGGAACGTTCGGCGGCGGCTTGGACCGCCGGGTGAGACGAGATGGGGATATGCTGGACGTCGAAATGCGCGTGCCCAGCAGGAGTTTTCCGCGCTTCGCCACGCCGTGGATGTGGGGGCCGGGGCACACGCTCGACTGGTCGTTCGGCCTGAACGGTGAGATCCCACTCTCGCTCGACCTTGAGACCGGGGCCAGCGACATGCGGCTGGACCTGGCCGGCCTGCGTGTGACTGACCTGCGGCTGCAAACCGGAGCCAGCGCGACCGACCTGACCCTGCCAGCCAGTGCTGGGCACACGCGGGTTAATATTTGCTCTGGTGCGGCCTCGGTGACCATCCGGGTGCCCTCCGGCGTGGCGGCCCGTATCCGGGCCAAGGGCGGCCTGGCGGCGATCACGGTGGATCAGAGTCGTTTCCCGCGCGTGGGCGACATCTATCAGTCCCCGGACTACGACGCAGCGCCAAACAAGGTTGACGTCAACGTCGAGACCGGCGTTGGCTCGATTGACATACACTAGAGTGGGAAAACAGACACAAATCTAAACAAGGAGAGAAACATGAGCGAAGAGCAAGTTCGGACAGAGGAGTATCAAATTAGCGGCGAGGGCCTGCTCGCCAAATGCAAAGAGTTGGTACATGAGGGCAACATTCGCCGCATCATCATAAAGAACGAGGAAGGCCAGACTGTCATTGAGATTCCGCTCACGCTGGGCGTGGTTGGCGCTGTGCTCGCGCCGACGTTGGCGGCGATTGGCGCGATTGCGGCCCTGGTAACGAATTGCACAATCGTCGTCGAGAGGACAGAGGAGGGATAGAGAAATGAAACAACGTTCAATGTGGTTAACCCTGATCGTATTGATAACAGCCGGCCTTGCATGCGCCATTCCTTCCATTCCTTCCGGCATCAGAACCATCAAAGGCTCTGGCAATGTAGTCACCGCAGACAGAGACGTAAGTGGTTTTGACAGCGTCGCCCTGTTGGGCTTCGGCAGAGTGATCATCACCCAGGGTGACGGGGAATCGCTGACGGTCGAAACCGACGATAACCTGATGCAGTATATCGAGACCGAAGTCAGGGGTGGGACGCTCGAACTGGGCTTCACCGAAGACGATTTACTCCTCAATCCCAGCGAGTCAATCATCTTCCGCTTGAGTCTGATAGACCTGGCCGCACTCGACTCGTCAGGCGCAGGCAAATTCGAGATTGATGAGTTGGAGACGGATCGCCTGGAGATTACGCTGAGCGGGGCGGGCGACATCACAATTGACTCGCTGAGCGCCACCGACCTGGTCGTCACGGTCAACGGTGCAGGTCAGGTCGAGCTGGCCGGGCAGATAAAGACGCAGGAGATTACACTGAACGGATTGGGCAACTACGTCGCCCCCGACCTGGAAAGCCAGACGGCGACGGTGCGCGTGCCCGGCGGCGTGGAGTACTATGGCAGCCCCCACGTGACCCAAGACATCAGCGGCGTCGGCAGTGTAACGAGCCGGGGCGACAAGTAAGGCGGTCAGGCAGAGGAAGGCCAGATGGGGCGGAAGAAAGAACGTCCGTAGGCGGATAAGTCGGACGTATACGTCCGCAGCATCCGACGGGAGTGGAGCAAAGCACAGTCTTTGCCAACCATCAGGCCATCACCCCCCGTCACCGGTCGTGGTGAAGGGAGCGAGGCCGGACGGTTTGCATTTGTGCCAGCGCTGCCGTCAGGATATGATTGGGGCGGACAAAACGAACGGTAGGAGGAACGTTATGTAAGAGAAGAACATGGTGTATATCGCTCATTCGCGTTTCAGTGCAAACTTGCCAGGAGGGTTACAATGAGAGAAAGAGAAGAAAAACACGGTGATCGTCGTCGGTATCCTAGTTTAGTATGGCCCATTATCCTCATCACGGCCGGTGTGCTTTTTCTATTGAGCAACATGGGCATCCTGGACGTGAACTTTTGGGAGTTGTGGCGCTTGTGGCCGGTACTGCTCATTCTGGCCGGCCTCGAGATCATTCTCGGCCGGCGTTCCTTTCTGGGAAACATCATCGTCCTGATTATCACCATCGCCGTCGTCGTGGGCGTGGTCATCCTTCTCATAGCAGCGCCCGATGTGCTGACGCCATCCATTTCTGGCGGCGTTGACCACATTGCTGAACCGCTGGAGGGGGTTGAGCGGGCCAATCTGGAGGTTGACTTTGCGGCCGGCCAGCTTGACATCAGCCGACTGACCGATTCATCTTCCCTGATAGAAGGAACTCTGGAACTGGCAACCAAGCGCAAGCCTACCTGGGAGATAGACAGGAAAAGTGGCCGGGCCGACATGACCCTGAAATACGAACAGGGCTTCGAAAACTGGAGTTGGCGCGGAGGCGATGAGTGGGACCTGCGCCTCTCCCCCGAGGTGGGCCTTTCCCTGAAAGTGGACGTGGGCGCAGGCAGTGCAACGATAGATCTGACCGGCCTCGACATCCGGGATTTGAACGTAGAAGCTGGCGCCAGTCAGACCACCGTCGTTTTTCCAGAAGAAGGCGATTTCTCTGCCACGCTCGACAGCGGTGTGGGCGCATTGGTGCTGGAGATTCCAGAGAAGATGGCAGCACGGGTACGGGTCGACCGGGGCCTCAGTGCACTGGACATCTCTCGCCGATTCGAGAAAGAAGGCGACGTTTACCTGACCGACGACTGGCAGACAAATGAGAATCGCGTTGACCTGGAGATTGACATTGGCGTTGGGCTTGTGACCGTGCGGGAGCCGTAGACAAGATGCAGGTTGCAAAAGCAATCTGATAGGTTTTGATATAAGTGAGGTAGACATGCGTGACAAAGGGCAGATCATTATAGGTGCTGTGATCGTCTTTGTCGGGCTGATATTCCTGATCGGCAACGTGCTAAACGTCAATGTCTGGGCTTTACTCACCAACAATCAATCTTGAGCGTAGAAAGGAGAGTGAAACTATGAAAACACAATCTATGAAGCAAGGGATAGTCTGGGGCGGGCTGCTGATCCTCTTGGGTGCCGTGCTGCTGGTGGAAGCGTTCACCGATCTCAGCGCCTGGGCATGGGTCGCTATGCTGGCCGCTGGCGGACTGGGCGCATTCGGCGTCTACCTCACGGATCGTTCCGAGTGGGCGTTGCTTATTCCGACCTACGTGATGTGGGCAGTCGCCGTGCTGGTAGCGCTGATCGAGTTGAATATCTTACAAGACCCGTTCATCGCCACCTACGTTCTGACGGCCATCGCGCTGCCGTTCCTGGTAGTCTTTCTGCGCAACCGCGACCAGTGGTGGGCGCTCATCCCGGCCTATGTCTTGCTGATCGTCGGCGTGATGATTGGGCTGACTGAAGGAGGGGTTCTCAGCGACCTTCTGGTTCCGGCGTACATCTTGTTCGCCATTGCAGTCCCGTTCTTTGTAGTTTATGTGCGCAATACCCAGCAATGGTGGGCGCTCATCCCCGCTGGGATTCTGGCCGTTATAGGGCTGTCATTTCTCATCGCCGAAGCCGCGGTCCAGTACGTTGCGCCCGTAGCGTTGGTCCTCGTGGGCGTCTGGATCCTGGTGCGCCAGTTCACGCGCAAAGAGCCGGTTGGCCCGGAGGCCGATCAACCCCCGGTTGAGTGAGCGCGGCTGACGTGAGTTGTTGGATTCGTTATGATTCTGATTGGGATCGGCGTCATTGTACTGGTCAAAGCTGTTTTCTTGCGCGAAGAATAGTTGAGAAAGGGGGAAATTATGTCTGACCGAGAGCGTCATAGAAAAGAGGACGAGAAGCAAGAGGAAAAATGGGACGAAAAGTGGCGTGAGGAAAAATGGGACGAGAAGTGGCGTCGTGACCCGCTCAGCGCCATTGTGTGGGCCGCTATCCTCATTTGGATCGGTGTGGTGTTGCTCATAGGAAATATGGGGCTCCTCGACAATCTGAGTATCCTGGGTCGCCGCGTAGAAGCATGGTCGTTTGGCTTCCTCGGGGCCGGAGCGATAGTGCTTCTGGAGGTGGTCGCTCGCCTGCTCGTGCCGGCCTACCGGCGGGCGGTGGGAGGCACCCTCGTCTTCGCTGCCATCCTGTTGGGCGTCGGGTTGGGGGAGATAGTGGGCTGGGTTGTGATCGGGCCGCTGGTTCTGATCGCCCTCGGCGTGTCTGTATTGTTACGCGGCCTCTTCCGGCGCGACTGACCGACACCGGAAGGTCCGCTCAGCCTACAGTCGGCCCAGATTGAACAACTGAATACTGTATCACGAAAAACCCTTCGGCTAGACTCGAGACAAGTTCGCTCAGAACAGCGCCCCGCATCTTTCGTCCACCGGTCGAGGTGAAGGAAGCGTGACAGCGGACGGCTTGATCTGAGTATGATTGGGATGGGCAAATGGCTACCCCACTCTTGAAAACCAAACTGTATATCCCCCCCCGTCCGGCCAGAACTAGTCTCGCGCCCGCGCCTGCTCGAACGGCTGGACGCGGGGCTGCACCGCAAACTGACCCTCATCTCCGCCCCGGCCGGCTTCGGCAAGACCACACTGTTGAGCGAGTGGGTCGCTGGCTGCGAGCGGCCCGTCGCCTGGCTCTCGCTGGACGAAGGGGATAACGACCTGTCCCGCTTCCTGGCCTACTTTGTCGCCGCCTTGCAAACCACCGCCACGAGCCCCGCCACGAGTACTCGCGGTGGTACTCGCGGTGGCATTGAAGGCAATGTTGGGCAAGGGCTATTGGCCGCGCTTCAATCCCCTGGTCCGATCAACGTCGAATCGGTTCTGACCACCTTGCTCAATGAGATTGCGGGACTCCCAGATAACCTGATCCTCATCCTCGACGACTATCACGTGATCGAATCCAAACCAGTTGACAATGCTCTCACCTTTACCCTCGACCATCTGCCCCCACAAATACACCTGGTCATCGCCAGCCGGAGCGATCCGTCCTTACCCCTATCACGCCTGCGTGCCCGCGGCCAAATGACCGAGATACGCGCCGATGATCTGCGCTTTACACTCGAGGCTCTTTGGGATTTCGCATGGGAGGGCCACATATGGGGGTACTCCGGCTAGGCGAATCGGCGATAGCCCTCAAGGTCAAGGTAAATGCGTTGGAATAGAGTTGTGACCCTGGTAATGCCATAACAGCGCCGCTTAATCG
>JAUWNP010000282.1 GCA_030612585.1 Anaerolineae bacterium
ATGAAACGCGGCAAATCCCGCCGCCAACACGTCCTTTCGTTCACAGGCTGAAAGAACCTTGTTTTTGTACTCAAAAACGTAGAAATAGAAGCCTTTGAACACATCCCTTGCATCAACCGGTTCGGAAATGGACGCCTGCGCCGCTAGCAGTATGCCCCTCACTTCCTGCGCCAGCCTGTCGGCCTCCTCGATCATACTGTCTGTGTCTTGTGACATGATTATCGCTCTTATCATAGCCTCAAGACTATCAGGCTTGTGTTGCATTTCCAATACTTGAGACAGATCCGCTCCCCATCCCTTTGAAAAGCACGTTTGATTGACCAGTGCAAGGCAGTTTACAACACTATTCACAAACTTCAGGGATGCCCAACGTATCCCTGCCACATCATCGTCAGCCACCGCGAACCGCATTTGTCCAAGTTGAAAAAGCGTGTTTTTGAACTCATCCAACGCTCGTTCTACCATTACTTTGCGACTTTCCGGCTTTGTGAGTTCTGTAATGCGCGCTTGCAGCGCGTTAAACCTGTCCAAATCCTCCTGCGACCGGTGATACAGCACTTGCGCGTCGGCAATCAGAGAGGCGGCAACTGCCCAGGGACGTCCGCCCCTGGCATTGGCTATATCTTCTGCGAGTTTCCACGATACAGGCCAGAAGTCATAGGGGAGACCGTCAATGATGAACTGGCTACAGAGAGATCTGGCTTTCCCTTCGTCCGGTATATAAAACAGATCAAGGTCTGATGTGGGAGACGCCAGACCTTTTGCATACGACCCGTAATAGGCGATAATGGCGACCTCGTCCTTATGCGCCCGCACCGCATGGGATACCAGTATCTCGGCTATCTTAAAGACGTCAGACATCGGGCCTCTTTTCTAACTTTGTACGTTATTGCTCAGGCTCTTCCCAAAACAGGCACAAATAGCACACGGATACACACAGATGAAACGGATTATCACGGATTTTTGTTACTATCTTGACAATGTCACATTTCCGGCAACACTACAACGAATTGGGAAAGGAGCGAATTTTTCCGTCGCTCGCGGTGATAGAGGCCGATTTTGCCATAAACTCGGTCGAAACAGTGTGCCCCGATTCGTTTTTTTCTAAATTCGCTGTAGTGTTGCGCCTAATGTGACATTGTCAAAGTAGTTACCTTTGGGGGACTTCGAGCATCAGGGCATCAGCCGCGCCAGGTAACCTCGCAGCGCCCCCAGCGAGTAGTGCTGGCGGGCGACCTGGAAGTTGTGCTCGACCGTCTCCCGCCGCAGCCGCGCGTCGGTGAGCAGTTCCAGCGCCTGGTCGGCCGCTCCCTCGATGACCTCCGGCCTCACCTGTACCAATCCCGTGTCGTCCCGGCCCTGGATCTCGTCGCCCAGCGAGACGACCCGGAAGTTCTTGTCCCCGATGTCGGCCCGGTAGACCGGGTATTCGAACAGCATCAGCGGGAGGCGGCCCCGCAGCGCCTCCAGGAACTGGTTGCCCCATCCCTCCCACAGGCTGGGATAGGTGACGAAATCGGCGTAGACGTAGGTATCCCACAGCGAGTAGATTTTCTCTCCGCCTCGCGTCTGCCGCTGTCCCCCCACCATATCGCCGATGAAGAGCGCATCAATCCCCGCCTGCTCAACCTTCCGCCTGAGCAGATCGAGGTAGTGCCCGGTCGCATCATCCTCCGCGTACCCGGCCAGCACGAGCACGATACGGCCCTCATCGTCGAAGGGACGCCCATCGTACAGCCCGCGCTGCCTGAGCTGCGCGCGCCGCTCCGGGCTGCCCAGCGCCTTCACAAAGTCCACCGCCAGTTCGATGCCCTTGCGCTGGACGATGCGGGTGGCCTGGAGGATCAGGACGTCGTTCGGCCCCAGCCCGATCCGGGCGCGGAAATCCCGGTTGTAGTCGTCAACCTGCCAGCCCGGCCCGTCGAAGTCAAAGACATTAGGCACCACACTGGCCTCGATTCCCTTGCGCTCCGCCAGTTCCCGCTGCGCCAGGCTGTTGATGACCACGTGCCGGATCAGCGGGTCGCGCGGCGGCAGGTACTTGTCGGCGATCTCGATCGCCGTCCCACAGGTGAGGGCCACCCCGCCGGTCCGCTCCCAGTAGAAGGCGTGGTGGTGGGCCAGCGCGGGCAGTTGCAGGTCGCGCATCACCCGCGCCAGCGCGATCGCCGCCGGCGGGCTGATGGCGACCGACCAGACGTTCTGCGGGATGAGGAAATCTATCCCCTTGTCGGCCACGAAGTCCCGCACTTTACGTTCAATGATGCCGGTAAGGCGCTCGACCTCCGCCCGGTACTCCGTTTCGCCGGCGAAATCGCTCAACTGCCAGAAGGTATTATGGTTGAGCCGCTCGACGTCCGGGCGGTGGTGGTACAACTCCTCGATCAGCGTGCCCTCGACCGTGCCCAGGTCACCCGCGCAGAGATGCACCGTATGGCCCAGCTCCTCCAAGACCCGCTTCCACTTGTCTATCTCCAGCGAGACCCCATCCGTCCCGCCGACCTTGTAATGAAAAATGCCGATGGTGCTCATTTTCGTAACCTCCGCTTCTCCAGTGTCAACCTGTCAACGGATTTCTGGAGCGGATTGAACGGATGCCGGATGCTCTCAATCCGTTCAATCCGTTCTCATAATCCGTTGACAGCACCGCCGTAAGCAAAGCATTTATGCACATCCCTCAATTACATGCGCCCGACCATCCTGTCGCCACGGCACGGGGGCGGGAGCGCAACGCCTCTCACCCCCTGCATTCTGCATCCTGCATCCTGCCCCTCACTTCACGCTCTCCAGATTCTTCCGCACTGTCCTGATATGCGGGTGCTCTGGCGGCAGGAACTTCTCAAAGATGCGCAGCGCCCGCTCGAAGGCCGCCCGCGCACCCGCCAGGTCCCCCATGGCCTGCAGCACGCCCCCCAGGTTGTTGACGCGGATGGCGACGTTGGGATGGTCGGAGCCATAGACCTGTTCGTCTATCGCCAGGCCCCGCTCGAAGGCCGCCCGCGCACGCGCCAGGTCCCCCACGTCCTGCAGCACGCTTCCCAGGTTGTTGACGCAAATGGCGACGTTGGGATGGTCGGGGCCGTAGACCGTCTCGTCTATCGCCAGGGCCCGCTCGTAGGCCGCCCGTGCACCCGCCAGGTCCCCCAGGCCATGCAACATGCTCCCCAGGTTGTTGTGCGCCGTGGCGACTTGCGGATGCTCCTCGCCATAAGCCGCCTGCCAAATCGCCAGCGCCCGGTCGAAGGCCGCCCGCGCACCCGCCAGGTCACCCAGGTCACGCAGCACGCTCCCCAGGTTGCTGTGTGCCGTGGCGACGTTGGGATGCTTCTCGCCATGAGCCGTCCGCCAAATCACCAGCGCCCGCTCGAAGGCAGCCCGCGCACCAGCCAGGTCCCCCAGGTCCTGCAGCACCAGCCCCAGGTTGTTGACGCGGATGGCGACGTTGGGATGGTCGGGGCTGTAGACCCGCTCGTCTATCGCCAGCGCTTGCTCGCAGGCTGCCCGCGCACCGGCGTAGTCGGCCACCATCTGCAGGTGGTAGCCCAGGTTGTTCCACAGCGCCCCGGCGTCCTCCAACCCGGCTGTCTGCGCGGCGGCGGCCACAGCCTCCACGTGGGGACGCAGGGGGGCAAAGGGGGCGGGCAGGCCGGTTTCGTTGGCCTGGTGGGTGAGCATCATCAGGGCATCGGCTAGGGCGGGGAGGGGTTCGGAGGCCTCAGAAACCGGGTTTCTGGCGTATTCGGCCAGCAGGGGGTGGATAGTGGGGCCAGCGTCAGGGTCTTCCATCTGCAGCAACCCCATGCCAGTTAGCCTGTCCAGTGCTTCGTCGTAATCCATTTGAGGCCGTTTCTTGAATAGACGCGCCAATCTCTTCCAAAAGCCGGCGGATACTTCTGTCTGCAATGCACGCTGGAGCAACTCGTGAGGGATCGGCTGGTTGGGGGCGCAGTACCCCGCCAGCCGGAAGAGGCGGCGGGCGGGTCCCTCCGTCACCCGCTCCCAACTCAGCGCAAAGGTGGCCGCCAGGTCCAGGTCGTGGCCGGTGGGGTTGCCCAGTTCCGCCCGCCAGTTATCCATCGAGGGGTGGGTCAGGACGCGCTCCAATTTGTCCAGGTAGGCGGCCACGCTCAGGCGGCGGTGGCGCGCCAGGTAGCGCCCGGCCAGTTCCAGCGCCAGCGGCAGGTGGCCCAGGCGCTCGGCCAGCGCGTCCAAGACCTCCGAGGTCTGGGAGACTTCCGAAGTCTGAACGTACCGCCCCAGAAACTCGCGACTCTCGTCCGGGGTGAATACGTCCAGCCGCAGCGGAGTCAACCCCAGGTCGGCGGGCCAGTCGCTGCGGCGGGCGGTCAGCAGCAAGCGCACGCCGCCGCCACTCAGCCGGGCCAGCCACTCCCGGGCAGCGCTCACCTGCTCCAGGTTGTCCAGGATCACCAGGCGCGGGCCGCCCCGCCGCCACTCGTCCAGCGTGCGGGCTACCTGTGCGGGTTGCTCCTCGGGCCAGTTGGGCAGCGACAGCGCCGCGCCGCACCCAGCCGCCTCGGCCCCGATGGCATCCGGCTGGGCTCCGTTGAGCCAGTGGACACCGTGAAAGAAGCGCCCGTAGCGATAGGCGAACTCGACGGCCAGTTGGGTCTTGCCCACGCCGCCGAGGCCTTGGATGGCTTGGG
>JAUWNP010000285.1 GCA_030612585.1 Anaerolineae bacterium
ATGGCCCCGGCAGTGGCGCGCATCCCGTGCACCACTCCGGCCCCCTCGAAGGCCGGACCGGCGGAACAGGCGCAGGCGATGAGCCAGGTGCAGTCCCCCAGCACGATCTCCCCGTTGGTTCCGATGTCTATGAACAGCGTCAGATCCCCCGTGCGGCACATCTCGGAACTGACCACGCCCGCCGTGATGTCGGCCCCCACATAGGAGGCGACGCCGGGCAGACAGTCCACCGTCGCCTCGGGATTCACCCCCAGGCCAATCTCTCGGGCCGGGAAGGGGGGGAACTGGTTGACGGCGGTGATAAAGGGCATCAAGCGAATAGACTCCGGCGGGACACCGGCGAAGAGATGGATCATCGTACTGTTGCCGGCCACCACCGCTTTGTAGATTTCGTCGGTGCTGATGGACCGCTCCCGCGCCGCCTGCCTCAGCAGCCGGTTGAGCGTTTCCATCACCAGCCCCTGCAATTCCTCCAGGCCACTCCCACACTCCCCCTCTCCCACACTCCCACACTTCTTTTTGGAGGCATAGATGATACGGGAGATGACATCCTCGCCCCGGGCGATCTGGCCGTTGTAATCGGCCTTTTGGGCCATCACCTCGCCGCTGATCAGGTCCACTAGCCAGACGTGGTTACTGGTCGTGCCGATGTCAATCGCCACCGCCCACAGGCTCTCCAGGTGCTCTCCAGGCAGGACGTCTATCAGGCGGGGTGGTCCCTCTGGAGACCCTTCGGGTTTCGGAAAACCCGAAGGGTCTAGGTCGACCACCACAGTGACCGTCCAGTCCCCCTCCCGCAACGCCCGGCCCAGTTTGCGCAGCACCGGCAGGGAGGCCTGCAACTCCTGCAAGCCGTAGCGACGCGCCAGTTCCCGCTGCAGACGAGACCAGTCGTCTGTCTGGTCTTGCAGGGAGGGCGGTTCCAGGGTGATGACATACTTACGCAGCGGCTGGTCGTGCAAGTCATAGGGAAAGGGCAGTTCGACCTTCGCTGCCCGCTTGCTTTCCTTCAGCCGCCGCTCGATCTTTTCCTGCGGCGGCACGAGGATGACGACGTCTCCCTCGACGACCGTCTGGCAAGCCAGCGCGTAGCCCTCCGCCACATCCTCGGGGGAGAGGCGCTGCGTAGAACGCCGCCGCACCTGACCCTCTTGAATGATGACCGCACAGCGCCCGCAGCGCCCCTGACCACCACAGGGCATCAGGATATCTATCCCAGCCTGCTGGGCAGCGTCACCGATCAGCACCCCTGCGGGAACCTCAACCTCACGGTCGAGGGGTAAGAATTGGACCTTGCACACCGTCATTGTCAGTACGTTGGTACATTGGTAAATTGGTAGACTGGTACATTGGTAGACTGGTGAGGGAGTCCCCCCAATCTACCAATTTACCAGTTTCCCAATCTACCAACTACGGCTGCCACACCTTCAGATACGCAGGTATGTCCACCGCCTCGCGCGGGCCGACCAGGATCTCCCACCCCGGCAACTCCTCCTCCAGTTCGCCTAGTAGCACCGATACATGACCAGGGATGACCAACTTGCGATGGCTGACCTTCTCCTCCATGCTGTTGACTTTGACGGCCTTGGCAATGCGTTCGGCGTCGAACTTGCCCGCGGCCCAGGCGGTCAGCACGCTCATACCCTCGGCGTCGGCCACCAAAAGCCAACCCGGACTGCCGCTGCCGTCAATCTCGTTCGCCACGGAGAAGTAGGTGATGGAGAAGTTGGTCGTCACCATCAGAGCCGAGTCGGCCTGGGGATCGTTGATCTCGTAGACACCCGGTTGCACCTGGATCGGCTTCTGCGGATCTGTGTAGATATTGGTGCGCAGGGCCAGCAGGGGATAGATAGTCGCCGGGCTGAACCGATCGAGCACGACGAAGCCACCATATTTGGTGATCGCCTGCGTCGCCGCAACGGACACCATTCCCTCGTCGTCGGCACATTCACCGGGGAAACTGATGATCGGGAAGCCCAACGGCCTAAAGTTCTTCTTCAACGCCATACGCCGGATCAGCGTGTTCAAAACCAGCGACGAGCGGAGGTCGCGCACGCCAGGGTCAAGAACAATTTCTTCAACGCCCGCCTCCTTGATTTTCTCCGTCAGTTCAGCCAGGACGCTCAACGAGTCGGCCCTGATGACCATCGGCGCGTCGTGCTTCTTGGCCAGACCAGCGAAGGCTTCCCAGTTATCAGCCGTGGCCCCACAGATCAACGGGCGCGTTCCCTCGGCGGCCTCCAAGCCCTGCGCCATCACTGCCGCGTCGGTGGCGATGAGGATCAGGGGAAGCTTCGCTACGCTTAACACCCCCTCCACCGCCGCCGCAAACTTCTCCCCTGCTCCCCTGCTCCCCTGCTCCCTTGCTCCCTTGCCGGTGGCCTCAACAGCGAAGCCGTCAATGGTCAACGCCATGCCAACGTACTCCACCGAGTAAGCCGCCGCTTCCTCGACCGCTGTCTTGATCTCATCCATAGACTGGTCGTCGCAGACGCGGATAAATATCCCGGCTGGGTTGTAGAACGTCTTCTCGTGCCGGAAGAGCACAATCTCGTTGCCCGACTTGACCTCCCTACCATCAGCCGAGATGGTCACGAGCCGCACCGGCGGCGCGGCCGACTCGGCCAGTTTCTCCCGCGCCTCGTCAGACACATCGGGACACAGGTCCAGTTCGACCTGCTTGGCCGCCAGTTTCATTGCAAAAGCCAGGCACGTAGGAAAACCACATTCCTTGCAATTGGTCTGAGGCAACATTTTGTAGATTTGAATACCTGAAAGAGCCATGTCTAATTCTCCTTGATGATACATTGGTAGATTGGTACATTGGTAAGTTGGTAGACTAGTGCGGGAGATCCTCCCAATTACCAGTTTCCCAATTTACCAGTTTCCCAATCTACCAATTTACCAATTTACCAGTCCCCCAACTCCTCAATCATCGCGTGAATACGCCGCACCGACTCGGGGTGACGCAACGCGACGATGTCGGCAGCCGACTCGACCAGTGTGGACGCGGTCACAGCCTCCCAGTTGATCGCCCGCTCCTCCCAATCGCCCCAGGCCTCGGGCACGCCCTCGCCGACCTTGCTCTCCTTCTGACGCCAGGCCTCGTAGCCCACGGTGACGATCATCGGCAACTGGGTCATGCTGTCGCCCTGCAGGGCTGCCAGTCGCAGCCGCTCCATCACCGAGTAGCCATACTCCATGCCATAACCCACACCAGCGCAAGTCGGGTCCATCAGGATCCGGTCCAGGGGCAAGCCCATGTCGCTGACCAAGATATTGAGCTGCTTGGCCAGGTTAACATCCATGGCAGTGCTGGCGATCACCAGGTGATTGTGGGCCAGCGCCGCCGCGACGATGGTGCGATAGTTCTTCTCCTCGCACACGCCCAGCACGATCCGCTCCCCGACCGCCTCTTCGGCCACGGGGACGAGCAACTCGTTGTCGGCATCAACCTGCCCCGGCCCCTGCACGATCAGCGGCAGGCCGGTCGCCTTGAGCACCTTGCGCACTGCTGCGCGGGCGTTCTCAGGCGTATTGGGATTGCCGTCGGCGTCGGTCAGGCCGAGTTGGAGCAGGATAATGTCGGCGCCGGCCTTTTCGGCCGCCTTGGCCCACTCGCCGGGGTCATTCATTGCATCGCCCCAGGATTCCATCAACAGGGGCGACCAGTCATCGGGCTTACGGTCCTGGATCTCGATGGCGACTACCGGCTTGTGCCCCGTCTCGCCCTCAAAGCCGAGGAAAGGCATAACAGCCTGGCCGCCGACGGTGACTGTACTGGTTCGCGTGCCGCCCTCGGCCGCAGTCGCGCCCAGCGTGATCTCGCGGACACTGCCCGGCCACTTTTCCTTGAGGATTTCCAGGCTCGTCTCTTTGTCTTCAGACCAGGGCGGCACTACCGGTCTAGCGACTTTTTTTATGAGGGGTGCGGCGACCTCTGGCGCAGCAGGCGCAGCCACCGGCGCGACCGGCGCTACAGGCACAGCCGGTACGGTCCCACCCAACTCCCGCAGCGCAGCCTCCAGCGCGCGGCGGAAGCTATCTACGACGATCCCGGCGCTGATCTGGGCGATCTGCTGGACATCGGCGCTCACCGGAACCCCAGGTACAGTCACGGGAGCGGGAGCAGGAGCAGGAGCAGGAGCGGGCGCGACCGCTTCCGGCGCAGCCTCAACCTTAGCCTTAACCTCAACCTCAGCCTTGACCTCAGCCTTGACCTCAGCCTCAACCTCAACCTTAGCCTCAACCTCAGCCTCAACCTCAACCTTAGCCTCAACCTCAACCTCTCCCGACGCCGCCTGCATCACGCCCATCTCGAGCACCGGGTGCTTTTTCTCTTTGAGCCACGCCACCAGTTCATCTACCGTGGTGACGTTACGCTCGTCGGCGATAAGATCAATCAGATCGGGGGCGCCCTCACGCTCCGCCACGTCCTTGAACTCGGCGGCCATGGACTCTTTGAGGAAACTAGACATCCAGACGACTCGCTTAAAGCCGCCATCGGCCGAGAGGAACTTGGGGCTGGTCATGTAGAACTTGCCCACGCCCATCACGCCAGGCGTCTGCAGACCGCCGCCGGCTACGCCAGCCAGCGTGGAGAAGGTCATCCCC
>JAUWNP010000069.1 GCA_030612585.1 Anaerolineae bacterium
GACGGTGCGGCTCTCTACAGGGTGCGAGACAATGAAGGGGAGATTGGCTTTTTGGAGCCTCTCTCGTCGCGTCACCTGGCGTTACATTCCACTAAAGAGGCCCGCCGGGCGGACAAGGCGTTGCGCAACACAGTCTTTGCCACGGCTCAGTTAGACTTTGCCTGGCTGGCTGGAAGTACCTTCCAAACCATCTGGCAACATCTTGTCTTGCCACAGATGCCAGACCGGTTCGTGACATTCAAGTTCGAGCACCTGGCCCGTTTTGAAGATGCCCCATGGGATGGGCAAGACGGAGAACTGGACGAGGATTGGAGCGCCGATGAACTGATTGAGCGGCGGGCCTCGACGCTGGCGATCACCGAGCGCTCCAATCAGATAGCACGATTTCTGCCTCAACTCCAGACCTACCATCCCCCTTTCAAGGCGATCAAGATGCTCCGCATCCCGGCCGCTGAAGCGCGAGGCGGATACGATTTCTGGTCGTGGGGCAAGGTAACATATCGCGCCCCATCGTTCCGCGATGGCCGCTCCCAGATACTCTCCATCACCCGCCTGTATGAACAGACGACGCGAGCGATTGAGCAACGGCTTTGGCTTCAGGCGGAAAAAACCACTCTGCGCGACGGGGGTGAAAGCGTGACTTTGACCGGTGCGCCGGTCACGCTCGTCTTCGACCCGCCATTGTCGCTTCCCACGTTCCAAAACTTTATCAGCACAACTTTTGAGCGCGGGCAAGGCCCGCTCCGCCTGTGGGGAAATCCTATCCCCCTGGGCGAGCAAAAGGTTCACGTCTACGGGATTGACCTGCACCTGTGGAAACGTATCTACCTGGAGATTACCCCCCGGCGGATGATCGTCGTTCTACCTCGAGGCACTTGTGGGAACACCGTCCATCGTCTGGCGGCGAACGTGCAGCGGTACCTATCTCCAACGGTGGACGTGTTTATCGGCGATGTGCGGTACGATGACCTGATCGAGGATGTGTTCCTGGGCAGGGTAGGTGTGCGAAAGTGAGCAGAGTATGAAACAAACTCCCCTCTTTCAACTTAACTTGATGATCTGGCTTACGTGGCCCGCACCACCTGCCGGAATTGTGCGCCCCATCTTCCGGGAAGACGGTTTTGCCTTGCGAGGGATCGGGCCGGCCTTTGAGATGCCCCTGGAAATCCGGGCCAGAGCCGGTGTAGCCGATATCCCGTTCAAGGAACGGCCTGGCCCTGACCTATTGCTGGATCATCACCAACGTCGTCTGTTTTTACCCATCGAGTGCAAAGTCAGCAGTTTTGGGCCGGACGTGCCGCCGGGCCACAAAAAGCACCAGGCCCGCCAGGCAGCCGCTTTGCTATCCGCCACCGGCCCTTATCTGGCCGACTATTTCGGCCTGCCGGCGCCGGCGGACTGGCGGGCTTATCTGCTCTACGCCGTCAGTGGAGGGCAAGAAGCGGCGATGCAAACGACATTGGGGCGACTGAGCACGCGATTGCAGACCGCGCATATTGATCCAACGCCGGCTGGAGCATTGGGCATCCACATCCGAGACGACGGCGTCTATCTGAAGCCTGCCCCGGCCGTGAGCGTCCCCGTCACAGCCTTGCAAGCGCCACCTCCTGATGGGGTCCGAGTGATAGAATTGGAGAGCGGCGAAGACCCCCATCTGCTCTACTTGCTTCCCTGGGACCCCAGCATTGGCCCGGCCAGCGAGTACGAACGCCGTGTTCTGGAGGAACGGGTGCGCAGCGCGCTGACCTCGCTCATCGGCAGCCGCCTGGATGCCCCTACATTTGAGGTGTCGCTGGATGAGATTATGCAAGCGGCCGTGGAGGTGTGGGAGGTGTGGCGCGACCAACAGGCGGCGACTGGTTTTCGCAATGCCGTCCGCGTCTACGTCAAGCAAATCCTGGTCCAACTGCGCAAGATGGACGTGGACATCCAGATTCGCCAGAACACTTTTACCGTATCTTCTCAATACCTTGGGGCAAGGGCAGCGTAGGGCGGTTTTGCTAACCGCCACAGGGTCGGATAGCAAATCCGACCTACTTTCGCCCCAACTTTTTGAGAAGATACCTTTTACCTTTGTCCAGATCACGCCCCAGGTTGCCCAGACGGTGCGCCGCTACTTGATCAGTACAGCCTTCCGGCGGGGCGAGATTGACCTGTGGAGCGAAGCCGTGCAACTGGATTTCAGTTCTCTGGCCGAGGGCTGGTAGTAGCAAATGGAGGATACCAACGCATGAATCCAGAACGTTTCCGCAACAGCACCGCCGGACGTCTGGTCAGGGTCGGGCAGGGTGAGGCGGCATATTGGGCTTTTGTGCTCCATCCCTTGCCCCCGGATTTGCCTGCGGACTGGGAGCTTGCCCGCAGCCTTTCCGAAGCCGACCGCGCCCTCAGCGAATTGGCCGGTGTGGGACGCACTATGCCCAACCCCCATCTGTTGATCGGGCCTTTCGTGCGCCGGGAGGCCGTGCTATCTTCACGCATTGAAGGCACACAGGCCGACATCACCGACTTGTACGCTTACGAAGCGGGCCAATTGCCCCTGCCCGGCGTGGAACCGGCGCCGCCCGAATCCGACGTGCGGGAGGTGCTGAATTACGTGCGCGCCCTGGAATACGGCCTGGAGCGGTTGGACACCTTGCCGGTCAGTTTGCGTTTGATCCGCGAGTTGCACGAGCGACTGATGGCCGGCGTGCGCGGCGAGCACGCCACTCCGGGCGAGTTCCGCCGCAGCCAGAACTGGATTGGGCCGCCAAATTGTACACTGAATGAGGCGCGGTTTGTCCCGCCTCCCGTTCCCCAGATGCACAAGGCCCTGGACGCTTTCGAGAAATACCTGCACGGCGACACCGTTTACCCTCCGTTGGTGCGCTTGGCCCTGGTCCATCACCAGTTTGAAGCCATTCATCCCTTTGTGGACGGTAACGGGCGCATCGGGCGCTTGCTCATTTCGCTGTTGCTGGTAGAGTGGAAATTGCTGCCGCTGCCACTGCTCTACTTGAGCGTGTACTTTTACCGCTACCGGCAGGACTACTATGACCTGCTCCTGGCGGTCAGCGAGCGCGGCGATTGGCGCGATTGGGTGCTGTTTTTCCTGCGCGGCGTCACCGACCAGGCCCAGGACGCTATCGTGTGCGCCAAACAACTTCAAGACTTGCAGATAACGTGGCGCGAGCGGTTGATGCAGGCCCGCACCTCGGCCCTGCTCCTGCGCCTGGCGGATAGCCTTTTTGCGTCGCCGATCATCACCATACCGGAGGCGAAACGTCTACTGGGCGTTACCTATCATAGCGCCCAACGTAATGTGGAGAGACTGGTCGAGGCGAGGATCTTGCAGCCCGCGGACGATGCCTCTTACGGCAAAACCTACCTGGCTACCGAAATCCTGGACATCATCGTTGACATAGACAAGGAAAACCGGGTTTTGTAGAGAGAATTATACTTTCGGCCCGAAAAGTACAATTTGTCCTCTCGAAATTGAACTTGTGTACAATTCACACCGCAAAGGAGTGCTGAATGCGCGGCAACCTGACCGAACACCAACGCCAACACATCATCGAACTGCTGGAGCGAGGCCGAGAGATGCCCCATGCTGCACTGGGTGGGCAAAGGAGCAAAGCCCCATGGGTTGGTATCCAGCCCCGAAAGGGATTTCGCTCTTTTTGACACGGGGGTTCAGTGCTGCGCTTTTCGCCCACCGGCACCGGTCGTGGTGGAGAAAGTGGGGCGGCGGGCGACGTTCGTTTGTGCGAGAACGGCAGTCGGGTATAATTGGGGCAGGCCAATACCCACAGCAGCGCGGACATGCGCACCGGCGCACTGGAGGCGACGCTGATTGTGGCGTAGACTTATCGTATCATAAAGGCAGCCTTGGCGGAGGCCGGGGCCGCCCGCGAAGTTTATATTCACTCGAAAGGAGGAGGGCACAATGCCAGGCCTACAATACTATAAGATTGACCTGCATACGCACACTCCTGCGTCCAAATGCTATCGGCACAAACAGCATACCGCTGAAGAAATCGTGAAGACAGCATTGGACAAAGGACTCCACGCCATTGCGATTACGGATCACAATACAGCAGAGTGGATAGACCAAATGAAAGAGGCTGCGAAAGGCACCGATCTGGTAATCTTTCCTGGCGTAGAGATATCAATGGAGAGGGGCTTTCACATTGTTGCCATCTTTGATCCTGACATAGATCGGCGACACGTTGAGAACTTTCTTGGCGGTATTGACATCACGTCGGACTTTTACGGGAAGCAGAACGCCCTTTGCAAAAAGAGCCCTGAGGATGTTGTAGAAAAGATTCATAGCCGTGAAGGTTTGGCCATCTTGGCACATATTGACGCACGTAGGGGAGCTTTCTATCAGCAAGTTGAGATTGACCAGCAAACTAGTCAGGTGCTGTGCGTACCTCAAGAATGTGTCATCTTCTTCAACGAGCTACGCTACGATGCTATCGAGTGCGTAAATGGTCGGCTTCCGGAGAAATTTGACGAGGCTCACGGCCTCAAGCGGTTTCCGCCTTTCTATCAGGCATCTGACAACCCCGACCCCGAAGAACCAACCAAACATTCCAAGGATGGTTTGGGCAGCCTATATAGCTGGTTTCACGTTGACCAGATTAACCTGGAAGGCCTGCGCCAGTGCTTCGTTGACTCCGAAGTACGCATCTGTCTGATGGATGAGTACGGGAAAAAGATCTATCCTCAAATTGTAAGTATGCGGGTAGGTCAGGGAGGCTTCTTCTACACTCCCAATTTTGACTTTCACAAGGGACTGAATTGCATCATCGGCGGCAAGGGAGTGGGGAAATCACTTGTTGTTGAGTTTCTACGATTTGCCCTGGGACAACCATCTGAGGATCCTGACATTGCCAGAGACTATCTCGGGAAGTTGCATAAGCGGTTGACAGAGGACAATAAAGTAGAGGTGATTTATCAGATTGGCAATGGTACGAAGTACAAGATTACTCGTATCTATGAGGGTAAGGAAAGAGGTGAAGAAGGTGATTTCCCCAGGAGCAGGGTAGAGTGTGTCAACCTGGATACCGGTGAACCATTTACTGGTGATATCGCAAAGATATTTCCGATGCTGGCTTACAGCCAGATGGAGGTCATCAAGATAACAGAGGGCAAGGAAGCGCAACTTAAACTGATTGACAGGCTCATTGAAACTCAACCCCACGAACGGCAAATAGCACAGATAGGCGAGAATCTTCGGGACAATGATAAGCGATTAGCCCAGGCCCTAGACGCGAAAGGACGTTTAGAAGAATGTGAGCAGGAAATCAGTACCTTACGGGAACAAATCGAGAACATCAACAAAGCGCTTGCCGACCCCCTGTTTGAGGCAATGAAAAAAGCCGAGGCTAAGAAGGGAAACTTTGAAAGGCAACGGGATTTTGTCCAAAGCCTCATTGAGCAGGTTAAGGGATGGCAGGAGGAGGTAGCGTCGCTAACATTGGAGGCCTTACCTGACGATTGGAAGGAAGATGGGAGCCTCAAATCTCAACAAAGCATCTCACGGGACAGCAAAGACCGCGTGAAGAAAGCCCTAGATGAATTGATCGAAGAACTGGTTGCCCAAAAAGAAACCGTGGTATCTGCTCTCGAAAAATGGCTGCCCGAGTTTAATCGGGTTGAAAAAGATTACAAGGAGTTGCTGGAGGAAAGTGTAGGAGATCAGAAAGCACAGGAGAGACGACGGAAGGAACTTGAGGAGCAAAAGAAGAGATACGAAGAAGAGGCCAGTCGTTACAGGGGGTTGATCAGGGATCTGGGTGAGATAGAGGAAGAGCGGGCAACACTGTTAGATCGACTGGCGGAAGCATACCGCAGATACTTTGAAACTCGCAAGGCCAAGTTCGACCATCTGACAGAAGCATCGGATGGCAAGTTGCAATTGACACTTGAGCATGCTGCCGACCGAGAGAAATACACCAGTCGACTAGTGGAATTGTTGGCAGGCGGCCAGAATGCCCCTGGCGTGCCAATGCGCCGTCAGATCGCCAATAATGTCTCTCCCAAGCGCTTTGTGGAATTGATCATTAAGCGAGATGTGGAGACGCTGGCGGAGGAAAGCGATTTGACCAAGCTATGGGCAGGGCGAGTGATTGAGAAGCTTTGGTCACACGATACCTTTGCGGACGTGCTGGCTTTGCAGCATGCCTGCTATCCTGGGGATGTACCCTTTATTCGCTTCTGCAAACCTAGTGGGAGCTACGAGGAACTGAGTGACCTGTCTGTAGGCCAGAAATGCACGGCGCTGCTTATCATCGCCTTGTGTGACGGGACAATGCCTGTATTGATTGACCAACCAGAGGACGCGCTGGATATAGTGTCAGTCTGGGAGAACATTGCGCAGAAACTGCGGAAAGGGAAAAATGCTCGACAGTTCATCTTGACCACTCACAACTCTAGCATAGCTGTGTCGGCTGATTCTGATCAGTTTATTGTGCTTGAGGAAGCAGGGGGAGACCACGGAAAGGTGCTCATGGCAGGGGCAATTGACCGACCTGAAGTGCGAAAGGCCGTCATCAAACGCCTGGAGGGTGGAGACAAGCCGTACAAGCTTCGTTCACGCAAATACAATATCCCCGTATCGTAGTCGGTTTGTGTCCTTGGGCAACGGGCCTCGTGACCAAAAGCAACCGGCCTTTGGTGCAGACCCAACGGCACTTTGTCCCAAACTCAACCTGGAAACCTGAAGGAGAACCTGTATGCCAGACCTATTCGAGCCCGACGTGGAACTGCGCTGGCGAGGCAAGGAGACCAAAGTCAAGACCGTCAGCCTGCCCTTCCAGACGGTGGAGTACATTCGAGGGGATGTAATGGGTGATGATCATGATTGAGAAGTTATGCGCCGTTCGCTGGTACAAGAGAGCGGCCCGGAGAGCACCTCCGGGCCGGATATTTAGAACGATGTGAGATGAGGAATGATTGAGAGCATATTATTAAGCCCCCCGGTTGCCCTGTGCGTATTCCTGGCGCTGGCCTACGGCCTCTACCGGCTGGGCGGGGCGCTGGCCGCGCCGGGCGAGGAGCACCCCGGCAAGCATCAGCCCTACGCCTGCGGTGAGGACCTGCTGCCGCCGCAGGCGCAACTAGCCTACCACGCCTTCTTCCGGCTGGCGCTGATGTTCGCTATCTTGCACCTGGCGACGCTGGTCGTCTCGACGCTGCCGCCGGGGGGCACGTCGCACCGCATCGCGGTGGCCTACCTGGTGGGCATCGCCATCAGCGTCTTTGTGTTGACAAAGGGAGAGCTGTAGATGCTTGACCGTATCGTGCGCTGGGCAAGGCGCAAGTCGCCCTGGGTACTGCACTTTAACAGCGGCGGCTGTAACGGCTGCGACATTGAGATCCTGGACCTGCTCACGCCGCGCTACGACGTCGAGCGGCTGGGCATCCTGAAGGAAGCCTCGCCGCGCCACGCCGACATTTTGCTCTGCACCGGCCCGGTGACGCGCCAATCGCGCGATAGGCTGCGGCGCATCTACGAGCAGATGCCCGCCCCCAGGTGGGTGGTGGCCGTGGGCAGTTGCAGTTGCTCCGGCGGTATCTTCCGCGACGGCTACAACGTGCTGGGCGGCATTGACCAGGTCTTGCCGGTGGACATGTATATACCGGGCTGCCCCTGCCGGCCAGAGGCCATGATTGACGGGCTGGTGCAACTGCTGGAAACGATCTAACCAACCAACCAACCAACTAACTAACTAACCAAATCCAAGACTGCAATCAAGAGAGGCTAAGACGTGCACTTAGAAGCAATCTTGCAAGCACTGCGGGAGACTTTCCCGGCCGAGACAATTGAGGCGCAGGCGGTGCCCATAGGCGAAACCTTCGTCGAACTGTCGCCGGACTGTATCCACCCGGCCGCGCAGGTTCTTGTCGAGCGCTTCGATCTGCACCACCTTTCGACCATCACCGGGCAGGATACCGGCAGCGCGATCGAATTGCTCTATCACTTTTGGGATGGCGGTGGTCTGACATTGCGCGCGTCACTGCCACGGGAGAAGCCGCACATCGCCACACTGACCGATCTGATCCCCGGCGCTGCTTTCTACGAGCGCGAGGTGAGCGAGATGCTGGGCGTCACTTTCGACGGCCATCCCAACCCACGCCCGCTGCTACTGCCGGACGACTGGGACAAAGAACAATTACCAATGAGAATGACCAATGAAAAATGACCAATGACCAATGGATTGACTAACCGACCAAATGACCAGGTGACCGAATGACTAGAATAACCATCCCCATCGGCCCGCAGCATCCGGCGCTCAAGGAGCCGCTCTCGTTCCTACTGACCGTCGAAGGGGAGCAGATCGTGGATAGCGCCCTGCGCCTCGGCTACGTCCACCGTGGCATCGAGCGCATCTGCCAGAACCGCAGCTACGTGCAGAACGTCCACGTGGTGGAACGCATCTGCGGCATCTGCTCGCACATCCACACCATCACCTATTGCCAGGGAGTCGAGGCGCTGCTGGGGCTGCAGGTGCCCCAGCGGGCGCTCTACCTGCGCACGCTGTTGTGCGAACTGGAGCGCATCCACAGCCACATGCTCTGGCTGGGCGTGCTGGCCGAAAATGTGGGCTTCACCACCATCTTTATGTACGCCTGGCGCGACCGCGAGATCGTGCTGGACATTATGGAGGAACTCTCCGGCGGGCGTGTGGCCCATGCCGTCAACGTCATCGGCGGCGTGCGCATTGACGTGGACGAACCGCAAGTGGACTCGATTCTGACGCGGCTCAATGGGTTGGAACGGCAGATTGAGACCCTGCTGGGCGTGATTCAGCACGAGCGCACTTTCCAGGTGCGCACGCGCGGCGTGGGCCACCTCTCGGCTGAACAGGTGCGCCGCTACTGCGTGGTCGGGCCTATAGCGCGCGCTTCGGGCGTGGACGTGGACCTGCGGCGCGATGCGCCCTATGCTGCCTACGACCGGCTCGACTTCCGCGTCATCACTGCCGAGGAGGGGGACGTGTGGGCGCGCACAATGGTGCGTATGCTGGAGACTATTGAGAGCCTGCACCTGTGTCGCCAACTGCTGGCTGTACTGCCAGGTGGTCCGACGACGGTGCGTGCCCGACGCCGCGTGCCGCCCGGCGAGGTCGTCAGCCGCGCTGAAGCGCCGCGCGGCGAGCTGATTTACTACATCCGCAGCGACGGCAGCGATAAGCCAGCGCGGGTCAAAATCCGCACACCCACGCTGCCGGCGCTGAGCACCCTGCCCGACCAAATGCGGGGCGTCCACACTGCCGACGTGCCCACCGTGCTGGCCGGGGTGGACCTGTGCATAGCCTGTGCGGATCGGTAGATTGGGAAATGATGCACGGATGCGCCAGCTCGTTGGCGTCTTTGGCTGGTGAAGATATACAGTCTGCGTCGTTGGTCCCGGCGGCAAGACCACCGCAACAAAACTTCGCCGAGCTCAGTCGAGGCGGTGCAGCATCCGGAATCTGCGCGTTTGGCAAAAAGTGCCCGGTAGTGAACATCAATCTACCAATTTACCAATCTACCAATCTACCATTATGAATGACTGGTTATCTGCCTTGTTCGCCCTGTTTATCTTCCCCGGCTTCGGATTCCTCTTCGCCTGCGCGCTGGCCTTCCAGTGGATTGACCGGCGAGTAGCAGCGCGCTTGCAGGGACGCATCGGGCCGCCCTGGTTCCAGCCGCTGGCCGACTTTATCAAGTTAATGGTCAAGGAGGACACGCTGCCCGTCGGGGCCCACGAGTTGGCCTGCGCGGCGCTGCCGCTGGTGTCACTGACGGCGGTGCTGACCGCCGCGCTGTACATCCCTGTCGGCGGACGGGCGAGCAGTGCCTTTGAGGGCGATTTGATCGTGGTGCTCTTCTTGCTCAGTATTCCGGCGCTGGCCTACTTCCTGGCCGGCTGGCTCTCCGTCAGCGTCTTCAGCATCGTCGGCGGCAACCGCTCACTGCTGCAATACTTTGCCTACGAGGTGCCCTTCCTGATGGCGCTCTGCGGCCCGGCCATCCTCAGCGGTTCCTGGTCCATCTCGCGCATCGCCGCGCAGCAGTCGCAGACGGCCTGGATGGTGCTCGTGCAGCCCCTGGGCTTCCTGCTGGCGCTCGTCGGGCTGATCGGCAAACTAAAACGATCGCCCTTCGACATTCCCAAGGCCAAATCAGAGATCGGCGCTGGCCCGCTGACCGAGTTCAGTGGGCGCAAACTGGCACTATGGTACCTCACGCTGCACATGCAGATGGTGGTCGGTATTTTCCTGCTGGTCAATCTCTTCCTGGGTGGCTGCGGCAACTGGCTGATCATCCCGGCCACGCTGATCTTCGGCATCAAGGCCCTGCTGATCTTGCTCATCCTGTCGGTGGCTAGCGTGCTCTACGCCCGGCTGCGCATTGACCAACTGGCAAACCTCGGCTGGCGGGTGCTGGCGCCACTGGCGCTGCTGCAAATGTTGGCCATAATCTGGATCGGAGTTAGATAGATGTCCCGTCTTCATTCGCTAGTCTACCTGCTGCCGGAACTATGGCGCACGCTGTTCACCCGGCCGATCACGGTGCGCTACCCCTTCGGGCCGCTGGAGTTGCCCCCCTATTTCCGGGGCAAGGTGACCATTGAGCCAGCGCTGTGCACGGGCTGTGGGGCGTGCGTGCGCGACTGCCCGGCCTTCGCGCTGGAACTGGAGCGTGAGAGCGACACTCTGAGCAAAGCCGAAGGGTCGAAGGGCCACGAGGAGTTCCACCTGATCCACTACCACGACCGCTGCGCCTATTGCGGGCAGTGTCAGGACGTCTGCCGCCAGGGAGCCATCCGATTGACGAGCGAGTATGTACCCGCTGCGGCTGACCGCGACGCGCTGCGCGAGGAGTTCGGTAAAGATGCTGGCGCTTCTCCCCCCCATTGGGGGGGATGAAAGGGGGGCGTGCGTGGTGTTGACACGCCCCACCGTTGGTGATATACTTAGGGACACGGGGGAGGGAACGATGAAGCGCGTACTCAGTTTGACGCTATTGGCACTCTTTCTGCTGGCCAGCCTGCCGGCCATGGCACAGCCGGATGAGAGGCCGGTCATCGTCATTGAGGTGCAGGGGGTGATCAACCCGCTCACGGCGCGGTATCTCGACCGCACGTTGCGCCTCGCCGGGCAACAGGCGGCGGGGGTGGTGGTGCTGGTGCTCGATACACCCGGCGGCCTGGAGTCCTCAATGCGGGAGATGGTGCAGGCTTTGCTCGAGTCGTCGCTGCCGACGGTGGTCTACGTCGCGCCGCGCGGCGCGCGGGCCACGTCGGCCGGCATGTTCATCACCCTGGCGGCCAACGTGGCGGCGATGGCCCCGGCCACGCACATCGGCGCCGCCCATCCCGTCCCCCTGGGGAGCGAGGTCGAGATCAGCGAGGAGATGGAAGAAAAGATGACCAGCGATGCGGCGGCGCTGGTGCGCAGCGTGGCCACCGCACGCGGGCGCAACGCAGAATGGGCCGAGCGCGCCGTGCGCGAGAATCTCTCCGTCACCGCAGACGAGGCGCTGGAGCAGAACATCATTGACCTGGTTGCCAACGACCTCGACGACCTGCTGCGCCAACTAGATGGCCGCAGCGTCACTATGGCGTGGGGGACGGTCGTGTTGCGCACCGAGGGCATGCCGGTGGAGCGCCATCCTATGAACCTGATCGAGCGCTTCATGCACGTCATCACTGACCCCAACATCGCCTACCTGCTGCTCTCCATCGGCACCCTCTGCCTGATGGCCGAACTGTCCGACCCGGGACTGAGTGTGCCCGGGATCGCCAGCGTCGTCTGCTTCATCCTGGCTTTTATGGCGCTGGGCAGCCTGCCCGTCAACTGGGCTGGCGTGGCGCTGCTGGCGCTGGCGGTCGTGTTCTTTGCCATCGGGCTGCTCACGGAGACGGAGGCCATCGTGACCGTCGCCGGGTTGGTGCCGTTTATCCTGGGCTCTCTGCTGCTCTTCTCCCCCTTCACCCCTACCTCGCCCGCCGCGCCCGACCTGCGCGTGAGCCCGTGGCTGATTGGCACAATGTCGCTGGGTATCCTGGCCTTCAGTTTCCTGGTGTTGCGGGCCATCATCACCGCCAAGCGCCTGCCGCCACAGTCCGGCGCGGAGCGGCTGGTGGGCCGGCGCGGCGTCGCCTGCACCGACCTGATGCCAGAGGGGCAGGTGCGCGTCGAACTGGAGGATTGGAGCGCCGTGGCCGTCGAAGAGGGGATCCGGGCCGGCGAGCCGGTGCAGGTCGTGGGCATCGTTGGTGTGCGGCTGCACGTCGCACGGGTTGAACCTAAAGAGGAAGAACGAGAAAATCAAGGAGGTACATAATGATAACGGGAACTGGAATTGTGATTGCATTGTTGTCGCTGTTGGCCGTGACCGTGCTGGCGATGGCGGTGCGCATCGTGCCGGAATTCCGCCGGCTGGTCGTCTTCCGGATGGGGCGCTGCGTCGGCCCCAGAGGGCCAGGGCTGATTTTCCTGATCCCCTTCGTGGACCGGGGGGTGATGGTTGACCTGCGTGAAGTCTTTTTTGACGTGCCACCCCAGACCTGCATCACTGCCGACAACGCCTCGGTTTCGATTGACTTTCTGGTCTACGATAAAGTCATCGATCCGGTGCGCAGTGTGCTGGAAGTGGAGAACTTTACCGGCGCAGCGCGCGGCCTGGCCATCACCACGCTGCGGGCGGTGGTGGGCGCGATGGTGCTGGACGACGTGCTCTCCAGGCGGGACGAGATCAACAAAGTCCTGCACGAAAAACTGGACACAGTCACCGACCGCTGGGGCATCCGGGTGATGGCGGTCGAGATCCGCGAGGTCATCCCGCCGCGCGCCATCGAGGAGGCCATGACCCGCCAGATGGCGGCCGAGCGGAACCGGCGCGCCATGGTGACCGAGGCCGACGGCAAGCGCGAGGCGGTGGTCATGGTGGCCGAAGGTGAGAGGCAGGCGATCATCCTGCGCGCCGAGGGAGAGCGACAGGCGACCATCCTCCAGTCCGAGGGCGACCGGCAGGCGGCCATTTTGCGCGCCGAGGGATTCGCGCTGGCGCTCAACGAGGTCTTCAAGGTGGCGCAGGGGGTTGACAGCAAGACGCTGACGCTGCAATACCTGGAGGCGCGCAAAGCGCTGGGCGAGGGGGCAGCGACCAAGTTCGTCATCCCGATGGAGTTCGTCAACCTGGTGCAGCCGCTGGTGGCCCACGCCAGCCGGGCGCTGGCGGAGGAGCCACTGGCCCAAAGCTGACATTCCGCACAATGGGTTAGGAGCTTCCAGAATTTAAAGTATCCCATCTTGCAGCGTGTCATTCTGAGCGTAGCGAAGAATCTCGCCCTGGGTAGGCTTTAAGGCACCGTGGCATGAGATTCTTCGCTACGCGGCGTTCCGCTCAGAATGACATTGGGATATTATTTTTCTGGAACAGCCTTATCTCACCAGCGCGCGCCACAGCCACCTGGATAGCGCCGGGTACAGCCTGGACAAAAGGCTGCCGTCCAGGGCCAGGCGCTCACGCCGCAGGGTGTGGCGGAGTCTCTGCTGGCGGCAGGTACTCATGGAAAGGCAACACCCCACTGCCGGACAACAGTGGGGTGCTTTTGAATGCGTCACCTCACTTCCCTAATCTGCAGAAGGGTGTTCATCTGGCGCTCTCAGTGGCAGGCGAACCTCGGCTGGCGAGTACGGGACTTCGTAGCAGATCAATGACACGTGCATGCCAGCCGGGGTCTGCAAATTATGCTCTCAGTCCCCGTCTCGTGGGCGGCCCATACAATCTAGTGCTTGACATAAGACGCTCCCGGGGACGGTGGCTGTGAGCAATGTTGGCCGAACGGCATCATTACGAATAGGAGCAAAGCCAACATGAATAGTATCATCCTGCTTGTCGTCCCCGGCACGGGCCTCCTGGGGCTGCTCTTCAGCCTCTACCTGGCCCACAGCACTCTGAAGAACGACCCTGGCCCACCGGAAATCACCACCATCTCCCGCGCTATCCAGGTCGGGGCGACGACCTTCATGCGGCGGGAATATCGTGTGATGGGGTTGACGGCCCTGCCCTTCGCCGTTTTTCTGGCCCTGGCGCTGAACGTGTACGTCGCGTTCACCTTTCTCATCGGGGCGCTTTGTGCTGCCCTCTCTGGCTTCATCGGCATGAGCATCGCCACCCGGGCCAACGGCCGCGTCACCTTTGCCGCCAGAGGTGGTCTGAGCAAAGCCCTGCACGTGGCCTTCTCCGGGGGGGCGGTGATGGGCATGGCCGTGGTCAGCCTGGGCGCACTGGGCATTTCGGGAGTATATCTGCTCTTCGATCTCCTGCCCTCCACCCCCGACCCCCTGACGGTCATCACCGGCTACTCGATGGGCGCCAGTTTCGTGGCCATCTTCATCCGCATCGGGGGCGGCATCTTCACCAAGGCGGCCGACATGGGGGCCGACCTGGTGGGCAAGGTAGAGGTGGGCATTCCCGAGGACGACCCGCGCAACGCTGCCGTGATCGCCGACCTGGTGGGTGACAACGTGGGTGACGTGGCCGGATTGGGATCGGACCTGAACCAGTCCTACACCGACACAGTTGTCACCTCCCTCATCATAGGGGCTACGGCTCAGAGCACCGGGGTCCTATACCTGGGTGAAAAAGGTCTCGTCTTCCCCCTGTTGCTGGTGGCTATGGGCATCGTGGCCTCGGCGCTGGGTGTTCTGATTGTGAAGACGCTTGCTCGGAAAGACGTGATCCGGCCGGATGCACTCCTGAGAGTAGGTCTGCTGACCAGCGGGGCGCTCTCGTTGCTCGGCATCCTGTTCCTATCCCACTTCTACCTGGGATATCTGGGGCCATTTTACGCGGCCACATCCGGCCTGGTGGTGGGAGTGCTCATCGGTCTGAACACCGAATACTACACCTACAAGAAACCGCTCCGCTCTATCGTCGTCTCCAGCGAGGCGGGGGCAGCGACCAACATCATCGCCGGCCTGGCCGTGGGCCTGGAAAGCACCGTACTCTCCATGATCTTGCTGGGGCTGGGTTTGGTCGTGGCCCATCACTTCGCCGGACTCTACGGCATCGCCCTCTCCGGCTTAGGCATGCTCTCCATTATGGGCCTCAATTTGTCCCTGGACGCCTACGGCCCCATCGCCGACAACGCAGGTGGCATTGCCCAGATGAGCAATCAGGCCTCGAAGATCCGGGACACTACCGATCGTCTGGACGCGGTGGGCAACACCACGGCCGCCATCGGCAAAGCCTTCGCCGCCAGTGCCACCGCTGCTGCGGCCCTCTCTCTCCTCACCGCCTATTCCGAAGCGGCACACATCGTGCACCTCGACATCCGGGAGCCCAGAGTAATGGCTGGGTTGTTGATCGGCGGAGTGCTACCGGCGCTCTTTTCGGCGATGGTGATCAAATCGGTGGGGCGCACGGCGCAGTTGATGGTGCTCGAGGTGCGGCGGCAATTCCGGGAGATGGCCGGCTTGCTGGAAGGCAAAGTGCAGCCAGACTACTCACGCTGTGTGGACATTGCCACCCGGGGCGCTCTGGGCCAGTTGGTGCTGCCCTGCCTGCTGGCCATCAGTATCCCCTTTATCACCGTCTTTGTCCTGGGCCGGGAGGCGTTGGCCGGACTGCTGGCCGGATGCATCGTCTGTGGCATTTTCCTGGCCCTCTTTATGGCCAACGCCGGCGGCGCCTGGGACAACGCTAAAAAAATGATCGAGGCGGGAGAGTTGGGCGGCAAGGGCTCATTGGCACACAAGGCCAGTGTCATCGGCGATATGGTGGGCGATCCGCTCAAGGATACCGCCGGCCCCACACTCGACATCCTGGTGCAGTTGATGGCTACGGTATCGTTGGCCTTTACCCCGTTGTTTCTGAGGATTCTGGAATGAGATCAACTGCCGCCCCCCCCCAGTCCCCCCCAACTTTGGGGGGGAAGGACTCCCCTCCCCCAGAGTTGGGGGAGGGGCCGGGGGTGGGGGCGGAACCACGCCAAAACGGAGTCGGGTAGAATGTCCCGTCTTCATTCGCTGGTCTACCTGTTGCCGGAACTATGGCGCACGCTGTTCACCCGGCCGATCACGGTGCGCTACCCCTTCGGGCCACTGGAGTTGCCCCCCTACTTCCGGGGCAAGGTGACCATTGAGCCAGCGCTGTGCACGGGCTGTGGGGCGTGCGTGCGCGACTGCCCGGCCTTCGCGCTGGAACTGGAGCGCAAGAGCGACGCCCTGAACAAAGCCGAGGGGCTTGCCCTGAGCAAAGCCGAAGGGTCGAAGGGCCGCGAGGAGTTCCACCTGATCCACTACCACGACCGCTGTGCCTACTGCGGGCAGTGTCAGGACGTCTGCCGCCAGGGAGCCATCCGCTTGACGAGTGAGTACGTGCCTGCTGCGGCCAACCGTGACGCGCTGCGCGAGGAATTCGGCAAGGGTGCTGGCGCTTGACCGGCGGCGATGCCCGAAAGCACAAAAGATGCCTGCGGCATCGAGTGAGCCGCACGCGCTACGTGGCCCTCATAACAAATATCGGTATCATCCTTCGCTAAATTTCAGCGCTTATGAGGATCAATGAAATCAGGGCGGGGCGCGCTCTCAAGTTTGCCGTAGAACAGCCGAGCCGCCCACGTCATCAGCAATTGGTGCGGGCCTCTTATGGTAGCCAGCGAAGACATAGATTTGTGGAGCCAGTTCCTGGGCGTTTTACAAGGACAGGAGACCATGCAGACATTACAGTCTGTACCTACCGCGTGCCAGTAGCGATAGCATTTTTGTTCGTCTATCTTCCACTTTTTGATGCCATTGAACTCGATCTTGTCGCCCGTGGGAATGGCGCCAATGGGACATGCTTCCGCGCAGATCCTGCAGTGTTCACAAAAGGATTGGACGCCGATGTCAACGGGTTTGTCATGCGCCAAAGGCAGATCTGTGGTAACGATGGCCAAGCGAACTCCCAATCCGAATTCTCTGGTGATCAGGTAACCGGCGCGGGAGAGTTCGCCTAAACCACAGTCCACGGCGACCGGCACCGCAATCACTCGGTAGTTGTTCAGATGATGAGCCCGAGCGGAATAGCCTAGCATACGGATGTATTCGGCCAGTTGAATTGATACCCAGGCGCCAATGGCATACCCTTTGGCCGTGGCCAGCAAGGTCGGAAAGTCTGGGGCGGTTTGGGACAGACGGTAATCCATCTGGAAGGCCATTGCAATGACATTGGTGTGGTGGCCGAGGTCAACTTGTGTACCCCATCGTTGGTAGCCTTCCCTGTTACCAACCGACCGGCCAACGTGAGTGTAAACCCACTCTTGGCGCAGGGGACCAATCCTCACCAGGTCGGCCCCCAGAAATCGAGCGAGTGCCTTCACCTTCTTGGCCGCGCGCTCTGGTGGGATCTCGATTTTATGGGGAGCCGGTTCCCCGTTGACAAAGAACTCGGTACCAATTTTCGCGACCACAGCAAACTGAGCCTCGAACATTGGAAGATCAACTCCACCCGTTTTCCCCAGGCCGGGCAGGTTGCCAACCCTTGTATCGTATTCCAGATACTCCGGATGCGCTTCATAGTAGGCTTTATACTCTGGAGTATCCGTGCCAAAGTAACGAAAGAGGTCTTTCCGAGCAAATACGATATCACGCTCGTCCCACCGCTTGACGTCGCCGACCCTATCTTTTTCATAGGTAGGCACTTCGACTTCTTTTGCTATTGGAAGAGTCTGAATTATCGCCTTCTTGAGCCTGGACACCAATGTAGTGCCATTGCCCAGATCAGCCACTCTCGAATCGCCATTTCGGCTACTTCCCCTCGCTTTGCCACCCACACACTCTCCTTCTGCCTCACTCTTGACTACAAACTTGACTACAAAGTTCTCTATGCGCCCTACGGCCCGTTGTCGGAGACCAGGCCGTTGAGCTCATCCTCCCAGCACTCATAGGCGGTGCGCACCTCGTCGCCACGGGTCAGCGTGCCATCATAAGGCATCACGTCTTCGTGGGCCGTCCAGCCCGAAAGCACCATCGGCACCAGCCCGCTGCCGGCGGGGATCCACTCGCCGTTGTAGCGGCGGGCGAAGTGGAGGTGCGTCGCGTCGGAGGCCCCCCCTTCGCAGGAGGGATGCCCAATGCGCTGCCCGCGCTGCAGGTAAGTGCCCGGTTCGACGCGGTCTTCGGCGTAAATGTGCAGGTAGAGCAGCACCCACCCACTCTGCTCGAAGCCATCGCCGTCCAGGTCCATCCACACCTCGCCATTCTCGCTGCGCAGCACCAGCCCCGGCGCGGAGGCCGTGACCCACTCGGGCGCGGGCGCGCAGCCCAGCGACGCGGCGCCCGGCACGAAGTCGAGCGCAGCGCGGCCACTGCCACTCCCCCACCCCCCGTGGGGGCCGCCGGTGAAGTACCAGGTGTGTCCAGACTCCCACGGCAACCGCAACCCCGGCTGCACCAGGCCAGGCGGCACCAGCGGGTCCACCGTGTAGGCAAAAGGGTTGCCGAAAAGAGACTCGTAGGTGACCAAGAAGCCGTCAGGGCCGGTCAGCGCCAGCCACTCGTCCCAGGTGATACAGAGTTCGGCCAGGCAGTTCTGCACACCGGCAGTGCCTGGGTTGAGCCCCGGCGCGATGGCGGCGCGGCTCCCATCGGTCAAACGCACCGTCACGCCGTCGCCCCGCTTCCAGCCGTAGTAGCCCTCGTTGAGCCACACTGCCGCCCCACTCAATTGCTGGAACAGCCCCTCGTGGTAATCCTGGACGTGACCCAGCGGGTAGACGAGCGTCCCAGCAGCGGGCTGCGGATCGGTGACCCACCTGGCTTGCAGTTCCAGAAGCGCCAGCAGCACCCGTGGCCCCACGCTGAAGCGCTGCGATACAAGTTGGACGATCTCTGCCCCCGTGAGCAGGCGGCCCTCGACCTCCTCAGCGTAGTCCGCCAGGTAGCCTCCCCGCCCGGCCACGAAGCCTTCCAGGTCAAAGTGGACGTAGGCTGGGCCGTAGACCAGTTCGCTATCGGGGACCAACTTGAGAGCCGGGCCGGTCTCAGTGGCAGCGATGGGGATGACGAGTGTCTGGCCGATGCTGATGCTGTCCTCGTCGGGCAGGCCATTGACAGCGACGATCTCCTCGACAGTACAGCCGAACACGGCGGCGATCAGGCCCAGCGTCTCGCCCGGCTGCACGACGTACGATTCCACGCCCGGGTCGTCGGAGCGGCTGGCGGGCGTCGGGTTGGGCGTGGGAGTACCTGCGTAGGTGCCGGGGTAGGCGGGCGAGGGAGAGAGGGCCAGGGGCGAAGCCGCCATAGGAGCGGCAGGGGCGGAGGATTCCACGGGCTTGGCGGCTCCGCCTTCCCCAGACAGTTGTTCCGGCGCGGAGCGCGCGCAGGCAGCCGCGACGAGACATACCGCGCACACCCAGATCAAAAGCAACCATCGTTGCAGTCGTTTCATAACTACCCACCCCCCGTCACAAAATCGCTGCCCAATGGCAGCGGGATGGAAGTTTACCAGAGATGTGGGAAAAGACAATCGTGCTATCTACCGTGCCACCCAGGTCAATGGGCACTCGGTCCGGTTCCTGATGACACAAGGCCGTCAGGACTCTCTGCCTGTGGTTCATCACGGCTTTCCTCCTGTCCCGACCAGGTCAACCCGCTGGATGTAGCACCACCAGGCAAACATTTCCGCTTAGTTCTCCAGAGTGGCGGGGCCGTAATGGCACAGGGTCTGGATGCGCTCGGTCAGATCGCCAGTTGGAAAGGCACCCACAAAGATGCGATAATCCCCTCTGATCTGACTCTGTTCATTGTTCATTGTTCTGTAGAGTCCATTAATGGTATACCCCCGATAGTCCAGAACAGGTATACCCCTACCAAGGTAATGGAAGTTGAAAAGGTTGCGACAATTGCAGTACATCTTCAGGGTCCAAGCCAGTGATAGTTGGCACGTCCAATTTCTTTGCCGGGCAGCGCTTCAGCACTTTGCCAGTTTGCGGATGCGTAAAGGCGAAGTGTCGATCTTTCGGGGCGAAGCGCACCGTGACCTGTTTGCCGCCGTACGTGTTACCGACGTAGTAGACCGATTCACCGATCGAAACCTGCCCAGACTTGGTGACCTTGTGTTGCCAAACAAACCGCGCCAAGAAGCGATCGACGCGAGACAGATCA